>DAOTUZ010000124.1:0-6285 GCA_034437295.1 Anaerolineae bacterium | reverse complement strand
GATAAAAAGCAGAAACACGGCAAAGAACTGCCACCTGAACGGGGCATGACGCGCTTATATATTGACATCGGGCGTGAAGATCGCGTGCGCCCCGGCGATATTGTGGGGGCGATTGCCAATGAGGCGGATATTCCGGGGCGGTCTATCGGCGCGATTGAAATCTTTGATCGCTTCTCGCTTGTGGATGTGCCCGCCAACCTAGCGCCGCACGTGATCAAGGCGCTGCAAACAACCATGATTCGCAATCATAAAATTTCAGTAGAGGTTGCCAAACCGAGCAGCCCCAAAGTGAAAAATTCAGGGAAACCGCGCCGCAAAGGATGAAGGTTGCCATCGTTGCAGAAAGTTAGAGGTCTTGGATAGGGTGTCCTTTCGTCCCTCGCCCCAACCCGGCGGTTGTGCGCCATCTCTCGCTTGTAGGGGCGTATCTTTGTCTGCGTTCGTAAACGCTGCTGCCGTTAGTTTGCCTCTGGAATGAGCCTTTTGCGTATCCTGATGATCTCGAAGGCGCTGGTGGTGGGCATTTACCAGCGCAAATGTGAAACAATCGCCGCGCAGGGTGTTGATCTGCTGGCGGTTGTGCCGCCCTCATGGAAAGATGAGCGCGGCGAAACCCTGCTTGAGCGCGCCTATACCCACGGCTACCAGTTGCAAACGCTGCCAATTGCCCGTAATGGCGATTTTCATCTGCATTTCTACCGTGGGCTAGGGGCGCAGATCGATCAATTTAAGCCGGACATTCTGCATATCGACGAAGAGCCGTATAACCTTAGCGCATGGCAGGGGCTGCGCCATGCGCGGCGCATCGGGGCGAAATCCATCCTGTTTAGCTGGCAAAATCTGGATCGTCGCTACCCGCCGCCGTTCTCGTGGGGCGAACGCTGGGCGCTGCATCAGGCAAACGCGCTGATCGCGGGAACCGAAAGCGCGGCGCAAGTCTGGCGGCGCAAAGGCTATCAAGGCAGAATGCCGGTGATCGCGCAGTTCGGCACCGATGGAAATCTATTTCATCCGCCACAAACGCGGCCTGATCGCCCGTTCACCATCGGCTATTTTGGGCGGTTGGTGGCGGAAAAAGGCGTAAACCTGCTGCTGGAGGCCGTCGCAAAGATCGCTGGCAATTGGCGGTTGGTCATCCTCGGCGGCGGGCCAGAGCGGGCGGCGCTGGAGGCGCGGGCGGAACACTTGCAGATTGCCGAACGGGTATCATTTCGCGGCGCTGTCACTTCGGTGGAGATGCCGGCGCAGTATCACGATATTGATCTGCTGGCGCTGCCTTCGCTAACCCGCCCGAACTGGAAAGAACAGTTTGGGCGCGTGCTGGTGGAGGCGATGGCGAGCGGCGTGCCTGTGAGCGGTTCATCCAGTGGGGCAATTCCCGATGTGATCGGCGGTGCGGGGCTGATCGTCCCCGAAGGTGATACGGCGGCGCTCGCAGCAGCCATTGAAAAACTGCGCGATAACAGCGAGCTTTATACTGAACTGGTCAATAAAGGCCGCGCCCGCGCACTAGCCGAATATTCGCATGAAGGCGTCGCTGAAAAGACGGTGGCGCTTTATCAGGAGTTGGCGGGCAGAGCATAACTTCACCCCGCTTTTCTTCCCCTCAGGCTGTGTACGGAGAGGGGACTAAGGGGGTGTTTTTGAAGTTCGTAGGAACAAGGCATGCCTTGTCCGCGCCGTTATAAATAAAACGGACGCATTACGCCTCATCCGCCGCTATCAGCCTCTATCGCTAGATCCTTCATTGAGCGTATCCACAATCGACTGCGCCCATTTCAAAATCCGTTCGTTGTAGAATGTATCCACATCCTGATTCACATCCACAATCGTGATCGCCCAGTCCAGCGGCGGCTGAATCGGCGTATCTTCGGCGCGTGTGATCTTCCAACTTCGCTTATCCTGACCAACGCTTTTCCCTGCCAACGCCTGTATTTCCGCAATCGTCAGCTTGCCAGCCAACGCCGCTTGAAGCTGTTCCCTGATCCACTGAAACCCTTCTGCCGAGTAGCGTTGATGCTGAATCATATAGCTGGAGACGGTATAGAAATGCACTTCGCCTTCGCCGTTGTAATTTTCAAATTCAAGCGCCAGAAACTCATAGAAAATTTCCTCGCAGGTTTTCCCACCCGCCCACGAAGCGCCGCACTCAGGGCATCTGTTTATCACGGTCATCACCTCACGCTTACCCATTCCCCCGCATGCTGATCCTCTGGCAGCGGAAATACCTGAAACCACGTTGCCCCCGGCTTCATGGCGAAAGGTTGCCCGTCCAGTGTCCACAGCGAAAGCAGCCCGTGACGATCCTCACGCCGCCACCTGACCGGATATTGCAACCCATCACGCAGCGCCACCGCGTCGCCTTCGCCCGTCAGAACGATATCAATGCCGTAGTAAGGCACGCCGTTGAATACGCCCTCCTCAATGGTTGTCGGCAAATGATCCGCGTACAGAATCACCACATTTGAGGCCGCCACCTGCACCCCCGTTAGCGCGTCAGTATGCGCCAGCCCATCGTTATAGCGCCGGTACATCCCCGCCAGCGGATCAAATTCCCAACGCGCACTGTTATCGGTATATTGCAGTTCAGCCACCGCTCCCGCGCCGCTTTCACCCGGCGGCACCAGCACGCTGAAAATCCAACCGCGTAAATCTGGCCGCGCAGTCAGCCCATCAGCCGCCGCTTCCGCCCACACCGCCGCCGGATCAATGAATAGGTTGTTCGGCGCAGCAATTGCAAAATCGCGGAAATAGAGCGGCGCGCCATAGGTGAACCCGCTGTAAATTTGCGGCACAAAATCGCTCGCTTGTAGCGCCGCTTCTGTCCCTGGGCTGGCGCCAGAGTAGGTCAATAATGCCCCGAACATCGGAGTCAGTTCTTCATCAATCAGCCGGGCGCTGCGTATAGACCCGATCCGCGTCGGCGTGTTGCTCAAAAAGATCGCCGTAAAGCGAGTCAGGCCGCCTTCTGCATAATGTTCCCATACCACATCTGCCGCTCCAATCCCTGCCTGCGGCCTCACCACGTCCGGCGCGTTAGAAATTTTGGCAATCAGCGGCGGGCGCTCAAGAGTCGCCGGTTCAGTGACCGCCAGCCCCGTCAGTGGGTTGACCCCCGGCGCAAAATTAGGCGGATAGCCTAAAGGTGTTGGCAGCGTCGGCGTCCCCTGCGCCCCAACACCAGATAACCCCATTAGCCCAATAACCACCATCAACCCGATAAATCGCGCACCCCTCATCCCTCATCCCTTCCTTCTAACCCTTAATGTTCTTGCCCTCAGCCATGCGCGGAGAGGGGGATTGAGGGGTGAGGTTTCCTTTCCCCATTCCCTCACGATTCCTTTATTTCCCCAATTCATTATTTCGCTTTATAATCTAAGTAACTCGTATAGTTACGCTGTGAAATCTCATGAGCGCAGCACTAACCGCCGTGAATGATCCCACCCTTCCACCACGTTATGTGATGGATAACTATAAGCGCGCATATTACAACGTGCATGGGCGTGAACCGGCTGTTCGTTATATGGGGAATCACTGGTTTCATGTGAACGGCGAAACGGTACATCGCCTCACCTTGATTGAAGAAGTCGCCCGCCTCCATGAAATCGGGCAGGTGCATAAGCCTGTTCACCCCGAAAAGAGCGTCATTCAGCGTCTAATTGCGCGTTTGCGTAGTTTATAGGGGCTGTTTCCGCCGCCGTATACAAAGGCAGAGTAATACTCACCCGCGTGCCTTTTCCCGCGTCGCTCTCTAGGTGAACCGTCCCCCCATAAAGATCAAGACAATGTTTCACAATCGTCAGGCCAAGCCCTGTCCCTGAGGTTTGCGGTTTGCTGCCCCGAAAGAACGGATCGAAAACGTGGGCGATCTCAGTTTCTGCAATGCCGGAACCCGTATCGTTAATCTCAAGCGCCATTCTGCCATCATGCGTGCGCTGTCCTCGCACCACAATCGTTGATCCCGGTGGTGAATAGCGTGCCGCGTTGCACAGCACGTTGTGGGCGATATGTCGCAGCAGCAGGCGATCCCCGTAAATCAAGGCGGTTTCCGGCGAAATCTGAATATCGCAAATCCGTTCCGCCGCATATTCTACCCCGCTGAAGATTCCCTCCAGAAAATCTGGCAGTGGAATCGGCTCAATATTCAGCTGTGCTTCATGCCGCTGCATCTGCATCACCGTGCGAATATCATCTAGCATCAGCGTCAGCCGCTTCACTTCTCCAGCAATCGTGCGGAGGCATTCCACCCGCCGTTCTTCCGCCATTCGCGCCGCGTAACCAAGCAGCAGCTCGCTTGATGAAAGAATCGTCGCCAGCGGC
Organism: Anaerolineae bacterium; assembly: GCA_034437295.1. Lineage (GTDB taxonomy): Bacteria > Chloroflexota > Anaerolineae > Aggregatilineales > Phototrophicaceae > Flexifilum. The sequence goes on along the minus strand of DAOTUZ010000124.1, from coordinate 1,965 downwards.
GTGCGAAACTCATGCGAAACCGTCACCATGAATAAATTCTTGAGTTCGTTCAGATCCCGTTCTTTATCCAATGCCATTTGCAGGCGTTCATGCTCCCGCTGTTGGCCTTCAAACTTCACCTGCTGTGTGATGTCTCTTGAGCAGCCGATCAGTCCGATCATCTTCCCTTCTGCATCGAACATCGGATTCTTGGTGATCGCAAAATAGCGAAGCTCCCCGCCGTCCTCGTAGCGGAATTGATTATTCACGAAGGGTTGCTTGCTGCTAAAGACGTTCTCATCTTGTTCGGTTAAGGTACGCGCCATCTTTGGTGAATACATATCGTGTACTGTCTTACCGATGATCTCCTTACCCTTCGCGTTCCCGATTAACTCCAAAAACTCCAGATACCCTTGGTTGTACAGCAAATATCGCCCATCCATATCCTTGATATAGATATGGTCTGGCAGCGTATCCACCACCGTCCGCAGTTGGGCGCGTTCCTTTGCCAGCGTCAGTTCCGCTACCTTGCGCTCATCAATATTCCGCGAGATCGTGATCAACCGTTCCATCCCGTTCATATCGCGAACCAAATTGAAGGTCGTCTCATACCAGTGAATCCGCCCATCTGCCGCCTTATGCCGGTATTCCGCTCGTGAGCTGGTGCGTGTGTGCAGCGCCAAATCAACGGCCCGCGCCACATCCGGTTGATCTTCCGGCTCAATGCTGCTGCGCCAGAATGCCTCATCAATTTCACCCATCTGCGCCCCCGTCATTTGGCGAACCGAATCGCTCTGAAAATCAACGTTGAACGCCCTATCTGTAATCGTCACCATATCCGATACATTTTCCCGAATCAGCCGCAAAATCACTTCGTTATGCCGCAGCCGTTTCCGGGCAATCGCCGTCACATACTTCATGTGTATCAATAGGCTGATCAGGATCAGCCCGATGATGCTCAATTTGAGGATCGCGTCATAGCAGGGCGTGGGATCAATCACCGGCGCTATGTTGGAGCTTGTGTACAATAATGAGACCAGTAGCAGCGTGATCAAGCTCGCCAGTCCAGCGGAAATCGAGATGAATGCGCAGGCAATGGCTACGGGGATCAGAAAATAGATGAAGTTTGTCCCCGAATAAAACGATCTGTTCGGATCAGCAGACATCAATATCAGCAAACTGAAAATCGTCAGCAAACTTGCTGCGGCCAGTCTCTCTCGCCCTAAACGCGCTAAAATATAGGATGCGATAATGGCCGCTAGCAGCAGCGCCGTATACGGAAGCGCCTGTTCCAATACTTCAGCGGGTAATGGATCAAGCACGGTGATCACTAACAGGCCAAATAGTACGGCCAGAAAAACGATCAGCAAAACCCCCGCCAGCACTTGCGCGTTATGTCGGTGTTCGGCATTCGGAATATGTACATACGGGTCAATAAGGCTGGTATTCAACCTGCGCTTGGCTAATGCTGCCATAAATGAGTAGTCCTGGGTAATTAATATTTAGGGCTGTCGCCTCAAATTCACTTTTGCCCTACGTCTGCCCGTTAAGGGTTGGCGTAAGAGATTTTTTAATGCGCTAGACTTGAGTCTGGCGTTAGCATCATCATAATAGAAATTGCAAATAAGGATGCCATAACATGTCTCCAGCCCCATCAAAACGCCGCGCCCAGCGTGATGCCGATCAAAGCAGCGACATCAGCCTGACCATTGAATCGCTGTCCAGTAATGGCAGCGGCATCGGGCGCGCGCGTGGGCAAACGGTTGCTGTCCCCTTCACCATCCCTGGCGAGCGAGTGCGCGCCCGCTTAATCGGCAAGCGTGATGGAGTCATGCAGGCCGAAGGGCTGGATCTGCTTGAAGCCAGCGCCGATCGCGTCTATCCCGCCTGCGAAGGCTATCTCACCGCCAGTTGTGTGCGCTGTGGTTGGCAGCACATTGATTATCCGGCGCAGCTTTTGCTCAAGCGCGATCTGATCAGCGAACA
>DAOTUZ010000123.1:0-17734 GCA_034437295.1 Anaerolineae bacterium | reverse complement strand
GCCGAAATGCCCGACAGCACATAGGCCGCGCAGACGATGAAATTCAGTAATAACCAGTCTAAAAGGGAGTAATTGGGGGGAGTCCAGCGTGTGAGACGAGCGATCATTAGGATCACATTATCTGATGAATATCCTCATTTTACGCGGATCGCCGCCCATAACTCAAGCGGCGATTTTGTAGTGACGGTCAAAATACGTGCAAAAATTTTTTACGATGGTACTGTTTATAACGAGAACTAAGTTTTGGGTACGGGAAAGTAATAAACGAGTTAGTGGACTTATGAGTGATCATCAGGAGGCTAAAATAATGATCGCAGGTGATATGCAGGGGTTTCCAAAGCGTAACGAAATTATTGCTTATGTTCTAGCCATTTTGCCCTTTGTTATTTCCTTCACCAGTATCACCACCCGAAATGGCCGCGTGACCAGTTATGCGGATTATGCGGACGTGCTTTTGGGGGGTATTCTGCTGGTTATAGCTATCAGGAATAACGTTTACATCAGGGAAGGCGAGCCGAAATACAAAATTATTCGTATCATCATCATGATTGTTTTGATCCTGCTGGCGCTTTTCCATATCGCTGGCGGGTTAGGCTTCCTGATCGCGCTTCCGCCGCCGCTTGGCTTTGGCGCCTAACAGCTTTTACAGCGGCGTATTGGTGGGCGTTCCCGGCTTACGTGGGTATTGATTGGGGGTGTGGGCGATCTTCTCCATCACGATCAGGTGATGCGGATCGTCCACGCCGGGCAGTTGCAGCGTCTCAATCCCGATCAGCTTGCCGCCAAGCAGTTCCAGCGCATGAAGGGCATCCTCTGCCTCAGCGTGGGCGGTGCGACCTTTCATGGCAATTGCCCGCCCCCCCACCTTGACCAGCGGCAGCAGGTATTCCAGCAGCGCCGGAAGTCTCGCCACCGCCCGCGCCACCGCCACGTCGTAGGCTGCCCGCTGATGCCGCATTTGCCCTGCTTCTTCGGCTCGCGCATGCAAAAGTGTGACGCCGCTGAGCTGAAGCGTCTCGCATACATGGCGCAAAAATGTCAGTTTCTTGCCCGTCGCTTCCAGCAGCGTGACCTGAAGCTCAGGGAACATCATTTTAAGCGGCAGACCGGGAAAACCCGCGCCCGTACCCACATCAATCAGCCGCAAATGCGCCGTGCGTGGCAGCGCCGCCGCCACACTCAACGAATCTAGAAAGTGCCGCGTCTGGATGCCTTCGGCATCGGTGATCGCCGTCAGGTTGACACGGGTATTCCATTCAGCCAACAGCGCCGCATAAGTATCGAAGGCCGCGCTTTGTGCTGGCGTCAGCGTGAGGTTGAATAGGGAATGGGCTTGCTCTGCGAGAGTTGGCATGTTGGCAGCAGATCGGTTTTATAGTGGGGCGCGATATGCCGCGCCCCAGAATTTTATGCGGATATAGGCGCTGTTACTCTGTCGGCGGCGGGTCTGGGAACAGCGTATGCACCGGCCATGTCGTTGGCAGGAACATATTGGTGTACGATACAAACTCGCTGTGCGGGTTGCGCACAATGTCGAAATTGCAGTTGCCAGCATCCTGCGGGTTATCGGTGCCGGGGCCAAAATCGGCATAGCCGTCATTGACCGGATTCGCCCACGTGGCGCGGTACTCAATTTCATAGTGGCCGGGGCGTAAGTTCCCCACATCCACCGAATAAAATACGTAGGATTGGTTGTTGATGCGCTGAATATCGCTGCGCACCACCTGATTGAAAGTCGCGCTGTTCATCCGCACCGAATACTGCACATTGTCCAAATGCTGCTGCATCTGTTCATCGGTGCGCGTGTACCAAGACCAGAATACGGTGATGTGGTCGTTATCGTACACAATGCCGGGCAGCGCCAACGGGAAATTGCCACAAGCGGCGTAGATCAGGCCGGGCGTTTCGGAGCGGAAGGCGTCGCTCAAGCGCGGGCCAAGCACGACCAGCGATTCCGGCGCAAGGTTAGGGTTCAGCGTGCCGCCGTTGGGCGCAGGCAGCGCAACCAAGTTGCCGCGTGCCGTGGTATCCCCTGTGGCCGCGCCAGCGCTGCCCGCTCCGGCGCCAGTGCTGGCGCCAAGTGGGTTTTGTGGCGATTGGCAGCCGTCGTTCACGTCGCTGACCACAAACTCGAAGTCCACGCTGGCGGGGTTTGTTTCGCGGGCGACGATCACTTTTGCGCTGGCCGACGAACCGGCAGGCACGGTTTGCCCGTTGCTGTAATTGATTACTTCACTGAAGGCGAAGGCGCCATCCACCGATACTTGGCGCAGATCGCTGAGCGCGGTGCCGCTGCCGGTGGTGCCAGTGAATAATTGATAGTAAACATCCCAACCCGCCAGCATCGTGCCGCGCATATTCATCACGCCGCTGGTATCGCAGGCGACGAAGAAGGCGTTCACATCATTTTGTGGGCCGGCAGTTGTAGCTACAGGCGTGGCGGGCGTGGTTTGCGCCAGCACACGCGGGGATGCCGAAAACATCAGCGTCATCAAAATTGCCGCCGCAGCCGGCAGCGCAAGGGTAATAATCAGGGAGGGCTTGCGTTTCACAGGCAGGTCCTTTCATATTTCTGGCACAATCATAGCGCAATTTCTACGTTTAATCTTCATTCGATCTCGACTACAATCATGCGCCGACACGACGATTTTACCTTATCTCTGCCCTGAATTGCGCCCCCGTGTATGAAACAGGGATCAAGCGGCTAAGGTTTATTGAGGATGAAGAACCCTGTGAGCAAAACACCGATTATTGCTGTGCTGCAAGGCGACCAGACCGGCCAGGAACTGCTGGATGAGGCGCTGCGCGTCATTGATCCCGCCGTGACCCGCGTCAATTTCGAGACCAAAGTGTTCGATCTTTCGCTGGAAAACCGCCGCAAAACCAAAAATGCCGTCGTGCGCGAATCGGCTGATTTTATCAACCAGTATGGCTATGGCATCAAGGCCGCAACCATCACTCCCGAAATCAAGGGCGACGTGGGCAGCCCAAACGCCCTGCTGCGCGAATACGTGAACGGTCAGGTCATTTTACGCACCGGGCGGCGTATTCCGGCGGTGCGCCCGCTGGCGCCCGTATATGCCCCGATTGCCGTCGTGCGCATGGCCGTAGAAGATGCTTACGGCGCGAAAGAATGGCGCGAAGGCGAAGGGTTAGACGAAGTGGCCTTCAGCACCCGCCGGCTCTCTCGCCGCATCTGCCGCGCCGTCGCTGAATTTACCTTCCGCCACGCCCGCCGCACCAACGCCACCGTATTCGGCGGCCCCAAATACACCGTCAGCCCAGTTTACGAAGGCATCTTCAAAGAAGAATTAGATCTCGCCGCCGCGCGTTTTCCCGACGTGAAATACAACCCGCAGTTGATTGACGCCACCTACGCGCTGCTGCTGGAAACCACCGGCGAGCCGCTGGCGATACCGGCGCTGAACCGTGATGGCGATACGTTGAGCGATTTGGTGCTGAAGATGTTCGGCAGTATCGCCGGCGCTGAATCGGTGATTTTGTCGCTGGACGACGAGTTCAATGTCAAGACGGTGGTCACTGAAGCGCCGCACGGCACCGCGCCCGGCTTGCAGGGCAAGAATATCGCCAACCCGATGGCTATGATTCTCGCTGGCGCGGCGCTGTTCAGCTATATCAACGATCCGCTGGCGCACGCCGCCAGCCGCGCCATTTACGAAGCGGCGATGGAAGCGGTCTATGATGGCATTCGTACCGCTGATCTGGGCGGGCATTCTTCCACGACGGAATACACCAATGAGGTGATCCGCCGCGTGCGGGGCAAGCTGGAAGTGTGGGACGTTCTCGGAAAAGCCTAAAGAGAAGTTATGCGCGAATCCCCCTCAGCCCCGTTTACGTGGGCTGAGGGATAAAAAGGGCGGGGCAAACGATAATCGTTGAGTGTTTTAACGGTACTTAACCTACTACTTCGCCGCCATGCGGATGCCGCCATCAAGGCGAATGGTTTCAGCGTTGAGCATCGTATTTTCAACGATATGCTGCGCTAGTTGGGCGTATTCTTCAGGTTTGCCAAGGCGCGGCGGGAAAGGCACCTGCTGACCGAGTGATTCACGGGCGGCTTCTGGCAGCGAGGCCAACAGCGGGGTATCGAAGATGCCGGGGGCAATTGTACAGACGCGAATACCATCACGCGCTAGATCGCGGGCAATCGGCAGGGTCATGCCGACGATGCCGCCTTTGCTAGCGGCATAAGCCGCCTGCCCGATTTGTCCATCGAAGGCAGCTACCGAAGCGGTCATCACGATCACGCCGCGTTCGCCGCTGTCATTCGGCTCATTTTTCGCCATCGCGGTAGCGCATAGACGTACCACGTTGAAACTACCCACCAGGTTGATATTAATCACCGTTTGAAACACATCCAGCGGGTGCGGGCCATTTTTGCTGGTGGTGCGCAGCGCCATGCCGATACCGGCGCAGTTGATGTTAATATGCAGACCGCCGAAGGCTTCAATCGCAGTGGTGATTGCGTTTTGGATATCGCCTTCTTCGGTCACATCAGCTTCAAAAGCGCGCGCATTTTCGCCTAATTCCTGCGCTAAAGCTGCGGCTCTATCGCCATCCCGATCCACAATCAGCACGTTAGCGCCGCCTGCGATGAAACCGCGCACGGCTGCTGCGCCCAATCCGCTGGCGCCGCCGGTGATCAAGGCCGTCTTTTGTTTGAGGTTCACGGAAGTGTCTCCTGCCAGAATTTTAGGCATATCATGGCGTATTCCAGCGAAAAATGCTATCGGCAGTGAAATATAATTAAAAGTAAAAGGGAAGTTCAGGGCGAAAGACAATGATGACTCATGGGGGTGAAAGCGCTTACAGGTACATATGCAGGCGCGCCTTTACATTGTGCCTCTCTTTTAACTTTTACTATCCAGCACTCAATGCCCGCCCCTGTGGCGACTATGTGCGCGGCTTGCCCATCGTTTCAAATGAGAAGTCCAGCGCGATGATGTACGAGCTGTCTAGAATCAATGCTTTGAGCAGCGTGGATCGCCCGTGATCATCTTGGGTGTTAAAGTGCGTGTCTTCGCTTAGGCTGGCGTTCATGCCGTGATGTTTAAGCACCCGCGCCATGCGTTCGCCTAATGGCTTCGGCATGACGCCAAGCAGGCCAACGCCGCGCTGAAGCAGGTCTACCAGCGGGATCGAGCGATTCAGGTCTTCGGGCATTTCCACCAGATGCCGCCATTCCAGAAAAGTGCTGACGTAAGCCTGCGAAATATCCAGCACCAGATCATGCACATTGTCCGGCTTGCCGTCGAAGTGAACGGAAACCTTGGGCGTGTTGTGGTGATAGAGTAGCGGGTGATCATCGCTCAGCGTCACCGTCCCAAAAACGCCAAGCGTGATCCGATGTTCCAGCACGCCCAGCGCGCGCACGATATAGCCTGATTTTGGCCTCAGCCCCTCTACCGATGGGTCATATTCCGCGGTTTCGAGAATTAGTTGAATCTCGTTGGGCGCGCCGCCCATTTGGGCAACCAGCAGGACGCCGTACTGCTGTTCGCCGCCAAGCTGTTCAAAAAGTTGAGTGCGTTTGGGCATCACAAATCCTCAATTAACTTCTTCTCAATCCCTGCTCAAACCATGCCGGCAAAGGGTGTCCTGCGGCATAAACATCGTCCATCGCTGCATCCAGATCGTAGGCGGCGGCACGCAAATCAACAGTTACGCCGCCTTCCGCAAAAGTGAATAAGCCCCATTGCGCCTTGCCCGGCATATCGAAAGACATCCCCACGCTGCCCACATTGACCGCCCGCCACCCGTTCGGCAGTAGGCGATCCATTTGCCGGTGAATATGGCCGCCAATGCCTAAGCGACCTTCCCGATCCAGCAGCGCATCCGCCGCCGCTTCGATATCCGTCTCTGGCGTAAGGAAGCCTTCATCGCTGCCCGGCGTTCCGTGATAGCCAATCACATAGCCGAACTGCGGCACATAAAGCTCACACTCGCCGGGCAGCTTGCTTAGAAAAGCATAGGCATCGTAGCTAAGCTGCCCCATGCCCCAAAGCGTGACAGTGTTGAAATGCGTTAAATCTTCAACCATTTTCGCCAGTCGCTCGCCATCTGCGGCGGGGGGCTGAGCCATCCGCTGGCCTGTGACCAGGTAGCGATCCGTGTTGCCGCGTATCACCCGCACCGTCCCCTTGCGGGTTTCATCGGCCTCCGCCTCCGCGATGATCGCCTGCACCCGCTGAATACATTCGGTAGGGCGGGGGCCAGCAAGCGCAAAATCCCCTAAAAACCAAATCTGATCTGCGCCGCCAACTGCTTGGAAATCTGCCCATGCCGCCTCAAATGCCGTTAAATGACCGTGAATATCGGAGAATACAGCCAGCCTCATAAGAGCACCTATGACTTTTTGTTTATCGCAGCGAAGGGGATCGTACCGTAAACTATGGGAAAGTTGAAAATGATGAACAACACTATACCTACAATTGAGGCGATCATGCCTGATTTTGATGCGCTGGCCGAAAGTATCCGTACCGATTTTATGGCTCGAAATGCCGCCAGGGATGCCGCAATCACCAAATCGCGGGAGTTGATCCGCTGCTGTGCTGAAGCCATTCGCGCGGTACACCGCCGTGAATGGCAGTCTGCCGAACAGAAATTGGCAATTGTGGACTCGGCGGCGGCAGCCTTGAAGACTGGCGTTGCGGCTTACCCTGATTTATATCACAGCGGTTATACGCAGGATGCGCTGAAAGAAGTGGTTGAAGCGCACGCCACCTACGCCATGGTGCGGGGGATGGAACTGCCCACGTTGGACGCTTTACAGGTGCAGGGCAGCACGTATTTGAATGGGCTGGCGGAAGCGGCTACAGAACTGCGGCGCTTCATTCTCGATATTTTGCGCCGTGAAGATGCGGCGACGGCGGCGGGCGCGCCGGCGGCAGTTGCTGAAGCGGAACGCCTGCTGAGTTGGATGGATACCATTTATGACCAATTAGTCACGTTCGACTTTCCCGATGCGATCACTGGAGATTTACGCCGCCGTACCGATGCGGTGCGGGGGGTCTTAGAGCGCACGCGGGGCGATTTGACTACCACGATCCAGCAGTACCGTTTACAAATGGCCTTGCGCCAAGCTGAGGAAAAGTTGTGAGACGGGGATATTTCGCAGCGGTTGCAGCTCTGGCGCTGTGCATGTCACTGCTTTTTGCCGGGCTTACTGCCGCGCAGGAACGACTGGCGCAGGGCGACCCGCCCAATATCGCGCAGATTGCGGTTTCAGCGCCGGATGCAAGCGGGCAGATCACGATCACCGGCGATAGCAACGCGGTATTTCCCGGCGCGTATATCGCAATTCGCAATCTCTATACTGGCGAAACGGCATTCACGCAGGCGGGGCTGACCGGCTCTTTTCGCGCACTACTGGCTGGCGTGCAGGGCAATCCTTTCAGCATTTCACCATCGCAAGTGGCGCTCAACCCGGATGGCTATGCCGGCTCACTTCCGGGCGGCCCGGCGACTATCGTCAGCGCCCCGCATGCTGAAAATCTAGCTGAATTTTCGGCGGCGGGACTGCTTGATGATGCGCTGTGGACGGTTGAGGGGGGATTCGGGGATACCGAAATTGCGACGGGCGGCAGATGGTCGGCGCGGTTGCGGGTGACAATACCAGTCGATACAGAGGGTGCGATGCTGTGCCAGCGGTTGCTGCTGATGCCGATTGCGCTGCGGCAAGACCTTGCGCTGACAGCAGTGACCGCGCCGGATGCGCAAAATGGCTGGTCGCACCGCGCCACCCGCGCAGGGGTGGGACTTGTTGGGGCAGATGCGCCGCAAGTATTAGGCGAACGCTGCGCCCCCGTGGGGATACTGACAGTTTCACCTGAAGATAATAGTCTTGTGTTCATGAATTCGATATACAGCGGAAGTTTCTCGGCAGAGATGCCCGGCGGACTGTACGTACCACTTCTGGAAGTTTCGATGCGTGCCGATGAGACGGATTTAGCGACGGCAGTTTCAATGACCCGACTGCCGGTAGTGCTGCGGGTGGGCGTGGACTCCGACTTGATCACGCAGATACCGGCGGCGCTGTTTTGGGATAATCCTAGCGACGGTTCACGCGGAACGCTTCCTGCCGAATCGCCTTTCACGCTGGCGAACCGGGTGCGCTATGACAGCCCAACCTATATTTTATCGCCGGGCGAATATCCGCTTGAGCCGTATATCCCCAACCTGTTGGCAAACCGCTACGATGGCTTTGGCCCGCCGCTGCTGCCGCTGGCTTTTCCTGGGGATTTGCTCAATGTGACGGTGATTGCGCCGGATGGCACGCGCACGGCGCTCTCAGGCGAGATCGTGCAGATGCAGGCGGGCGCGGCAAGCCGTGATGAAGCGGCGCTTTTTGGGCGGCAGTCGCCTGTAGATACGCTGCGATTGACCACTCGCGATCCCCAATTGGGCGCGTTTAGCTTTGATCAGTATGGACAGTATCGCATCAGCCTGTCGGTGGAGTTCAGCGATATTTTTGGCAACGCCTATCGCGGCGGCGGTAGTTATCAGGTATTGATTGCCGAACCGCTGGATCTGACGCCAGCGCTGCTGCCGGGCGCGCCGGTAGAAGTGGGATACCCTGTGGCCGTTGGCGCGCATATCGCCCCGGCGACCCCGGCGGAAGTTACGGCACGCTGGCAGTCGGTTGAACTGGAGGGTGCGACCCGCGAGATTATGCTGGAGGGCGCAGCCAGCGCACAGGGCATCTTTTTGCCGGAAGGCGGCGCGATTATCGCTGAAAACCCCGGCGAATACCGGCTGACTTACGAAGCCCGCTACACCGATCCGCAGGGAAGATTATGGGCCGGCAGCATGACGACGGCGGGCGTGATGGTGGCCGCTGACAGCCGGTTGATTGGACGGGGAGAACGCGGCGTGATGGGTCAAAATACGATCCCCGCCCCCGCATGGTTCACCGCCCGTCAATATGTAGCGGCTGTGGGGGGCGATCCTGAAAATGTGATCGTGAATACGCCCTACAACACGGGGGATTGGGCGTTCATTGGTGGGGATTCCGGCGATGGTTTCGCACCGCGATTTTTGATACAGGATGGCGGCGGCGACTATATGCGCTGGATGCTAGAGCGCGGGTTGGATGCGAGCAGCGTTTACCAGCAGAATATGCCGGTTGCGGGGGCGCATAGCTATGCCTATCTTTCGGCGGTGAGGCCGGGAGTGACGGTGCGCCAGTATGCAACTTACGGCGAAACCGGCGATTTGCCGCTGTATGCTGACTCGGATGATCCGGTGAACGGACAAATTGGCGCGGGGATTGACGGCATGGCGGCCGGGGATGTTATTTTCTTCTTCAACGGCGCGGTGATTCGCGATGAGGAAGCAAACATTTTAGAGACGGCGGCGGCAGCTTCAACGGCGGTGGTGATCGCCAATGAGCCAGACCCGCCCCCCCGTGATCCGTTAGGGGTGCGCGTCTACCCATCCGGGCATCCGGGCGCGAGCATCGCTTACGGCGGCGATCAGAATGTTTCAATGTTCATCGTGCCGCTGGGGGCTGCCGCCGGAGATGTCTATACCGTAGGCGATAGGCTAACGATTGCCGGTCAGGTGGCACCGATTGTGCCGGCGGATGTGCGGGTGAGAATTAGCGCACCGGATGGGACGACTTTTGATTATGAAGTGACCGCGAATACTTACGGCTATTTCTTCGATCCGGCGCATGATCTGACGCTGGATCAAATTGGGGTGTGGACGGTGTTTCTGAATGCAGAATTTAGCGAGCTGGCTTCTATTGGGCGGCTGGAAATGCCACTTTCGGGCGGTACGCGGGGTGCGGCAGATGGCGAGTATCAGATTTATGTGGTCGCGGACGATATGGAGCCGCTGCCCTGGAACCCGGCATTGACTGACGCGGCATTTCCGCCGGCTATCCCCTACAATTTTAGCTTCACCGCCCCGGAGGATTGGACGAATGTGCGCGCCTACCGCACGCTGACGATGCCCGGGGCGGTGCTGCAAGATGGCGAGGTACGGCTGACCGGACGTAATTTAACCTATGTTTACAGTCCGGATGAACTGAACGACAGCTTCCCAAATGTCGAGATTGCGGGGCGGGTTGAAGGCATCGCCGCCGCTGATACCAAGACCCTGACGATTGCATTCACCGGCATTGATGCGGAAGGGGTGGCGCAAATTCGCACGCGGGTGATCACGCTCTTTCATGACCGCATGATCAGCATGGAATAGTGAAAAGCGCCCTTACCCCTTACGCGCTGTTCATGGCGTAGCTACCGAGATGGCCGTGTGCGCTGATCACGCTAGGCCATGGGCATGTAGCGTTCGGAGGCGTAGCGACCCGTGACGAAATGCGAAAGCTGGCGCTCAATGTCGGTGAGCAGGGAACTGGCGCCAATGCGAAACAGATTCGGGAACAGCCATTCATCTCCCAATTCTTCCTTCATCAAGAACTGCCAGTTCATCGCCTGTTTGGCTGTGCGCAAGCCGCCAGCAGGTTTGAAGCCGACTTTATAGCCGGTGCGTTCGTAATAATCGCGGATGGCGCGTACCATGATCAGACTGACTTCGAGCGTGGCGTTGACAGGTTCTTTGCCGGTGGACGTTTTGATGAAATCTGAGCCGGCCATCATGCAGACAAGGCTGGCCTGCGCGACGTTACGCAGTGTCGCTAGTTCGCCCGTTGCTAGAATAGACTTCATGTGCGCTTCGCCGCAGGCTTCACGGAATATTTTCACTTCGTCGTAAAGCGCCTTCCAATTTCCGGTGAGCACATGTTCACGGCTGATGACGATATCAATTTCGCGGGCGCCTGCCTGAACGGACTCGCGGATTTCTTCGATGCGCAGATGCAGCGGGCTTAAGCCTGCTGGAAAGCCAGTGGAGACCGCCGCTACGGGGATATTTGTGCCTTTCAGGTCGGAGACAGCATCGGCTACACGGTTGTGATAGACGCAAACCGCGCCGGTGGTGATCTGCTGATCGGCCACGCCAAGCGCTTCCAGAAGGTCTTGGCGGAGGGGCTGGCGGGCTTTAGCGCAGAGGCGGGCGACGTTACCGGGGGTGTCATCGCCGGAAAGCGTAGTCAGGTCAATGCAGGTGATGGCACGCAGCAGCCACGCGGCCTGCCAGTCTTTTTTGACAGTACGGCGCGTGCCTAAAGTGGCGGCGCGGCGTTCGGCGGCGCTGAGATTGGCGCGGGCAGATTTAACCCATCCGAGATCGAGATCGAGGCCGGGGTTACGCTCAACATAGCGCTGTTCGCCCAGTTGATGACCGTTAGATTGGACTTTAGGGCGTGGTTCACGAACCGCCATCAGGAACTCTCTTTCGCGCTGCGCGTGCGTATATGCTTTCTACTTATACGGCAATTATAGCCTAACTCTCACCGCTAAAAAGTTTTCCCACAATCAAGTGAGCAGGAAGGGTGTATTTGGAATGGTAGAACGGGCAGCGTAAACGCTGCCCCTACGGGGTGATCTTATCCCCTGAAACCATCACATATCCCCGCAATGATCAGCGCCCACTGGAGAGGGCTAAATGTCGTTTGGGTTGACGGTGGTAGCGGCGTAATCGCGTTCCATCGCTGCGGAAATGGTTTTGAGGGATTCAGGCTCGCCTTCAATTTCTAGCACCACAGCGACTTCATTTTCGGCCAGATGATGGGCAATCTTGTTCAAAAGCTGATCATTGATGCCGAAATCCATCGCTTTGGCTGCGCCTGCGCCTAATCCGCCGCCGACGATGCCGCCAGCGGCTATGCCAATGCCCACCGCGATCAATGGCCCGATGCCCGGCAGCAGCAGCGCGCCCAGACCGGCAATGCCCAGACCGCCCATAATGCCGCCGAGGGTGCCGCCAGTGACTGCGCCCTCCACCGGGCTGATATCATCGTCGTATACAGTGACTTCATCATCTTGAGCGCGGGCGAGGACAGCGCTTTTGTGAATTTTCACCTCTTTGAAGCTGTTGACGAAATCAGTCGCGTCAACAAGGTTCCCACGAGTAGGGAAAGCCATGATCAGTAGTTCTTTTGCTGGCGCCATAATCAACACTCCTTCAGTTTATTTGTTTGACTTTACCGCACGGTCTGAAAAGCACAATAGCCCTAAACCCAAAAATGTTTTCATTCCCTAATATTTCGGTGAGGGGAAGTAAAGTGGGTGGCGAGGTGGTGGCAGCATAAAGCGATCCTGCAGATACTCATTTACGTTACAATCATCAAGATACTGGAAATTAGTTTTGTGAATATAGATGATGACCGTTCTTGATTCTGTCCCCGCAGACATTCAGCCGCTGCTCTTAAACGCTCAAACCATTTACGGACTCGTGCCTGATCGGCGGCTGATTCCGTATGCGAATATTGCCCATGCGCTCTCGCTGCACGCTGCGGTTACGCCCGAAAAAGTATTCCTGATTCACTATAACGCGGAAGGCGAGCGCGAGGCCTTGACCTACGCGCAGTTTAAGGCGCGGGTGCATCAAATGGCGGGGTTCCTATTTGACGATCTGGGCGTGCGCAGAGGCGATAGAGTTGCCACGCTGGCCTACAACCATATTGACACGGTACTGATTTATTTCGCCTGCTGGCTGATTGGCGCGGTGGTGGCACCCCAAAATTCAACTGAGGATGACCGGCGAATCGCCTTCATCCTGCGGAACAGCGAGGCTAAAGTTTGCTTCGCGCGGGCGGAATATTTGGAACGGGCGGAAGCGATCATTCATGGGGCTGAGGCTGAAGGGCTGGGCGCGCCTAAGATCGCGCAAATTGTGCAGATGGGCGGCACGGCGAATGACGACTACTTGCATTTAGCTTCTGGGGCGGCCAACTATTCAGACAGCTTCGACGCTGGATCGGCACAACCGACGCTGGATGATGAGGCGCTGTTGGTTTATACCAGCGGCACGACGGGCGCGCCTAAGGGCGTTGTGCTGACGCAGTATAACCTGCTGGTGGACGCCTTCGGGATTAGCCAAGCACAGGCGATCACCGGCGGCCAGCGGATGATGTGTGTGCTGCCGATACATCATGTGAATGGCATCGTGGCGACGCTGATCACGCCGCTGTTTGCGGGGGCATCGGTGGTGCTGAACCGCGCATATTCGTCATCGCATTTTTGGGGGCGAATTGCCCGTGAAAAGGTACAGGTGGTCAGTGTCGTGCCGACGCTGCTGCAATATGCGTTGGATTATGCGGCGGCGCAGGAATCGAAAGGCGCGTCTATTTTTGGAGATGGCGTTGACGCTGGCGATCTTCGCCAGTTCCGGCATCTGATTTGCGGCGCTGGCACGCTGGCGATGAGCATGGCGAGCGCCTTTGAATCGCGATTCGGATTCCGGGTGATGCACGGTTATGGTTTGAGCGAAACTACCTGCTATTCCTGCTTCCTACCGCTGGATTTGAGCGATGATGAGCATCGCCGCTGGATGTACGATTTTGGCTACCCCAGTATTGGCTGCGCAATTTTGCCGAATGAAATGGCGATCTTCAGCGCCGACGGCAGCGGGCAGGCACTCGCGCCGGGGGAACGTGGAGAAATCTGCATTCGCGGGCATAACGTGATGCAGCATTATTTCAAGCGCCCAGAAGCCAACGCTGAGGCCTTCAAGTTTGGCTGGTTTCGCAGTGGCGATGAGGGCTTTTACGAGCGGGATGAACGAGGGCGAGCATTCTTCTTCATCACCGGGCGGATCAAG
Organism: Anaerolineae bacterium; assembly: GCA_034437295.1. Classification (GTDB taxonomy): domain Bacteria; phylum Chloroflexota; class Anaerolineae; order Aggregatilineales; family Phototrophicaceae; genus Flexifilum. Next base: position 4,048 of record DAOTUZ010000123.1, on the reverse strand, counting down.
GAACTGATCAATCGCGGCGGGGTGAAATTCAGCCCATTCGATATAGAGGAAGTGCTGACCAGCCATCCGGATGTGAAGGTGGGGCTGGCGGTGGCTTTCAGAAATCAGTATATGGGCGAAGAAGTGGGCGCGTATGTGGTTTTGAATGATGAGGCGGAGGCCGATGCAGAGGCGATCATCGCTTTTTGCAGGGAAAGAATGACCTTTGAAAAATCGCCCAAAGTGGTGGTGTTTGGCACGGACATTCCGATGACGGCGACAGGCAAGTATCAGCGACTGAAGCTTCAGGATCAATTCAGCGCATGGGAAAGCGCGCAGTTTCGGAAGTGAGTGAAGGAGAGAAGCTAAGGGTTGATGCGATAGCCGCATCAATCATCGCATGGAGAGCATGGGATACATTGGTCAATAGTTGCGCGTTAATTTGTTACGCGCAAAAATAAGGTAGTCCGTATTCAATTTATATTCTGTTTTAAGGAGCTGGTATGCGCAGCAAACGTAGTTTTATTCTGGCAGCGCTGATCGTTGTGTTGATTGCCTCATCTTTTGGCATGGCGTCAGCGCAGGGCGATCTTGGTTCGGAAGGCAATCCGATTCAGGTCTATTTTGTCCCCTCTGTTGAAGCTGCGGTGATCACCACTGGCGGCGAAGTGATGGCCCAAGCATTACAAGAAGCCACAGGCCTGCATTTTCAGGTGTTTGTGCCTACGTCATATGCTGCAACGGTAGAAGCGATGTGCGCCGCGCCGGAAAGCTCCATTGGTTTCATCCCTGCGGCGGGCTATGTTATCGCCAATAATCGCTGCGGCGTGCAAGTTGCAGCAGCGGCAGTTCGCAACGGTTGGAACGTGTACTGGGCAGAATACATCGTGCGCCGCGATGCTCCGATTTATACCTTTGGCGATCTTGAAGGTAAGACCTGGGCAGTGCCGGACAGCGGCTCAACCTCTGGCTATATTGTGCCAGCAGTGGAACTAGAAGCAGCTGGCATTACCCCCGGTGAAATTGTTGAAGCTGGCGGCCATAATCAGGTTATTCAGGCTGTGTACAGCGGCGAAGTTGATTTCGGCACGACCTTCTTCAGCCCGGCACTGGTGCCTGGCGCGCCGTGGAGCATTGGCGACCTGTCTGAACCTTACGACTTGACAGTTGATGAATCCCGCATTGGCGACAATGGCGGCTTGTTTGTGGGCGATGTGCAGGTGATGGATGCTCGCGCCAATATTCGCGAAACTGCGCCGGATGTGGTGGATCAGGTACGTATTCTGCGCTTGAGCAGCCCGATCCCCAATGACACGATGAGCTTTGGCCCGGATTTCCCGGCTGAACTACAGGCTCAGATCATGGATGCCGTGTTTGCCTTTGCTGAAACTGAAGCTTGGGGCGAATCCATTGGTAACAGCGACTTCTACAGCTGGAGCGGTATCGCCCCGATTGATGACGCTGCCTATGACTCCGTTCGCCTGCGCCTCGAAATTTTGGGGCTGACAGAAACCGACATTTTCGGTGGTTAGTTTCCTCGTGCTGTGAAGTTTATGTTGGTTAAAATACGGACAAAGATCGCGCGATCTTTGTCCGTATTTTTCTAGAGGTGGCTATAAATTTCTATTCCCTCAATCTTCAACCTCTTCTCCCACATAAGCGGAAGGAGGAGGAGTAGAGGGCATTCAAAAGCGCGTGACATGTATTCATAATTCACCGTATTTATTCAGAGCGACTCACAATACCTATGCTAAAAATTGAAAACGTCAGCAAAATTTACGAGAACGGGTTTCAGGCGTTAGACAATATCAACCTTGAAATTCCTGACGGCCAGTTCGTCGCGATCATCGGCTTGAGCGGTTCTGGCAAATCCACGCTGCTGCGCTGCATCAACCGGCTGATTGACCCTACCGAAGGGCGCATCATCTGGGGGGATATAGACATCACCGCGGCTGCCGACGATGAACTGCGGCTGATTCGCCGCCGCATCGGCATGATTTTTCAGCAGTTCAATCTGGTCAAGCGCTCCAGCGTATTGACCAACGTGCTTTGCGGCAGGCTGGGCTATATAAACCCGATTTTAAGCCTCGCAAACTATGTGCCAGCATCTGAAAAAGAGCGGGCTATGGCGGCGCTGGAACGAGTTGGCATTGTTGAAAAAGCGTACAACCGCGCCAGTTCCTTGAGTGGTGGGCAGCAGCAGCGGGTGGGCATCGCCCGGGCTTTGATGCAGGAACCGGATTTGATGCTGGCCGATGAACCGGTGGCTAGCCTTGACCCGGCCACCTCGCATTCGGTGATGCGCTATCTGGAACTTTTGAATAAGGAAGATGGCATCACGATTTTATGCAGCTTACATTTTTTGAGCCTTGCGCGCGCCTATTCAGACCGCGTGATCGCGCTGAAAGACGGGCGAGTTGAGTTTGATGGCCTGCCTTCTGAGATTGACAATGAGCGTTTTAGACAAATTTACGGCGAAGATGCCGTTGAAGTCGAAATTCACTAGGAGCGACCGATGACTAAAGCTGACAGCCGCTCTATTTTACGGCGTATCGTCGTTCTGATTGGGGTGCTGGTGGGGTTCGTGATCATCGCCTATGGCTGGACGGTGACACAGATCAACCTTGATCGTCCCCAAGAGCCGGTGCGCCAACAAAATGTGACCAATGCCCTGCGTGAACTGCTTTCTCCGAACGTGTTCACGCAGGATTATGAAATCCGCAGCAACAGCACCAGTATTCTGGTGGACTGCCCTGCAGATGGGACTGTACCGGAAGCGCCAGTGACACCAGATGACGGCGCACCGTATATTGTGGTGACGCCGACCTGCGCCAGCAGTGGGGATATGGTGACGGTCTCCGGTTATAACTTCTACCCAGAGACGTTGGCTCGCTTGAACTGGATTGGCAGCGATGGCGAACGGCGCATCCGGCAGGTTGCTGGCAGTAGAGATAATAATTTTGTGATTCGCGATGATGGGACATTTGTCGCGGAAATTGAAGTACCGCGCATTCGCGGCAGCAGCGGCGAAACCCACACGATTGAAGTGCAAGATGCAACACCTGTGGGATCGGTACGTTTTAGCGATACCACGGCGTTGGTGATGGAAAAGATGGTGGAAACCATATTCCTTGCCTTGATCGCCACGCTGATTTCAATTTTACCAAGCGCGATTTTGAGTTTCTTTGCGGCGCATAATCTGATGCGACCGGTTAGGATGCCGCTGGGCAGCCTGCTGATCGCCTTCGCGCTGCTACCGGTTGGCTGGTGGCTTGGCACATTGGTGCTGGGGGCGATTGGCAATTTTGCGCTGAGTGTAGGCAGCGGCCAGCTTTTTAATGGCAGCGCCAGCACCCTGTTTATCGCGCTGGGGGCAGTGGTTGCCACCCGACGGCGTTCGATACAACCGGAATCTTTCGGGCTGCGGATGCGCGGGGTGTTGATGACCGCGCTGATTGCGGTGATCGTGGTGGCGGCGCTGGGACTGTTGGGCGGCGTAGGCATTTTGATCGGCACGCTGTGGCGCGAGGGGCTTCTTGGCTACATCTCAACTTTCGTCGGGTCGCTAGGTGAGATGATTCAACTGTCCATTGTGCCGGTGAGCGGGATCATCGGCGCATTTGTGATCGCATCAGCCGGAATTTCGCTGACACGGCCAGCCCTGAAAACGATTAGCGTGCCTATCGGTCATATTCTGGGCGCGGTTTTAGGCGTGATCTGCGGCGCGCTGCTGCTGGCTTTTTCGGCCACTATCGGGATGCAGGCGGCATGGTTGGGCCTGCTGACTCCGATTATTGCGGCGGCGATGGGCGGCGCGGTGTTTCCGGGAATCTACAACCGGTTGCTGCCAGCGCGGCCGGCGAAGGGCAGATTCAAAATGCTGCTGCGGCTGATCGGCACCGTCGCTCTATTCCTGATCACTTTTTCGACGCTGAAAGTAGAACGCGCCATCGTGATCGGGGCGCTGCCGCCGACGAATGCCGCCTTTACCATCGGCGAGATGGTGATTTACGAATATGTGTTTAAGGCGATGACTATCGGGGCGATTGTTGGCGGTATTTCAGCCGGG
>DAOTUZ010000122.1:0-9319 GCA_034437295.1 Anaerolineae bacterium | reverse complement strand
GCATGGCGATCAATTTCGACGGTATCAGCAAATTGTAGGCCGTCTGAATATGCCGTTGTTTCCCGCCAGCGCGCCGCTTCTGTCCAACCGATCAATGGCGCACCGGGGCCACTGGCAACGCCTAACCAGCGAACATTTTGCACTATTAAGCTATCAATTGCATGCAGCACGCCGCCATGCCCCACCCGCGAAAGCATCGGCGCGGCAGGAGCGCACCATTGGCGAATTGCTGCCACAGGAGCGATCACCTCCACAGGGCAAATGTCATTCGGCACGAAGGATTCCGCGCCAAAATCAGCCATCGGCTGTACCACGCCGCGGTTCACAATGCCCTGATGCAGCGTATAGGCTGCCTCTGAACCCGAAGTGATTTGCACGACGGTATCAGGAATCAGGCTGGAAATTACAACACCTATATCATCCATCACCGGCGCGGGAAATAAAACTCGACCAAATGTGGATTTCTGCTCATCAGCAGCGGAGGTTAAAAATGGCGTTAGCGCGTTTAACAAAGGCGCGCTAGAAAGTCCATAGGTGCTTATGCCCGCAGCCTGCAAGAAGGAACGCCTTGAGATCATCGGATTAGCTCACAATAATCGTAATTTGGTGCACAGAGGAAGAAGCAGTGCGTGCGCGCAACGCATACTGCCCTGCCCCGGGAGGCGTCCAATCCAGTGACCAACGCGCTGCATGATTTGAGTTAACCTGCATTGGAATCGTAAACCATGGGCCGTCGTCAATGCTAAGTTCCACACCAGCTACAGCCTGCGCGGGAGCGATCACCAATCCTTCAACCAGTAATCGTTCGCCCACATTTGCGCCCGTCTGCGGCGACGTGATCAGCGCAATGTTCTGGGCAAGCTGTGGGAGTGCAGCCATTTCATTTACAAATTCAATGCGCTCCACCCAACGCGGCGACTGGCAAGCAGTCAAACCCGGCACGACAAGACGTGCAGGATAGCCCTGTTCAGGCGTTAAAGTTCTGCCGTTTAGCATAGTTGCCAACAATGCGCGTTCAAGCCATGCAGCAGGCAAAGCCAGTTGACTACCGTCTGCGCTATAAATAATTGCGCTGTTGACTTCAGCGTCTACGAGCGCATCAGCCATCAAATCTACTAATGCCACCCCTTGCCATTCACCTGCAATCAAGTGTTCGGGATGATGGGTTTCGGTAGCGCAGCACAACACTGCATTCATCGTTGTAGAAGGGAGTTGATTCAGATCGTTATAACTCAGTACGGCTGCGTTCTGCACCTTGCCATACATGGCAAATGACCAGACCGCCTGATCAAGCGGGGGCAAATGAGCTAGAGCATAGGGCTTACACACGGTGAAAAAAACGGGAAACAGTGAGCGAAAGATAAGTCATGAAGGATTAAGCGAATACCTATCGCGTTTGCAGCGCCGCCTCAACGCATTTTGCGCCGCCTGCGCCAACAATTGCGCCATGACGAACGCCCGCAGGAATATCAAGGCGATCTCCAGCGCGCATCTTCACCTTCTGATTGCTATCAGGAAAGGTGATTTCAAGCTGACCTTCAATCAAAAACATGACTTTGTTGTAGCCATGACTGCGGATTGCATAACGATAATTGGGGGTATTCTCCCACACGTAGGGGCGCAGCCCTTCTGTTTGCATCATTCGCGAAATAATTGAAACTGTTGGGTGTTGCCCGCCAGTCCAACGTGTTACGCGAACGCTCTGCTGCTCAATTGCCATTAACCAATTACTCCGGTAGGAATTTGTTACACCTATGAATGATACCGCAATACGGCGGGTTGCCAAGCCTACGATTACCGATCTGAGGGGAGGAAACTACCCTATTTACCAGTATCGTAGGTTAATCGCAGAAATTTTCCGCAATCAGGCGATTCAGCAGTACCCGTTCTTCGTCGTCACTTTGGATTTCACCATTCAAACGAGCAGTGCGTAAATGCTTGAGCAATTCACCAAAGCAAGGCCCAGGGGTTAACCCGAATTCGCGCAGCGTATCGCCATTTGTTGAAGCCTGCACATAACGCCACTGCTGCAAATACTGCTCAATACGGCGCTGCGATTCCGTGCCAACCAGCCATACAGCGGCGGCCTGCAATGCGATTTCCGGCTTATCTTCAAGCAGATCAACAATTTCTCCAGCGGTTATATGCGGTTGCGATAAAGTATCGGCCATAGCCAGCAGTTCAGCCGTCGCTTCAAGTGAACGAACAATAGTTGCGCCAAGCACAAGCCGCCTTGCGCTTTCCAGCATTGCTTGCTCAGGCAGCCCTGCCAACCAAACATGCCAGTACAAGGTCGGAAAAGCTCCATATATCTCTCGCGCCACTGCAAATTTTTCAAACATTTCCACCGTAAAAATCAGCGCCGTATGAATAGCCGGCAAAATCCCCCGCTGCGATAAGGACAACAGCGCTTTTTCAGGCTGATCTTCTGCTAACTGCAAATCTAGCTCGCCAGCGATACGCTCACCCGTCAAGCGGGCAATCAACGGCAGCGCCGTTTCGACCAGATTCGCGGTGCGTTCCTCAACCGCAAAACCAAGCCTATACTCGAACCGAACGGCGCGTAAAATTCGAGTTGGGTCATCGACAAAGCTCAAGCTGTGCAGCACACGTATCAATCCTGCCTCCAGATCGTGCAGGCCACCGAAATAATCCAGAACCTCCCCAAATCGGTTGAGCGGCGTGAGCTGTATCGCCAGCGCATTGATCGTGAAATCGCGGCGGCGCAAGTCAAGTTTCACTGAACTACGCATAACCGTCGGCAGCGCCGCTGGATCCTGATAATATTCATTACGCGCAGAGACAAAATCAACATGCACAGGCAGGCCAGTTAATTCGGAATTATTCAGGATAGCTGAGCCTTCTAATAACCATTTTGCGGTACCAAAAACACGATGGTTGTGCAAACGTCCGCCAAAAGCCTCCACAATTCGCTCGCCAAACTCAATGGCGTCACCCTCGATGACAAAATCAAGGTCATCATTTGGGCGCCTCAAAAGCAGATCGCGCACTACACCCCCTACGAGATAAATGCCCGTTCCTTCAGCTTCAGCGAAATCAGCAATTTTCTGAATCAGCCCGGCTGTAGCCACGCCCAGTATTTTATGAATCTGTTTCAAGTTCATTCGCGAGTCAGATTCTTTTGCTGGATGCAAGTGCGCCCAATGCCTGAGCAAATCTGTGCGCGTCACAATACCGATCAGCCGATCAGAATCGTCTACTACCGGAATCTGCCCCAATCCGGTAATAACCATCTTCTGCTCAATTTCAGCAATAGTATCTTCCGGCTTTAGGGTTAAATCTCCGGCAATCATAATATCGCCAACGCTCAAGTCTAACAGGTCATGCTGCACAGCACGATGCACATCGCGCGCTTGCAAAACACCGATCACGCGATCTTCATCAAGGATGGGATAGCCTTCATGCCCTAGCCGGGAAATCAACGGCATAATCTCGCGCAGAGGCGTTTTCACATCAAATACTTTTGCGCCATAGGACATCAGATCACGCACACGCAGAATGTGATGTGACTCCCGTAACTGTGCAGTCACCAATTCCCACACCCGCAGCCTTGCATTTTCCAGAGTAATATCTCGTAAGACCGCCGCCGCCGCGCGGGGATGTCCTCCCCCGCCCAGTTGTCTGGCAATTTCCGCGACGTTGATGGCATCGTCACTAGAACGGCAGATTAAATTCAGCATTTCCGGCGATTGAATGAGTAGGAACAGGGCGTCGGGATCAAAGGTGTCCATCAGCTTATGCGCTACTGCGCTTAGCTCGCCCATAAGTTCATCAATACGGGCGGTGCCAATCATGACAGAATACCCCTCAACATCGCGGGTTTCCAGAGAGCGTACGAAATATTCGTACAGCGTTTGCTGCGCGGGGTTTAATGGCAGATCCAAAAAACGGCTAATTATGTCTAGATCCGCGCCCTGTTCGATCAAGTAGGCTGCTGCCTTCAAATCACGGGATGTTGTGCCGCTAAATTGAAGAGATCCGGTATCCTCATAAATTCCCAGCGCGATTAATGTCGCTTCAAGGGAAGACAATCTAATCTGACCCGCTCGCAGTCGTTCAGTCCACAAGGTAGCAGCAGCGCCAATAACTTCCCCCTCGTAATGGTATTTCGGAGGGAGAGGCTTCGTTAACCGATGGTGATCTACAATCGAAACCTTGACCCGTTTCGTAATTCCTTTGAAGGGAGGAAGTTGATAAGTATCGGTCAGAATCACGTTAGTCAAACGTTCATCTGGCAAATCTTCACGTTCGACAAAGGGCAGTACAGAAGCAAAAAGCGCGAGGAATCCGGCCACATTCCGGTTTAGCCGCTCCGCCAGAACAGGTATCGCCTGAGGATGCAGTTTATGCGCTGCAAGCATTGACCCAACAGCATCAAAGTCAGCGTTTTCATGGCTTAAGATGATTTCCAACGCGATGTGCCCCTTAAGCGACTTTACGAAAGAAATATTCTCATTATCTCAGAAGTTTCCCGCAAACGCCGGAAGCCCATCACTTCCGATCCTGATTTCTAAGCCGGCGCTGGCAGCGTAATATAGCGGTATCACAAATCCGTAAATAACATTGTCTTCGCCTTGCGTTGAGATCAGCATTTCTCGCTGCTCATCGCTAAACAATACTTGTAGTTGTGGGGGGTCTTGTCCATCTATAACGGGCTGGATACCGGCACTTTCAAGATCTTGAAACAATGATTGAATCATATGGCTAATGCTAACGTGGATCCCATCGGGATAACCTGCATTTGCCAGCGTTTCACGAATTGCGCGGCGTGATTCTGCCAGCTGGCTGGCATCCCGATCTTCAGCTGCCAGCTGGCGTAAATACTCCCGCAGTAGCGCCATTAGTTCGGGATTATCTATCATCTCCAGATCATGAAGGGCGATCCCAAAAAGGAATACTGTTGGCAGCGGCTGACCGCCTTCAAAAGGTTGGGATCCAATGACAATTTCCGCTGGATCACCGGTCAAACGGGGCATTTCAACAATCTGTATCACAGGTACCCCGCTAGCATTAGAAAGTGACCCCTCCACAAATTCAGCAGCTAACGGATCAACCACATAATGCGCCGTGATCGAGGATGATGAAACGGACGTTGCGAAGTTTTCAAGGGAAGGTGACGGCGTTACCATAACTACAGGCAGCGGCGTTGGTTCAGGGCCACATGCCGCCGCAAACAGACATATAATCGCTAGTCCAACGGGCGCTAGGCGGCGGGTAGCGTCCACGGCCCAACCACTGCACGCTGAGTCATGCTGAAAGCAGTTGCGGCATTGAAAAAACAGAGAATAGCAAACGCGATGGCGGCGTTTCTATCATCTCGACCCCGCAAAATCGTGAATAGTCCCGGCATGATCACCACCAGCCACGCCATATACAGAAAATAAGTTGTTACACGCGGCGGTTGTAAGCCCATAAGGGTCATTACAATGCCCAGCAGTAGTGTCATCGCAGACAAGATAGCAAAAGTGGCGACAGCGCCCCAAAAATTTCCAGAGATTGATTGATTGCGTGCCGCCATCACCGAAACCCAAACGCCAAGCGCCACGGAATAAAGGATGCCGGCGTTGAACAAGATTTGATGTATTGAATTTAAGCCCATAATTGCTCGAATGGTAATCGGTCAGCTAAGCAACAACAACCTGCTGGAATACTGTTACCGTGAGCCATGCGCAAATTATGAGATTGAGGATGACCACCACCTGCATCTGCATTGCACCGGTCGAATCTACGGCCTTACTGCCACGCATATCGGTCTTGCCGCGAAAAAGCATGCTCACTGGAATTGCTAATACAACTACTAGCCCTAACCAAACTGGGAAAGCGCCTTGAAAGATCGCAATAAGCAGGCAAACAAATGCCAATACAATGCATAGATACATTGCGCGTTTGGTATTCCGTTCACCCAACAAAATGGCGGTATTATGCAGCCCGGCAGCCTTATCCATATCATAATCGCGCAGCTGGTTATAAAGCTGCCCGTACACAGAAACGAGAGTCGCCCCTAACGCTACGAACCAGACCACGCCAGGCGCATTGCCGTATAGAAAGAAGCCGGCTAGCAACAACAGCCCACTCAGCATCAATGAATGTGAAAGAATATCTGTTACCGGCCATGCCTTTAACCGTACAGCGCGCCATGAATACAGATGCGAAAGCAGCAGCGTAGCGACGCCAATCGCAAAAACCAACCAACCGCCCAACGCATACATAATCAGCGTCATCACCGCCACAAAATGACAGGCTGCATAGCCAAAGCGGATACCAATTCGACCACTGGTCACTGGGTTACGCGCAGCACGATCAGGATCGCGAGCATCATCTGGAGCATCTTCGATATCATTGATCATGAAAGCGTAGGCAACAGCGAGGATATTTGCAAGGGTAACTGGAACCAACCGCCAGTCAAGGAAGGTGTCGTTCAAGCTTGTAGCCAAAAGAGCACCCAACAAGGTCAAAGGAATGACAAACGGAACATATTCTTTCCAACGTGTAAGCTGAATTAGCCCCGTAATTTGATCGCGAAATGAGTTCGTTGCCAAGTCTACATCCCCTCCAAAAGTAAGCTAAACATCTCATTAAGAATAACACACACGATTATTGTTTGTTACGGCGGGAATGCGTAGTTGAACAGACGTTGGAAATTAGGCAGAATTCTCCCATGAAATTTCTTGCGTCTCTCCCGCTTATCTTGTTCTGGTTGCTGCTATTTGCCTGTAAATCTCAAATAGTGGCCTCAATTCCTCCAACTTCGACAACGGTGCGGGTTGTTCAAGGGGCGACAATCCCCGCGTCTGAACGAACACTTCAACCGATTCAGGGGGTTGAAATTGAAAACACCCCCGAAATTTCTCCGCCACCAACGGCCGGTAGAGAATGCCCACCTTCAGCAGGGATACCAGCCATAACCTATACCGCAGCGGTGAATATCTCATTTTCACAGCGCACAGCTCAAGCCACACAAAACATACGCTATCTGAATCTTACAGGCGAAACGCTTGAAAATATCGTATTCGATGTTGAAGCAAATCGCATACCAAACGCATTTACGCTGAACAGCCTACTTGTAAATGGCGGCGACGCCCCCGCTTACGAATTGACCGGGCGAGAAATGAATGTTCACCTGCCCCACCCCCTGTCTCCGGGCTGCGCTGTTGAAATCGATATGAATTTCAGGCTTGTGCCGCCAGCGATTGGCGAAGGCGCGGCAGGTATTGGCGGATATTTTGGCTATAGCCAGCGCCAGATGAATTTCGGCAACGTCCTCCCGTTCTTAGCTGCTCGCCAGAATGGTGATTGGGTAATCCATCCAGTTACAGCTATTGGCGAACAAATTGTGGCAGAAGCAGCTAATTGGAGTGTTACATTAAGTGTCGAAGGCGCCCCGGATGATCTAGTCGTCGCCGCGCCGGGAATCATTGAGCAAGTTGGCGATGGGGCGATTCACGCCAGCATTGACGGTAGTCGTGATTTTGCTTTTAGCTTGAATGCTGGCGCGGCGCTGGCGTCACAAACCACCGCTAACGGCGTTGTTGTAGAAATGATCACGTTTGAGGATGCGCTGGTTCATGGGGAAAACGGCATAATTCAAGGCCCCGCACACGCACTTGAGGCCGCGTCCCGCGCAATTGAAATGTTCAGCGACCTTTTTGGCGAATATCCATATGATCGGCTGGTGATCGTGCAGGGCGACTTTCCGGACGGCATGGAATATACCGGACTGGTCTTTGTTAGCGGAGAGTGGTTTCGCAGTTATCCCGGTACACCGGCCTCATATTTATTCCTGATTACAGTCCATGAAGTTGCGCACCAATGGTGGTATTCCAGCGTTGGTAACGATCAGGCGTTCAACCCATTTCTAGATGAAGCATTGGCAACTTACAGCGAGATTACCTTTCTCGAAGAATTTTACCCCGATTTACGCGATTGGTGGTGGAATTTCAGAGTGAGCACTTTTCTCCCGCCTGATTATGCCGGACTTCCGATCAATAGTACGGTTTACCAGTTCGACGCCGCCCGCCCCTATATCAACGCCATATACTTGAACGGCGCAAAAATGCTGGAAGCGCTGCGTCAAGATTTAGGCACCGATGTGTTTTTCAACTGGCTACGCCGCTATGCGGAAGCTTCTGCTCGGCGTATCGTAACGCCAGAACAATTCTGGTCGCTGCTTAGCCCTCTTCAACTGGAAACTGTCGCGGAAACCCGCGCGCGGTTTGAAGGTGGAGAATGAAACAGCCCATTTATGAAGTGCTGTCCAACTGCTAGCCCGCATATTGTTTGGGTCTATATTGAACAGCCTCTGCCGCATGTGCCATTTCAATGCGCTCCGAGTCACCAAGATCTGCTATAGTGCGCGACAATTTAAGAATACGATGATATGCTCGCGCACTTAACTGCATGCGCTTCACTGAGAGTTCAAGCAGCTGTTTCGCATCTTTAGAAAGCACGCAGAACTCTTCAACCTCTTTTAATCCCATATCGGAATTGGCGTAAATGCCGGGCGAAACAACGAAGCGCTCTCTCTGAATGCTCCGCGCTTTTTCAACCCGTTCATGTACGCTGTGAGAAGGTTCAGACTTCGCGCCGTTTATCAGCTTATCGTAATCTACCCGCGGAACTTCAACATAAAGGTCAATGCGATCCAGCAGCGGGCCTGAAATTTTGGCTTGATAGCGGGCGATCATCGTTGGCGTGCAAGTACAAGCGCGCACAGAATCGCCATAATAGCCACAAGGACACGGATTCATCGCTAAGACCAATAGGAAGTTTGCCGGGTAAGTCATTGAGGCGTTTGCGCGGCTGATGGTTACAACCTTATCTTCAATGGGCTGACGCAGCAGGTCAAGTAATCGCCCCGGCGCCTCGGTCACTTCATCCAAGAATGACGTTGAGAACTCGTATATCACCGCTTATTCTCACCCGGTTCACTTTTAACGGGCGCACCGTATCGATAGCAAGTAAGCAGTACACGTTGATATCTTAGTTCTCCCTGTAAACCCCTTCATCTTGGAGGGGTTTTCTTCTTCCCATGCGAAACGTAATATTCGCTTACTCTTATTCGTATCTAGGTCCCCTTCCGTACCTTGCCCTCACCAAACTCGAAAAATTCTAAGATCTGTAATCTGTATAAGGTTTACGGCGCTGGTATCACAGTCTTCAACAGCAGGGACCCAATTCTTGCTTCTTTTTCTATGGGTATTGATAACGCTGTGAGGATTCGCTTGCAGTATTGAATACAGGTGGAGTAGTTCGTTGCTGTATTTGGCGAGAAGGAGGAGTTATTGACTGTCTCTTGCTC
>DAOTUZ010000121.1:0-20975 GCA_034437295.1 Anaerolineae bacterium | reverse complement strand
ACCACGAATAATGTGACCGATAGTATCATCACAGCCACCCACAACGCGCGGGCAGTCAGCAGCATTCGCCCCTGCAAGGGCTTGCCGATCACAGTACGATGGTTATCTTCAGGTGAAGTCCCCCTAACCGTTGGGGTATCGCTCTTCGGGATCGACTCTTTTTGCATGGGATGCCGGTTCTGAATCCTGTGCTAATCGCAGTGTGATCAAGCGCAAATCACCGGTTGTCAATCAATTTGATGATAGCAGTAAAACCAGCGCCATCCCAACCGGTTTGATCAAAGCGGCAGCCAGCATAGATACAGCCCCCACATGAGTCGCATCAAACAGCCGGAACAGTTAGGTTATTTGTGGGGATACCCCAAACTCTCCACCGCAGCGGCGGCGGTGAAATCGCTTCTGGTTAGCTGGCTTCCGGCGTCGTGTGTTGTAAAACGGAGCGTTACTTTTTTCCAGCCTATGCTCATGTCTGGATGATGATTTAGCCCCTCACAGACGATCCCTGCCGCAGTCGCAAAGGCCAGCCCCGCCACATACGACTCCAACTGAAATTCTTTTTGGATGGCGCCACCCTCACGCATCCACCCACTAAGTTCCTGAAGCTGTCGCTGAATTTCGGTCTCGGTTAATGGTGTTGAAGGCATAATCTGGTTCCTTAATTTATTTAACCTGCGCCTTTGATAGATAACACGCTAAACCTTCACGGGATTGGAGGGACACACCTACATATGTACGCCTCAATGCAGGAGTCTATACGGTGATTTTATCCACCCAAAACTTAGGTTGGCTAACGGGGCATCAGTGATTATGCCCCGTTTCAAAACGATAATACTGTTCGGGTTTTCTACGGCGTCACCACGGGTAACATGGAACAGTCGCCAGATACCTGTGCCGTGCTGCCAAAGGCGCTGGTTTCAATCCATGCATTGGCATAGTTGGTTTTCCACCATGAGTTATCAGCCAGCCTACCTACCGGAATCAATTGATAGCCCGCCTGCACCTGATCATAAATATAATCAGGTATTGCATTCGGAGTGGTATACACCAGTTGAGCGCCGGTCATGGTGATCAGGCACGGGCCGGCAGGTGTCGGAGACAGTGGCACCGGGGTATTGGTCGGAGGCGCGGGGGTAGCTGTGGGCGCGGGCGTATTAGTTGGCGGCACCGGCGTTGGCTGTGGAATCACCGCGGGCGGATTCACAACCGGCACGCCCGCGCAGTTACCGCTAGCATTGACTACCGACAAGGCAACCCAACCATTCAGATTGTTGTAGCTAATATTATAGAAGCTGCTATCGGGCGAAATACCCAGCACTTCGGCAGATGCGCCGCCGGGCAGCGCGCCGATCAGCAGCGCACCCACGCTGGCCGATTGGCGGATATTGGCGCCGCCAGAATTAGGAGTAACGGTGCAAACATCGCTCACTGGCGTTTCTATTGGCGTTTGCGCTGTTGGCGCCGCTTGCGTGCCACAATCACCTGCGCTCACTGCCGTGAAACATACGGTGAACGGCAGCAGCGTAGTGCTGGCATCATGGGTTATCTCAAGCTGAAAGGTAGTTGCACCCGCCGGTAAACGAAAGCGACCACCAAGCATTGAAGCATCTATACTGCCAATAATGGCTCCGCTCGCCATATCTACTAGGCGCGCGTTCGGGCCGCTCGCTTCCAGCCCACTGTCAATATACAGATATGAAGGCTCAAGCAGCGCGGCAAAGCTGTACAGCGCTAGTGGCGACTGTACAGTCACTTCATCGAACACAGCCATTCCAGAGTTCAGGGACGTAATCGTTGCTGGCGTTTCACTCTGAACGATCAGAATAACCATGCCGGGTTCAGTACCAGCAACGCCGACTTCAACCAGATATGAGCCTGCATTTAGGAATGTGGTCAAATTAACGATGAGCGCGCCTTCGTTATTAGGCTGTGAGGCCACCAGCGCGCCATCCTGATAAATCGCGATGCGCGGGCTGGCGCTGTCTCCGATAGCCTGTAAAGTTACAGCCAGCGGAGCAGCCAATTCATAGACATAACTCACAGTTACTTCCGGCGATGCGACATAACTTATAGCAGGCTGACCAATTTGCAGCGCATCGGTAGATGTTTCCTGCGCTGCCAATGCGCTGGCGAAACCGAGCGTTAATGCGAGACAAATAACTACAAGCCAGTATTTTCCCTTAAACATGATAAATGCCCTCAATATATAATTCTCCGCGATGGTTGAAATTCTATTCTATGCATAATTCTCCAGACTGTCCTGTATAAGAGGTATAAAAAATTTAAACTTGCCGCTTTTCATTACCCATCACGCTGGATTTCGTTTATACTTAACCGCTCGAACAAAATTGAACGATTGAAAGGTTTCGAATATGACCGATATAGTCGCCCCCGATGCCCCAACCACTGGGGCTGAAAATGTAGTCTGGGATCTTTCCATCCTTTATGCTGGCATTGACGATCCTGCCATTGAATCTGATATTGAAAAATCGCTGGCATTGGCTGAAGCTTTCGCCCAAAAATATCGCGGGCGCGTCAAAGATCTGACTGCGGCGGAGCTTGCTGAAGCGGCGGAAGAGCAGGATGCCATTTACGACATCGCCATCCATCTAAACAACTATGCCTCACTGCTGTATTCAACCGATACCACCGATCAACAGTATGGCGCGCTGCTGCAAAAGACCGAAGAATTCTTCTCGGAATTGAGTCAGAAAATCCTGTTTTTTGGGCTAGAATGGAAAGCCGTCGCTGAAGATACAGCAAAAGCGCGCCTGCATGACCCCGACATTGACATTTATGCGCATGCTTTTGAGAGCGATTTACGCTACAAACCCTATACCCTGAGCGAGCCTGAAGAACAAATTCTAGTCGATAAAGCGGTCACTGGCCGCAGCGCATGGACGCGCCTGTTCACCCAGATCACCAGCTCGATGCGCTTCGACTATCGCGGCGAGAAACTGAATCAATCGCAAATCTTCAAACTGGGCTATGATGCAGATCGCGCCGTTCGGCTCGATGCGGCAAACGCCATCACCACCACGCTCAACGAAAACAGCATGCAAACCACGTTCATCTTCAACGTGCTGGCCGCAGACAAGGCCAGCGAAGATAAACGGCGCGGTTACCCTTCGTGGATTTCTTCCCGTAATCTCTCGAACAAAGCGCAAGATGCCGTCGTAGAGGCGCTGGTTCAGGCGATCACCGCCAATTACGATATTGCGCAGCGTCATTATCGCCTGAAGCGAACGTTGTTGGGGCTGGACGAATTATTTGAATATGACCGCTACGCACCGCTGCCTATCGCCGCTGGCGGGCGCGATTATGCATGGTCGGAAGCCCGCGATATTGTCATCAAAGCCTACGGCGCATTCAGCAGTAAGCTAGGCGAAGTGGTCGAGCGCTTCTTCAATGAAAACTGGATTCACGCGGCGCTGCTGCCAAACAAGCGCGGGGGGGCATTCGCCTCACCCAGCACCCCTTCAACCCACCCCTTTGTTTTCTTGAACTACACCGGCAAAGGCCGTGATGTTTCAACGCTGGCGCACGAGCTGGGGCATGGTGTACATATGTATCTTTCGGGCGAAAAGCAGCCGATTTCGTATTACTATACGCCGTTAACAACCGCTGAAATGGCTTCCGTGTTCGGGGAGATGCTGGTCTTTGACGACCTGATGAATACAGAACCCGATCCCGCGGCGCGGCTGGCGATGCAAGCCAATAAGCTGGAAGACAGCTTCGCCACAGTGTTCCGGCAAACCTCAATGAACCGCTTTGAACATGGCTACCACACCGCACGCCGCACAGAGGGCGAGCTTTCAACCGCGCGGCTGAGTGACATCTGGCTGGAGACGCAGCGGGCGATGTTTGGCGACAGCGTTACCCTACGCGACGAGTACGGCATCTGGTGGAGCTACATCCCCCATTTCCTGCATACCCCCGGCTATGTTTATGCCTATTCTTTCGGTGAACTCTTAGTGCTGGCGCTGTTTAGCTTGTATCAAAAGCGCGGCGCTGAATTTGTGCCGCAATATCTGGAAGTGTTGGGCGCTGGCGACAGCGATTATCCAGAGAACATTCTCGCAAAAGCTGGCGTGAATCTCTCTGATCCCAATTTCTGGAACGAAGGCTTGCAGCTTCTGAGCGCGCAGGTTGACCGTGAAGAGGCGCTGGCAAAGGAAGTATTCCCCGATAAATTTTAACTCAGTACGAGATTGACCGCTTAAGGGACGAGTATTCGGAACTCGCCCCTTAAGCGCGACTCTTCCCCCGGCAAGCAAACTAAACTGACGCTATCGCCCTCAATTTTTCCGTACTGCGTTATACTGCCTACATAATCTGCGACGGACTCGAAACGGCTCTCGTATGCGCTTGAAAATCTCAGCCCTTTTAACAGGTTTTGCCCTACTGGCGGCGGCATGTTCAGGCAGCGCCCCAACGGCTTCTCCAGTCCCCAATGCGCCGCCTACTGAATCAGCTTCTCCCTCAGCTACGCCAATGCCCCCAACAGCAATTGATTTTGCAGGCTTACATGAATCAATCACAGGCACGGGGCTGCCACGTTTAGGCTATGACAACGCGCCGGTGACAGTTGCGCTCTATCTGGCGCTGGACGATCCAGAATCGGCGCAGTTTGTGGCCTCATCACTATCGGCGCTGGTTGATCGCGCAAGAGGCGCAGAAATCTTAATCACCACCCTGCCGCTGCTGCGCGGCGCTGGCTCTACCGATGCGCGCGGGGCTGCCCGCGCCGCTTTATGCGCCGCTGAACAAAATGCCTTTTATCCCTATTTCGCCCAACTCATGGGCTGGTACGCAGAATATGGCGATGACGCCTACCCCGGTTCGCGGTTGGTAGATGGTGTCAGGGCATCAGGCATTGACCAGAACTTATGGAACCAATGTATGGCTTCAAGCCGTCCCGATCTGGTATTGGATGAAGCTGCGCGGCTGCACGCCGCCCTGCCCTATGACGGCGAAATTCCATTGGCGATTATTGACAGCCAGCGATCATTATTGGATGCAGAATCGCTCAATTTCACCATTGACCTTGCTATCACTGCGTTCAATGAGAATTTGAACAGCGCGTTAAACGCGGCGACGCCGGAAGTAACCGAAGTCGTCATCAATGTTGATCCGCTGACCGGCGAGGGAGTCTCCCCCCCATTCGACATCACCCTGCCAGAGGGATGGCGCGTGGCTTATGACACGCTGCTGGTCAGCGATCTAGATGCGACCCGCACCATCCCTATCGCCATCTATAGCGGGCCGATCACCGGCGGCACGGGCAGCATCGTGCTGCTGTGGGCATTTCCCAACGTCGTCACGACCACCGATGCAGCCACGCTCGCAACCGATCTATGGCTAGACGGCCTGCGTCTGCTGCGGTTGGCGGTGTTGGAAGATGGCTGTAACGTCGGCACAGATTTACGCCGTGATTACAGCATCGGTGGGTTAGCCGCCATCGGCACCTCATTCGCGGCGGTAGACTGCCCGCAAACACCAGATACGCGGGGTTGGTTCGCCGGAATTAACCAGTTCGGGCTGAATTACGTCTTCTTCATGTATGCCGATCCCATCGAAGCAATGGATACCGGCGAAGATGAGATGCAAGCCATTCTCGATAGCATCAGCTTCCAGAATATTCCAATGGCTAGCCCCACGCCTGAAACAACTGCTCAGGCGGATTCATGACTCGAAATTTCGTCGTTATCGGCGGCGGCATCGGCGGGCTTAGCGCCGCTATCCGCTTAGCGGCAGCGGGGCAACGGGTCACAGTCATTGAGCAGAACAACGCCATTGGTGGCAAAATGAGCGAAATGACCGCCAATGGTTTCCGTTGGGATACTGGCCCATCTGTAATCAGCATGCGCCCTGTCCTAGATGAGCTTTTTCAGTATGCGGGTAAAAATACGCGCGATTATCTATCGCTGCTACCTGTCGATCCACTCACCCGTTATTTCTGGAATGATGGATCACAGTTTGATGCTTCGCGCATGCCCCACGTGATGATTCAGCGACTGCGCGAGTTTGTAGGCAGCGATGATGCACAGGGCTACATGCGCTATTTGCAGTATGCCAAAAGCCTTCACGATGCCCTCAGCCCTACTTATATCTACGACGATCCACCGCATAACTGGCAGACTGCAAAACCCCCGCTGGTTGAAATTTCAGCACTTGATCCCCTTCCCACAATGGCCGAAGCCATAGACAGTTTTGCTGCGTCGCCAAAGCTGCGGCAAATGCTGAAACGTTATGCAGCTTATATTGGCGCAAGCCCTTATGCTGCGCCGGAAGCACTCAACATGATCGCCCATATTGCGCTTTCTGGCGGCGTTTGGTATCCGCAAGGCGGCGTCTATACTATCGTCCGTGCATTGGAGCAGTTAGCGATAGAGCTAGGCGTAACGGTGATCACTGGATGCCGTGTTGATGAAATCAAGATTGAAAATCATCGGGCGACAGGGCTGCTCGCAGGCGGCGAATTTCTCCCCGCCGATGCAGTAATCGCCAATATTAACGCGGCGACGGTCTGCCAGAAGCTGCTGCCGCAAGACCTGGCGGGATTTAGACGGCCAGCAAATTCCGAATATTCCTCGTCCTGTTTCGTACTGATGCTAGGCGTAGAGGGCAATCACCCCCAACTGGCTCACCATAACATCCTATTCAGCGATGATGATCCGCGCGAATTTGCAGATATTTTTGAATACCAGATTCCGCCAAAAGACCCCACGCTCTATATTGCTATCACCTCAAAGACGGAGTCCGGCCATGCGCCCGAAGGCTGCGAAAACTGGTTTGTGAGGATCAATGTGCCACCCTCCAACCCAAATTTTAACTGGAGTTCTCAGGGGGATCGCTATCGCGATCATGTACTGGAGATACTGGCGCGGCGCGGGCTGGATATTCGAGCCGGAATTCGCGCTGAATACCGGTTGTCCCCCTCTGAATTTGAAACCGGAATTGAAGCGCAGCATGGCGATCTATACGAATTATCATCCGATGATCGTCTTAATATCCTACGTCGCCCGCCTAACCAAGCGCCAGATATTAGAGGGTTGTATTTCGCGGGCAGCACGACCTACTCTGAAGTTGGTGTGCCTCTGGCGATGCTTTCTGGCAAAATGGCGGCGAGATTAGCGTACGCCGATTTAGAGACAACAACATAACCTGAGTTCACGCGCTCAATCTGCCCTGGTCAATTCGAGTTCAAAGGCCGCCGATTGATCGGTATTCATATTCAATGCCGACACCGCCAAAATCAGCGTTTCGTTTGCGCCAAGCCACACCCGGAAATTACTATCAAACCCTTCGCCCATTAGCATCCTCTCAACACGGGGCGGGCGATCATCCTGATTCCCGGTATACACGGCTGTAAGCATCCATTCAGTAGGCACTCGTTCAGCAACCACTGACCAGCCGCTCAGCGCCCAATCGTCAGGCAGGTCACCGTCATCACGCCAGCCTATCGCCTGAATCGTCAGGTTATCTACCGCAAAAGTGGCGCGTTCATAAGCTGGCAGCGTGACCATTTCGAAGCGCAGCAAAATTTCCTGCCCGGCATACGGCGTCAAATCTACGGCCTGCGGCATCCATTCGCTCTCAGGCATCACAGCGCGGGTAGGATGCGCGCCAAGCATAATCGGAATTTCATGACTGCGATCCCCGCGCAGCACCCTGAACACCACCATCTGGCCGGGGGCATATCTGGACAACACCTCCAGAATATTAGGCGCTGTCTGCCATGTTTCGCCATCCACCCCGATAAGCACATCACCCATCTGCATACCCCCTTGCTGCGCCGGGCCATTTGGCGAAAGATCGCCAATGGTCACGCCATCTGCGCCAAGCACAACGCCCATGATCGGGAATGAGCGTGGCGCTTCGGGGCTGCTCACGCCGGTAAAGCCCGGCCCATAGGCCGCACCGTGAAGATTATTTACCTCATCTCCTACTGCTGGCAGTAATTCCCATGTTTCACCTTCATCCAGTGAAACTGAAATATAGCCGTAATTCCAGCCTGTAGACAGATCGAAAAGCGCATCGAATGTCAGCTCAGCAGCGCTAACGTCAGTCAGATCAACTCGCCGCGTCAGCGTAAGGTCTGCATCTGGCAGCGAATCCGCGAGGTAAAAGCGATTTTCCAGATCGCCGCTTCGGTCTGCAAAGCGGCTAATAGACTCTGCGCCTTGAAACTGCACCTGTATCGTCTGTGCTTCGGGGGCAGTGTAGAAGTAATAGGCCACTCCGTAGGGCATCCCCGCCGTTTTGAGCGAATGGTCCAATTCCAGTTCACTTGCTGCCGCAGTCTCGCCCGGATCCAGCGGCGCATTGGTGTAGGCAAAGCGCCCATCGCCAAACAACCCGTTAAGGATGTTGGCAGCAGCAAAATCAGAAAATATCTCGCCGCTCGTAGGCACCGCGCCAGTCACAGGATCGCGCATACCCGTTTCGGCAATAGCGCGATCTAGCGCGGCATCCCCCTCGTTCGCAGCCTCGAATAATCCCATCACAATACTTTCACCAAACCTCTGGCGAAGGTAGTTCAAAAACAACTGCTGCCCGCCCGTCACTTGGGGCGCGTTGATAAAGTTCGGCACATGAACTATCGAACTGGAGGGAATATCTAAATAGCTATCCACTTGTGTAGGCGAGATACCACTTCCGCTTAATCTCTGGTACAAGTCGGTAATCAGCAGGTTACGCAGCCACGGGGCTTGCCGGGGGGCGCTTTCATTCAGCAGCATTTCCATAAAAGCAGCAGCAATGCCCCGCAAATAGATTGCATCATCAAGGCTCGCTTGCACATAAGGCGTGGTATTCACAAAGATAACCTCACGCGCATTGCCTAATCCACCGGGGACAAGTGCAGCCGGCATCCGATCTAGCGGGTTGGCGATGGCATCCCGTTCATCAGCCAGATTACGCATATAAAGCACGTGGATGAAGCCATCTCGATCAACATCGGGTACAGGCATCAAATCTGAAGGATCAGCCACGGGTTGCCCGCCGGGAAGTTGAAATGGTTCATCATAATTTGAGCGCAGTGCCATCTGCGCAAAAATCGCTGCCAGCGCGCGCGCCGCTGACTGTGCTTCCGTCTCGGTGAAGTCTATGCCCTCTTCCACCCAGACCAGCGCGCCCGGAAGCTCCGCAGAAATTCGCGCGCTTGCCCCTAGGATCGCTGTTACCTGCTGCGGTTGGGATTCGCCCTGCTTTGCAGTGAAAAATTGGCTGGTCGTCACGCCCGGTTCATAAGGATCGGGCAGCGTGAAAACAACCGATTCAGCGTCAATATTCAGATAGCGCGCGGCTAACGAAGCAGGATCGCGCCACAAAGACTCCTGCGCTGCTACTGGAAACACAAGCGTGATAGCGAGAATGAACAAGAACAGTCGCAGTTTCATAAAGCAGCCGATTATGTGGGTTGACCTATCGATAGCGTACCATACAGGCGCTTTTTCGGTAATTGGAAGAAAATGTGGATATACTTGGCTCAATGAATACCAGCAACAGCCTGCGACAACTGTAAAGGTAGCTTACCTGCATGGATGTTGGAATTGAATTTAGCCATTACCGCGTAATCGAACACATTGGCCGCGGTGGAATGGCCGATGTATGGTCTGCGCGCGACCAGCGACTTGCCCGAACAGTCGCTGTAAAGACCATTGCCCGCAATCTGTCGCAGGACATGGATCCGGTAAAGTTATTTGAGCGCGAAGCTCAGACCATCGCCGGGCTTGAGCATCCTCATATCCTCCCAATCTACGAATTTGGCGATTATTCCGGCCAGCTTTTCATCGTCATGCGTTACGTTTCCGGCGGCTCATTGGAAGACGTGATCGAAAAAGGCCCGCTCGCTGTTGATGAAATGCTGCGGGTGGCGCGGGCAGTCGGGCAGGCGCTGGACTATGCCCACACCAGCAAAGTGATTCATCTTGACCTGAAACCCTCCAATATCCTGCTGGACAGCTACCAGAGTCCCTATCTAGCAGATTTCGGGCTGGCAACGATGCTAGATCCCGAAGGCCGCGCCAAAAATCCCGGAAGTGGCACGCTGCTGTATATGGCGCCCGAACAGCTCACCTCAGATCATCTGGATCACCGCGCTGATATTTACAGCTTCGCCATCATGGTCTATCACATGCTCACCGGGCAGCTGCCGTTTGATGCGGCAGTACCGCTGGCGATCAAACAGTTGCAAAGCGGCGGCGAAATGCCGGATGTGACCATACTTCGTCCTAGCCTGCCCCCCACATTGAATTTTGTACTGCGACAGGCCACCGAAGTTGACATTGAAAAACGCGCAGAATCCATGCGCGAACTGCTCACCGCGTTGGAGCAGGTGTTAGGTGGAAATCGGGCGACCATCAGCTTCGATCCGGCGCGCATGCCCACCGGAACCACCGGGGAAACCCGCGGCTATTCAACGCTGCCATTAGATGCGCTGATCTCCGGCCCCTTGGATGGACTAATCTCCAAGCCAGTGGATAAAAGCGGCACTGCCCTAACCCCCTCTACCGAAGCCCTGGATGATCTCGTCAGCGGGCCGGTTGACCGCCTAATCTCCAAGACCGGTGAGATAAAATCATCGAGCATGGATGCGCTGATCTCCGGCCCGATTGACGGACTGATCTCCAAACCGGGCGGCGCCACTAAACCCGTGGAGATTGATGATTTGCTCTCCGGCCCCGTTGGGGATCTCGTTTCACGTACCGGTGAAATTCCGAAAGTTGCAGCGCCCGACGAGCGAAACCTTGACGATCTCATCAGCGGCCCAATTGACGGCTTGATTTCTAAAGCGGGCCTGCGCCCGGAAGCCCCCGCAGAATCGGATGCGCTCACGCCAGAAGCGATGGCGCGGCAAGAAGCGGAAGACATCTACAGCCGCGCTCGGCGCGTTTATCAGCGCGGGCAGGGACGTTTTCTACTCGGCGTCACTGACTACATCCTGATTGCTGATTACTACATGAAAGCCGCCGAAAACGGTTTAGAACTGGATGATAACGGGCGGCAAATGCTGCTGCGCGGCGCGCTGGAATATGATTATGCGGTAGATTACTGGTGGGCGCAGGTGGACGAAGACAGCCGCCGCTGGACGGCGCTGCATGCCCTACGCAGCGAAAATGCCCCGGCGCGAACCCGCGCGCTGGAATATCTGGCTCAAATTACAGATGCCGAACCGCCGCAAATTCCGCGCCTTGTCGCACAGGCGATGCAGGTTGAATCGCATCCGGCGGCAGAACTTGCGGCCATCAAAGTGCTGGCAGCCCGTTCACCGCTCCCGGCGCGAAACATACCCTTATGGGATAAATTAGGATTATGGTCATCAAGCGACTGGCGACCCGCCGCCTATACGCCAGATATTGATGCGCTGCTCGCACAGAAGGCGCTCGATGATACAGACCCGCGCGTCTCTGAACTGGCCGCGCGCACCATCGGCCGCTTGCGCTCAGAAGCCGCCGCGCAGGTGATTGCGGAACGCCGAAATCTGGGGGCGCGCGGCGCGCTGCGCGCATTGGCGCTCGCCCGTGATGAAGCCAACAGTCTGCCCGCATCCACCGGGGGCGGCACGCGCTTATATGCATGGCTAGCCAATACCTGGCGGCGGCTGACCGATAATCCGCTGCACACCGTTTGGCGCTATGTATCAGCGGTCATTTTCGGCGTGCTGGCGATGGGCATCTACGTCTATCTTTCGCTTTCGGCGGGGGCTGGCGCGCAAATTCTGCTCAGCGAAATCTGGGGGCGCACCGTTTCCACCGGCCTCACCTTTGGCATCTTCTTAGGCCTAGCTGTGGTCGCGGGCGATGAACTACCGCAGCGTCTGCGCGGTTTCTGGAAATGGTGGGCGCGGGCGTTATGGGCAGGGCTGTTCGGCTTTCTTCTGGGGACGCTGACGTGGGGGGCATATAACTATCTAATTTTGAATGATCCTAATGTTCCATGGAACGTCATCGCTTATGCTGGCATCGGTTTTGCCGCCGCCTTCGTCGTCATGAATATGCTGCGACTGCCCGGCATCCTCTCCCTTGCAGTCACCGCACTGGGGCTATATCTGCCGCTGTATTACGTGTGGGATGGTTATTGGAACAGCAGCTTCAGCACGTCAATTATTTACTTTTACGAGTTTGGGCAGGTCTTTAGTTGGCTGATTCCGATGGTCTTGGTCATGGCGCTAGGCGTGAATCTACAGGCGCTGATTAAAGATGTTCGCTCGCTGATGCGCTATTTTCGGCGCAATAAATAGTCGATTCACCCTTGCCCTATGCTACGCGCTAACAGCCGAAAGCAGCAGCCCCATATAGTGTTGTAACTCTTCCAGCAGACGGCGGCGCTCGTCAGCGGGCAGCAGCGCCAACGCATTCCGTAATTGTCCCAATAAACTGGTCTGAACTGCCAGAAAACGTTCACTGCCAACTTCGGTCAAGATCACCACCACCGCCCGCCGATCTTTCATGTTCGTTTCACGGCGCACCAGCGGCGGATTTAACGCTTCCATGCGCTGCACCAATCCGGTCATGGTAGGGTTAGTCAAGCCGTGGCGGTGGGCAATTTCGCCAATTCCCATTCGCCCGCCCTGTTCAACCAATGTCTTCAATACATAAAACTGCGGGGCCGTCAGGCCATGCGTCGTAAGATGCTCTGCTAGGCGTTTTTCCCCCTCAAGCACTACCGAGAAGAGCATCGCAAATAGGGCTGCGGAATCTTGCTCCAATGCTGCATCATCATTCACCACGCACTCACCCTATGCTTTCAATGGCGGTTGTTTAACCTGAGGGTTAGATAAAAATCCAAGCGGGAAATATGGTTGTCGAAACCCTCACCCCGACCCGATGATCGGGGTGAAAGTCTAAAATGCTATCTATCCGGAACCCGGATTTCCTTAGGGCTGCGTCCCAACTAATTCTACCGCGTCAATCTCATTCCAAGATCCAGTAAGCGACTGATCCAAATTGATGATCACGCCCGATACAGGTTCATCGCTGAGGCCAGCAACATCCACCGTGAACACGCCGGGGCAGTCAGTGTTACCTACAGGGTCAGCGCTGTCCGGTACTTCTACCGTATCGCCGCCTTCAAGTACCAGTTCAACGCTGACGATAGCGCCGGGATTGTACGTCTGGTAAATATTAATCTCCGTCGCAATCACCGCGTTAGCAAACATCACCGTAATGCTCGCCGCCTCATTTGATGAGGCCGTAGCCCACGCCGAAGTATGATCGCCGCATTCCGGCGTATTCGGCTCGCCAACAACTTGCCCTGCATCCCACCCATTCGTAGAGTATTCCGAAGTCGCTTCGGCGCTGCTTGCCCACTGGCGAATTTCACCGCCAGAAACGCTGGGGACTGGCGTCGCCGCAGTACTCCCTGATTCTTTCGTCGGCAGCGGCGGAAGAGTCGGGGTTGTTTGTACCGTCGGAACAACAGTTGGGGCAATCTGGGTATTACTGCTGGTCAAGCTAAGGGTATATGCGCCAGCAGCGCTGTCGCTGAAAGCGCGCGCAATGATCACAAATTCACCCGATGACGGAAGCGTGAAGGTGATCAATGAGTCTAGACTACCCGCGCTATCATCATCCTGCGCAATCACTAGGCCACCCGCATCACGCAGTTCAAGATAAGTGTCGAAGTCTTCGCTGGTCAGCAGAATTTCGATTTCATCGCCGGCGCTGCCAGTGAACGTATACTGATCGTCCTGAGACGCGGTACGAGTGGCAGAAACGGTGTCACCATAGGCTATATCACCGCCGCCAACCGTCACCTCAACAAATTCTAACGACAGGGTATATGCGCCTTCCGAGAAATCACCGAAAGAGCGCGCGATAATGGTGTATTGACCTGCCCCCGGCAGCACAAATGGGCCGATCTGCGAGTCCAATCCATTATAGTCATCATTCGAGGCGATCTGCTCGCCGCTGGCATTTTCAAGCTCAAGGTAAGTATCAAAATCTGCGGATAGCGCGATCACCACACCGGTAGCATCGGGGGCAGTGAAGGTATAGGTATTAGACGTACCAGTTTCCAGTGTTCCATTGACCGTCTGACCGGGTTCGATCACGCCGCGATCTACGCGCGTTGCGGTTGACGATGATCCGAACAGGTTGTTGGTGCTGCCAAACTGGCCGAGCAACGATTCGGGATCGCTGGCTAACATTTGCAGCCCCTGCTGCGGGAAATAAGCGTTCACCAATCCAAACAGTCCGCCGGGAGCGAAACCTGCCAGCATAGATGCCAGTGTCGGATCCAGTGACGCTGCATCCGTTGGAGCAGCGATGCTCACAGGCTGATTCAGGCTGGTAAACACAACGCGATACTGATTCACCACATCGAAACCCATGCCGCTGCCCCCAAAAAGCGATCCCAGATCAAGGTCGCCAAGCCCCGTATCCTGGCCGGTGGTATCCGTTAGATCGCCAAGCATACTGCTCATATCTGTGGTGACAGTGAGCGAAACGCCAAATCCAGCCGGCTGTCCATCGGCAGTCACCAGCAGCGTCGCCACATTTTCGACAGCACCGGTCATGCCTTCAAACATTCCCCCTAGATCGCCCAGCATATCCGTGCCAAGCCCTGACGTATCAGCACCGCCAGTTGTGCCGCCCATCGCAGTACCTAGCAGCGCCAGCGCATGCATGGCATTACCCTGCTCAGAAGAGGTTGATGTAAAAACAGCAGCCTCGCCCAATGCGGTTGGCGTCGTAGTCTCGCGCATCCATGCATCTGCTATAGAAGGCAGATTGGAATAAAAATTAAGCGGGAAGCCTTGGCGAACACCAAGTCCACCACTGGCCTGCGCGCTTTGCCATGTCAACGATTCCAGCGTCGTGTTTACCGCGCCGGTGCCGATATAAACATTCCCATCAACGTAAATCAGGCCAAGCGCATTTTCCTGCGTGCTGTTCCCCATAAACCCGCCGTTTTCAGTACTGGCGGTTGGCAAATACACTTCGGCAGCGGTGAGGTTGCCATCTGCGCCAATTGCCACCCGAACGGTGCCAGCGGCAGTAACCGAAACATCAATCATACCCATCGCACTTATGGATGAAGTAAGCTGTAGCTCGCCCGTAAAAGACTGTGCCGATTCAAGGCCGTTTACGCCGGATTGAAACAGGGCGCAATCGTCGGCATTTAGTTGGGGCGGGCAATCCTGCGCCTGCACACCAAAAGGTAGCAGCAGCCCCAACAATAAAACTAGGCCTAAAATTTTCCGCATATCTACATCTCCTCTTAAATTATGGGTGCTCAATCACACCATAATGCTTCGCTCAGTATATACATACAAGTGGGAATTGTGCAATTTGGCACAGGCTGCAAAGTACAGCTCAAATGAGCGTCAGAATTGCTCAATTCAAACCCTTTTCCTTGAACGACGATGCAGCTTGGCGGTTCTATTGCTTTCAGCGTCAAACCGCATAACCACTCCAATGAACACAGCGTTTCGCTTTTCCTTACCTTTCCACACTTGGAGAAGAGTCCGGCGGTTCCGTTCAGCCCGTGGCAGCATACTGGAAACGGTTCGGGTGAAATGGTAGAGTCTGGTACAGCAATAAAATTTCAGGAGCAAGTATTGTGATTGAGCAGTTTGCCGAACAGGCACAGCCAATTTTGAATATTCCCGTGATCCGCCGAACACGCCGCAATCACGGGCTGGAACATGCTACCATTACCATTCTATCGTCACGAATTAAGCCGCTCAGTATGGCCGGTCGCAGCGATGGCGATGGTTTCTTCCTTTTTGGGGAAGTCGCCACAGAGCAAGTACAACTCGCTGTGGCTGAAGCATTACGCCGGATGAAGCGCGGGGAACGCTCGCTGGCAGTACATCCGAACTGCGGCACTAATCTTGTCACCACCAGTTTTCTCGCCAGCATCGCCGCAATGTTGGGGATGGCCGGCGCCCGCCGCTCTGGCTTTCTGAACCGCCTTCCGCTGGTCATGTCTTTCGTCTCTATCGCCATTTTACTTTCGCAGCCGTTGGGCTTATCGTTGCAGCGCCATATCACCACCGATGGCGATCCAGCCGATCTGGAAGTGATCGAAATTACGCGAAAAGAAGTACGGATGCCTCTTAGCGAAGGGACGATGACAGTACACCGGGTGACGACCTATTCAAGCTGATGGCAAACCTACTGATCCTTCACGGCGATGATGAATACAGCAGTGATGAGTTCTTGCAGCAGATTCTTGCAGAATTTCGCCGCCAGCCTAACGCTGAATTCAATCTAAGCATATTTGATGGCACAGAAGCCACAGCCGCAGAAATTTTAGGGGCGGCTGCCGCCTACCCTTTTCTAGCAGAATCCCGGCTCATTGTGGTCAAAGGCATGCTTGCGTATTTGAATCGCAAGGGCGGCGGCGAAACAGCGAAGAGGATGTCCGAGCAGTTAGCGGCGGCGGCAGGCACGCTTCCGCCATCTACCCAACTAATCTTCGTTGAAAGCACCAAACTGCCAGAGTCACATCGCGTCTTGAAAGCGGTTCCAAAAGAGAATGTCCGCTTTTTCGCCGCGCCCAAAGACAGTACCCAGTGGATCATCAAGCATGCCAAAGCGCAAAAGCAGGATATCGAGCCTGCCGCCGCCCGTGCGCTGTCGCTGGTTACGGGCAGCGATTTACGCTTGGCAGACAGTGAGCTTGCCAAACTTGCAGCGTATACCAATGGGGAGCGCCCAATTACCGAAAAGGATGTGATGCTGCTCACACCCTATGTTGCCGAGACAAATCTGTTTGCAATGACCGACGCGCTTTCACACGGCAACACCCGTGAAGCATCCGCGCTTGCCCACCGTCTGCTGGCGCAAGACGAAGACGCGATTGCCTTGTTCGGTATGATCGTCCGTCAGTTCCGTTTGCTGCTGCTGGTCAAAGAGCATCTTTTCAGCGGGGGAGATCGTGCGCCAGCAGCCATCGCCGGGGCAATCGGCATTCATCCCTATGCCGCAGAAAAGCTCTCTAGTCAGTCGCGTGGGTTTTCTATTCCGCAGTTGGAGCAGGTTTACCGCATGCTTCAAGACTACGATGTTCGTATGAAAACTGGGCGTATTGATGCGGAGCTTGCTTTAGATCTGCTGATCGCCACGCTGGGAAAAAGCGCCTGAAAGGGAAATACTTGATGAAAATTTATACACGTACCGGGGACAAAGGCGAAACTAGTCTGTTTTCCGGTGGGCGGGTGCGCAAAGATCACCTTCGCGTAGAAACCTATGGCACGGTAGATGAACTCAATTCAATTTTGGGGCTGGTACGCGCCGAATCGCTGCCAGAAATTGCGCAGCAGCGGCTTGAGCGCGTGCAAAACGAACTTTTTATCATCGGTGCTGATCTCGCAACGCCGATGGATCATTCGCCAGCATGGTTAAAGCGGTTAGAAGAATCGACTATAGAATCTTTAGAAATCGAGATCGATCAGATGGCCGCAGAACTGCCGCCGCTCAAAAATTTCATCTTACCAGGGGGAACCCGCGCCGCCGCCACGGTGCAGGTTGCCAGAACCGTTTGCCGTCGCGCAGAGCGGTTAACCGTTAGCCTCGCCGCAGATGAGGCGATCAATCTGGCCGTCATCACGTACTTAAACCGACTTTCAGACTGGCTGTTCACGCTGGCGCGGTGGATCAATCTACAAGCTGATGAGCCAGAAACGCGCTGGACGGCACGAAGCTAGAAAATATTCAGACGTACAGCCGCAGTCTCAGCACAACCTCATCAACAATTCCAGCGGCGGAGATTTCTGCAAAAGAAACAGTCCCCGAACGAACCTTTGCGCCCATTTTTGGCGACCTAATCAGCAGCAGTCAAGCCAATTTTTAGGCGGTGTGCCGTTATCTACAAAGGATCGTCTTTATGCAGTTACGCTAAGACCGTCATACAATTAATTTTAACGGGCGGCACCACAATATCATCATTCATCAGGAGACAGTACGGCATGGTCAAGTTGTATTATCGTGTCCTATTCATCGTTGCCGTGTTTTGTTTCAGCGGCGCAGCTCTCGTTATGGCGCAAGCCAACACCCAAACCACAACCGGCACGATTAGCAATGCCCAAACTTCCGTCTTCTATCATTTCGATCTTCAGCAGGGGCAAGCCATCCTTGCAGCAGTTGAAGCCACAAGTGGTTCGCTAGATACCTATTTGATCCTGCGCGATCCTGAAGGCAGCACTATCACTGAAAATGATGACATGCAGCTTGGCATCATCTCTAATTCAGCGCTTGGGGCAATCGCTGCGCAATCTGGTTCTTATGAACTGGAAGTCACCCGTTACCCTGATGGGGATAGCGAAGGCGATTATTTGCTGCAAGTGACCATTGGTGGCGAAGAAGTGCTTGAAGGTCTTTCAGAACTGATCGTCCGCGTAGCCCTCAGCGGCCCAGAACAGACTGTGGATACCCCTCACTTCCGCATCCATTACACAACCGAAGGCGATGATGCAGCCACCCCCGAATATATTGACGAAGTGGCGCGAGCGGCTGAAGAATTTTACGATATCGAAATCAATCAACTAGGTTGGGCAGTTCCCCCCTCAGATCAGGCAATGGGCGGCAACAATCTCTATGATGTGTATGTTCGCAACCTGATCGGCGGCAGCGCTGAAGGCGACGGCTCAATGGGATACGCTAGCGCTGAGTCGAATGTCAGCGATAATCCAAATACAGAAGCCGTTGAGCTGGCCGCAGCATCCAGTTATCTGGTGATTGATAACGACTATATAAGTGAAGATGGAAGCGCCGATCCCATCAGCTTGATGCGCGCCACCTTCGCCCATGAATTCAATCATGGAATTCAGTTCGGCTACGACAGCCGCGAAACCCATAACTGGATGTATGAATCAACCGCATCATGGATGGAAACCATCGCCGCAGACGAAGAACAAGATGCTACAGGGTATATCGCATACGCTTACCAGTATCCGGAAATTTGCTTCGGCACCATTACAGACCCCACACCAGGCCAACTTCAATATGGCGATTGGCCCTTCATTCAAATGTTGGCAGACTTGTTCGGCACAGAAGCAGTACCCGCCTACTGGGAGTATGTCGCTCAGTATCAGGGCTGGGAGTCACTTTCCCACCTGCTGGCTGATTATGACGTGACCATCCCCGAAGCGCTGGCGGCCTATCGCCTCAAGAATCTCGCCCGCGATTACGAACTCGCGCCGCTTTTCGATGCCACCGTATGGGTTGAAAACATGATCAACGATGTTGGCTCTTGGACGTTCACAGGCGAAGGCATTCAGGAACTAGGCGCAAACTACTACATCTTCGATATGCCCCCTGGCGTATATGCTGCCGAAGTTTCAGGGGATGTGCCGCTTGAAGTTTGGGTGGCCGGGCTTAATGGCGATGAGTTAGAAGCCATTTCGCTGCAAAGCGGCGGTATCTTCGATACCACGCCCTACAGCTCAGTTTATCTGATGGTCTTTAACCCTGCATTTAACGAAGACGCCAATGACTGTGCATACGTCAACTACGCGCTGGACATCGAAACCGCCGAAGGGGAGCCAGTAGAGCCAATCTATAGTTTCCCTGCAACCTATTTAGAAGCAAACTAACACGATCAAAACGGGATGCGCCCACTAGGACGCATCCCCTTCTATCTAACCAGCTTTTCACGCCAAACGAAGGCCGCTAAGCAGCGCTACCCTGCAACAACCACGCGGTTCACGCCCGGAAGCGCCGCAATGGACTGCGCAATCTCATCAATATTTCCATCCGTTGGGGTTCCTGAAAGCACAACCGTTCCCGAACGAACATTCACATTTATCCCCTGCGAAATGAGCTTTCCCGATGCCAGTCGCAGCGATTCGTCATCATGGAAATTTCGGCTGTCCACCGCTTTCACCCCATCCACCAATGCGGAATAATCAATGAGATATGTCCGGGTGATCGGCGTAGAAACATGGCCTTTCAAAATGACTTCGCCATTCACCACATCTACATCAATTTGAAAACGATCAGCGGCCAGAGGCGGATACGTGACAATGATATTGGTGATATCTTCGCGGATATCCATATCAGGGCGTACTGTTACTGTATGTTGAACTTCTGACATTGCCAAATCGCTCCAGTGCGATAGGTACCCACAAACCACTTAGAATCTAACGAATAGGCTACGATTTTGCCAATTTACGCTTGAATCATGTGTGTTTAACCTAATTATGTTAATTTTTACGCTTGCGCAGCTTTTCAAGAAGTGTCATACAATCAACTAGACCTACTATCTACAATTGGAGAAAATTCGGCGTGGCAAACTTCAATCACCGCCTCCTACTCATCATTGTGGTTTTATGCTTTGGCAGCGCCGCAGGAGTTGCGGCACAAACGAATACTCAGACATTTACTGGCACAATCAACAATGCTCAGTCATCCCGCTTTTATGATTTTGAACTGGCGCAGGGGCAAGCCATTCTCGCGGTAGTTGAAGCAACAAGCGGCACCCTTGACACCTATCTGATTCTCCGCGATCCAGACGGCAAAACAATCGCTGAAAACGACGACCTTGATCTTGCAGTGATCACCAATTCAGCCGTTGGCGCGATTGCCGCTCAGGCCGGCACCTACGAATTAGAAGTCACCCGCTACCCCGAAGGCAACAGCAGCGGCGATTATTCACTGGAAGTGACCATTGGCGGCGAAGAAATCCTTGAGCGCCTCTCAGAGTTGATCGTCCGTGTAACCCTCAGCGGGCCGGAACAGACGTTAGATACGCCCCATTTTCGTATTCATTACACGACCAGCGGCGATGATGCGGCCACCCCTGAATTCGTCAGCAAAGTAGCGCAGGCAGCAGAAGAATTCTATGAAATTCAAATCAACCGCCTGGGTTGGGCCATCCCCCCTTCAGATCAAATGCTAGGCGGCAATGATCGTTACGATGTGTATATCACCGATGTAATCGGTGATGGCGAAAGCTCACTTGGCTATACCAACCCTGAAACCATCGTGGGCGATAACCCCAGCACATCGGAAATTGAACAGAAT
>DAOTUZ010000120.1:0-10731 GCA_034437295.1 Anaerolineae bacterium | reverse complement strand
GGTCGCCGTCATGGCATGTTTGGTACCCGCGCCGCGTGCGCATCATGCGGATATTGTGACGGTGGAAGGTTTAGCAAAAGGGGGTGAATTACATCCTGTACAGGCCGCGTTTATTGAACATGCTGCTGTACAATGTGGGTATTGCACACCCGGCTTTTTGATGGCGGGCGCAAAATTATTAGAGGAATGCCCGCATCCTACACGAGAAGATGCTGAACAAAGTATCACTGGGAACTTGTGTCGTTGTACTGGTTACTACCCGATAGTCAATGCATTGATGGATGCTGCTCAAAAACGTGAGGAGATAGGTTCATGACCAGTCAGGTAACGATTGCTAAGAAGAGAAGTAAGCGGGGTTTATGGCCGGCGCTTGGGTTGGGGCTGATTATCGCGCTGCTGGTTATTTCATATGCGGTAGCGCCGTCTGTCATCGCGTTTTCTAAAGCCAATTTTCGCGGTTTTACAACGCGCGGTACCGATCCACAGCTCGTTCACTGGTTGTTTACGGCTATTATTTTCCTTGTGCTGGGCGCAACGGCGGCACTCATCGTAGCTTTGTTTGCTCCGAAACGGGCGATCAATGTGAAAGAATCAGATCTGGCGAAAGAACGTGTTCAATTGCAGGAAAAGAAGCGGATGGATCGCGTTCGACAGCGGAAGATCAACCGCCAGATGAAAGATGTGCGGCGAAACTAGCAGCCGATACATCACTACACAATCAAGTTCAAAGAGGATTCGATGGATCGTACAGTTCCAAAGACCGGCAGCGAAGAAATTGAACTGTACATGCGCACGTATTATTCGCTGCTGCGTTCTACTCATACTATTCAGTTGGAAACGCTGGCTGAAGCCCACATGGCGATGGAAAGCTCGCTGCATGTTAAGGCGCGAAGCCCACTACCAGATATTTCCGCCATTATTTATACCAGCTTGCGCTTGCCGGCCTGTATCGTAGATGTTGATTACGTCATCTTAGGGCAAATTGAAAAATCCTTTCTTGATGCCGATTATTCAGTGAATGAATGGGAACAGGTCTACGCTCCGGTTCGCAGACGACGAATGCATTTTGATGGAGAGCATACGCTG
This sequence comes from Anaerolineae bacterium, assembly GCA_034437295.1. Classification (GTDB taxonomy): domain Bacteria; phylum Chloroflexota; class Anaerolineae; order Aggregatilineales; family Phototrophicaceae; genus Flexifilum. Next base: position 9,645 of record DAOTUZ010000120.1, on the reverse strand, counting down.
GCAGTTTTTATCGCCAGCCGGTCAGATATTGATGATCTCATCCCGATGCTGACCGCTTATCAAATTGAATGGAATAAGCTGCATCTTCTGCTGCAATCTCCTGCTGCGCGCACGTTTCTTAGCCAGAATGCAGATATCGTTGAACCTTTAGGTGAAAGCCAGCGCGAGGTGCTAGCGGCGATCTTGCAGGTAGATGAAGAAGATTTGAAGCGACTTGAGATCGTATGGGGGTTACGCTTACTGCCAATTTTAAGCAAGATGGCCGCACATAAAAAGCAGATCGGCCTGCGCCAGATCGCAGGTTCGCTGGCAGATTATCGCCGCGCTACTGCTTACTGGTGGGAAGACCTGAATGCTTATCTGCGTAAGCATACCGATCCACCGGTTGATCTGGACGAGCGGCCAATTTATTTTATCTCCTCAAATACGCATTCCCTGACCAACCTGATGACCGGCTTTGCATTGCGCATAGAGCCAGAGTTAATCGCCTATATTGAAGCGCGTGAACACGAGGGATTATTACGCGAATATCGTGAAATTGAGGCTGATGGTGGCGCGACACATAAGAATAATTTCTTGTATTACGTCCTCAAGAAATATTTGAGTGATGATACGACTGCGCGAGAGCGCTACCGTGATTCAGAGGCTGCGCTTGGCATTCAGCGCGTACCCAGCCGGCATGGATCTGATCTTGAGACGCAAGTCATCGAGGTCAATCGCTTGCGTACAGATTGGATCGATCCGCGCGCGCTTATTGGGATCAATCCTGAAATTCTTGCTGCCAGCGACGCTGTAATTGTGAATGTTGATTACCCGTTGGGGCTGGCTGCCTATGAACTCTTAACCCGATTGACGGAACGCGCGGCGCATTTGCTTGGCGTATACGTTATGGGCAAAGCGGCGACGTTAAATGGCCGCATTGGTGATGTGGTGATCTGCAATGTGGTGCATGATGAGCACTCGCAGAACACGTATATGTTTGAGAATTGTTTTTCAGCGCAGCGAGTGGCGCCACATTTGACCTACAGCATGGTGCTGGATAACCAGAAGGCGATCAGCGCGCCTGGTACATTCTTGCAAAATCCGCGCTACATGGAAGTGTTTTATCGTGAAGGCTACACGGTGATCGAGATGGAAGCTGGCCCTTATCTCTCTGCCGTGTATGAAGCGGCTCGCCCGAAGCGGCACCCTCAAAATGAGATTGTTAATTTATATGCCGCCCCATTTGACGTTGGTTTTTTGCACTATGCTTCAGATACCCCGTTCACAAAAGGTCATAATCTTGGCGCGGGAAACCTGAGCTATACTGGCATTGATGCAACTTATGCCTCGGCGGTTGCCATCCTTCAGCGTATCTTTGAGCGTGAGACGCAGCGGCTAATGGGAACTCGACAGACCTATGAACATCATAGTGTTGCGCCTCATCTCACCTGACGTTTTTGGATTTACATCATATGAATAACAAACAGAATAACCCCGTCATTGGACAGAATATCAAGCGGATGGATGCCGTTGCTAAGGTGACTGGTGCAGCGCCCTATCCCGGTGATATTGACATGCCCGATCAGCTCTGGATGAAAATTCGCTTTAGTGATCGGCCTCATGCGCGTATCCTGTCGGTAGATACTACTGCCGCTGAAATGCTGCCCGGCGTTCACCGCGTTTTTACGGCTAAAGATGTACCGGTCAATGAATATGGCTTGATGGCAAAAGATCAACCGGTGCTGTGCGGCCCGGGCAGCAGCAGCGGTATTATCGGAGATGATCGGGTTCGCTGTTATATGGATATGGTGGCATTGGTGGTTGCCGAAACTGAAGCAATTGCCGCTGAAAGTGCCAAGTTGATCCAGATTGAATACGAAGATCTGCCAACTGTATTCGATATGAGCGCGGCGATGAGCGATGATTCCCCGTTAATCCGCGACGAGAACCCGAACAATATTCTGTGTCATTATCGCATTCGTTATGGCGATGTTCAGGCTGGTTTTGAGCTGGCAGATGTGATTATTGAAGGGGACTACGAAACCGGTTATCAGGAACACGCCTTTCTGCAACCAGAAGCCGGAGTCGGCTATATTGATGAAGCAGGGCGGGTGACGGTGGTCGTCGCCGGACAATGGACACATGAAGATCAGGGTCTCATTGCGCACGCGCTAGATTTGCCGCTTGAAGCCGTAAGGGTGATTTATCCGGCCATTGGGGGCGCATTCGGTGGCCGTGAAGATATGAGCGTACAGATTATTCTGGCGCTGGCGGTGCATAAATTGCAGCGCCCGGTAAAAATCATCTGGAGTCGTGAGGAATCGATTCAATACCACCATAAGCGACACCCGGTCAACATACATGCAAAGTGGGGCGCAACCCGTGAGGGCAAGTTGGTGGCAATTGAGGCGCGTATCATTGGTGATGCTGGCCCTTACAACTACACCTCAACTAAAGTGCTTGCTAACGCCAACTTGATGGCGACCGGGCCTTATGAAGTACCGAATTGTAATGTGGATACCTACGCGGTGCTGACCAATAATATTTGTACCGGCGCATTTCGGGGTTTTGGCGCGCCACAAGCTGCGTTTGCCGCCGAAGGCATGATGAATCGGCTCGCTGATGCGTTAGGGATGGATCCTGTTACGATCCGCCTCATAAACAGCGTTGATGAGGGCAGTATTACATCAGTGGGGACGCCGCTTCCATTAGGGGTTACTATGCCCCGTGTGATTGAGAAGGCTGCGCTTGAAAGTTATTGGAAGCCAGAGAACGGGTTGTGGCGACGGACACAATTAGAACGATCTTCAAATTCATCGCTGCGCTGCGGCATCGGCTTTGCCTGTGGCTATAAAAATGTTGGTTACAGTTTTGGCTTTCCTGAGCAAAGCTGGGCAACTGTGGAGCTGTTTGGCGCCGATAAAATTGAACAGGTCATTGTGCGTCATGGTGGTGCCGATGTGGGGCAGGGCGCACATACTGTAATGTCGCAGATGGCTGCCGAAGCGGTTGGGGTTCCTCTCAAGCGGGTTCAGCTTTTGACCCATGACACCGCTGAGACGCAGACGGCAGGAAGCGCTTCAGCTTCGCGTATGACATTTATGGCGGGCAATGCAATTAAAGGCGCATCCGAACGCGCGCTAGAAGCATGGAAGGCTGAAGAGCGCCCAGCCCGCGCAACTTACCAGTATCGCCCGCCGAAAACCAGTATGTACGACCCGATGACTGGAAAATCAGAACCGAATTTTGCTTATGGTTATGTTGCGCAGGCGGTTGAAGTTGAAGTAGATATTGATACCGGGCAGATTTTTGTTCGGAAAGTTGTCAGCGCGGATGATGTTGGCAGGGCAATTAACCCGCAGCTCGTGCAGGGGCAAATTGAGGGCGCGGTGATTCAGGCGTTGGGATATGCGGTGATGGAACATCTGATTTCAGACAAAGGCCGCATCCGCAATCCATTTTTATCGAGCTATCTCATCCCAACAGTGCTGGATATTCCCATCGAAGTAAAGTCGGTGATTCTTGAGTATGCCGATCCGATTGGCCCGTGGGGCGCGCGCGGTATGGCTGAAATGCCATTTATCCCGTTGGGGCCGGCTATTGCCGCCGCAGTAAAAGACGCAACCGGGGTATGGATTGATGCGCTGCCGTTGGTGCCAGATCGTGTGGTGGCCGCGTTGAGGGCGCATGGCGTTGGCGGGGTTTAGTACTGCTCAAGTTGCGGCTATCGTCCTAGCGGCGGGGTTAAGCTCGCGGATGGGTACGATGAAGGCGCTGCTGCCGTGGGAAAATAATCGCAGCGTTTTAGCCCATATTTTAGATCAACTTCGGCATGCGGGATTAGCAAGTATTGTCGTTGTGACCGGATATCAGGCAGCGTTATTGGCGCGAGAAGCTGCTGATTTTGACGTGCAATTTACCCACAATCATGACTTTGCTAACGGGGAAATGCTGCGCTCAATACAAACTGGCCTTCGCGCGCTTCCAGAAGAAACCTCAGCGGCGCTTGTGGTACTTGGTGATCAGCCGCAGATTCAGTCGGCCACCGTGGCGCAAATCATGCAGGCGTATTGGCGCGATCATAGCCTTATTGTAATGCCCAGTTTTGAAATGCGGCGCGGCCATCCAATGCTGCTTGATCGCCGCCTCTGGGCAGAATTATTGGCGCTGCCGGACGGGGCTACTGCGCGCGAGGTAATTAACCGGCATGCTGCTGAGATAAACTATGTGCCTGTGAATAACGATAGTATTCTGCGCGATATGGATACTCCACAGGAATATGAGCTAGAACGCAGGCGAGCAGGGTTCGCATAATTTGGGTAATTGCTGTTTCGCGCGTTCACAGTCTAAAAGCTTTGCTGTGTCATGCCCCTTAGCATCGTGTCAGGTATAATAAACGGGCGCGGGGGCTAAGCGCCATCTACGTATCTCGATCTGCTTTTAGGTTGAGACACGAATAAATACAGCGATCTTTCTCGCTCAAAACGCTTAGCCATAACGGAACCTAATAGCGTTATTTTACGTCCAGAGGAGGTCATGTGTTTAAGCGCGCTGATTATCTAGCGGCTGTTGAAGCTATCCGCAGTCATACGACGTTTCCCGCAAAGGTAGGCGTTGTGCTCGGTTCTGGCCTTGGTGGGCTGGCTGATGCTGTCGAAAATGCGGTCAGTATTCCTTATTCCGAAATTCCGGGCTTCCCAGTATCAACGGTTCATGGACATGCTGGCGAATTAGTGATCGGTACTTTAGAGGGCAGTCCGGTGATTGTGCAGCGTGGCCGGGCGCATTTTTATGAGGGCTATACGCCGCTGCAGGTTGTATTTCCTGTGCGCGTAATGCACTACCTTGGTATCGAGACGTTAATTCTGACCAATGCCGCTGGCGGGGTGAATGCAGGCTATAAGGTAGCGGATGTGATGATTCTGAACGATCACATCAACTTTGTGGGAATGATGGGAAACAATCCATTGATGGGGCTAAACGACGAGGCTTTAGGCCCACGATTTCCGGGCATGTCCCAAACCTATGATCGTGAGCTTCGCCAGTATGCGCTGCGGGCAGCGCAAGCGAATAATGTTCCTCATCATGAGGGGGTTTATATGTGCCTTTCCGGCCCAACTTTTGAAACCCCCGCAGAAATTCGCATGATACGGCTATTGGGCGGGGACGCGGTGGGCATGTCCACCGTTCACGAAGTCATCGCCGCCCGCCATGCAGGGATGAAAGTACTCGCTATGTCGGGTATCACCAATGAATGCATCGATGCGATAGATACGCCGTTGGACACTAATCACGAGGAAGTATTAGAGGCGGGAAAGCTGCTGGTTCCGCGTATGAGCGCGATCATTCGAGGTGTATTGAGGAGTCTTGCGCAGGCTGGCGAAAAGTAGTATTTGTATGGCAGCAGTCGTATTCCTGATCGAACAATGGGCAACCGGCCTCTATATCATTTTAGGCGCGCTGTTGGTTCTGCAATTCTGGCGCTTCAACCGCGCGCAGCAGGCATTCCGCGGTACCCAGTTTGAATTAGAACGCGGCATGGCGCGTTCTACCCGCGCCAGCGCTTTGGGTGTCATGGTATTTCTGGTAGAAGGCCTGTTATTTGTGGTCGCTATCCAGTTTGTTGTTGCGCCCACCATTCGCGAAACGGGAGGCATGCCAACAACCTTGACCATTATTCAAAGTGATGGTGATTTTCGCACGCCGACCAGTGCCCCCGTTGAGGGTGAATTTAGTATTGATTCTAGTGGGGTTCAACTGGGTGAGGTGAACCCCGCAAACCAGATTTTGCCAACGCCCACGCTTACACCGACGTTTGTCGGCACTATAGTGCCGAACTCGCCCCCGCCAATAGGGTGTGATACGCCCAATGCCACGCTGCAAGTTCCCGGTAATGGTATGATTGTGTTTGAGCCGATTGTTGTGCGTGGTACCGCAAACTCTGAGGACTTCGCCTTCTATAAATTTGAATTGAACGGCCCATCCACATTTGGGAACTTCGCGCCACTGGCCGTAGATGGCACACAACCGGTGCTAGAGCTGGGCGATCTGGGACAGCTTATCCCCTCTTTTTATGAACCGGGCCAATATCGCTTCCGAATCGTAGTTTTTGATACCACCAATGCGGCGAAGGCGTCTTGTGAAGTCACCATTTTTATTAGTGAACCGATTCCCACGGCGACGCCGCTGGGTACACCGGGAGCCTAAAGTGATTTCGCGCCCTACGCTAGGATTTATTGGCGCTGGCAGGGTCGGGCAAACATTGAGCCGTGTATGGCATGAGCGCGGTTATTCGATAGCGGCTGTTTCCAGTCGATCATACAGTTCAGCCGAAGCTTGCGCTCAAATAGTATTGGCGGATGCTGTGCGCGATCCCCTAGAAGTAGTGCGCCGCAGCGATCTCATTTTTCTGACTGTACCCGATGATGAAATTGCCAAGGTTGCAACTAGCCTTGCTGAAATGCCAATGGGGGGCAAGGCCATTGTCCATACATCGGGCGTGAAACCAGCCTCTGTTTTGGGTCTGTTTCAAGTGCAGGGCGCAGTAATTGGCAGTTTGCATCCTGTATTCCCGTTTGCCAATATAGAAACGGCGCTGCTGAGAATGCCGGGATCTGTATTTGCGTTGGAAGCCGAGGGTTTGCTGCGTGAGTGGCTGACGGCGTTGGTAGAGTCGGTTTCCGGGCATATTCTGGTGATTCCTCCGGGTAGTAAGGCTCTGTATCATGCGGCATTAAATTTTGTCGGCGCATACACTGTAACGATGTACAACATAGCGGCGTCTATATTCGAGACGATGGGTATCAATACGCCAGAAGCGCACAGGGCACTGTATTCATTGATGCTGGCGGCGATCCAGAATATTCAGACGGATGGTTTACCCGGGGCGCTGACCGGCCCGATTTCACGTGGCGATGCTGGCACTATCGCTGATCATCTGGCGGCGCTACAGTCGGCAGGGATTGACCATGGGATATTGGATGCTTATGAGGCAATTGCCCGGCTTACGCTGCCGATTGCTGCGGCGCAAGGGATAGATATTTCAGAACTAGACTTGTTGTTGAAAGGACGTTTGAAAAATGCGTAATACGGTGCGCGATTTTCAGAAGATGAAAGCGGATGGCGTGCCGATCACGATGTTGACCGCTTATGATGCCAGCAGCGCCCGTCTCGCTGAGGCGGCAGGTATTCCAGCCATTCTAGTGGGTGATTCGCTTGGTTCAGTGGTGCAGGGGCATGAATTTCCGATACCCGTTACGCTCGATCAGATTATCTATCATGCGAGTATAGTGACACGGGTGACGACCACGCCATTGATCGTGGGTGATTTACCGTTTATGACCTATAGTGTTTCGCCGGAGCAGGCGTTGACCAACGCTGCGCGGCTGATGCAGGAAGCGGGTGTGAGTGCGGTTAAACTGGAGGGCGGGGAATTCATTGCGCCAACCATTCACCGTATGGTTCAGGCGGGAATTCCAGTGATGGCGCATATTGGCTTACAGCCGCAAAGTGTATATCAGGTGGGCGGGCTAAAGGCACAGGGGCGCGATCTGGATTCTGCGAAGCGGCTTCTGCGGGATGCGGAATCTGTACAGGACGCTGGCGCATTCAGCGTGGTAATTGAAGCAGTTCCAGCGCCTTTAGGCGAAATGATCACCAAACGGCTGGAAATTCCGACTATTGGAATTGGCGCAGGGCCGCATTGCGATGGGCAGGTGCAGGTGTTTCATGACATTCTAGGCTTATTCGATGCGTTCATCCCCCGGCATACTCGCCGTTATGCGACGGTTGGCGATACGATTAAATTGGCGTTGGAACAATTTCGGGCTGACGTAGAGACACACGCATTTCCCACCTCAGATCAAAGCTTTAGTATGAAAAAGGACGTGCTGACGGCGCTAGAATCCAGTGAGGAAGGCGATCTCTCATCTTGAGAGTCACGGGCAGCCCATCTGAATTTCAGGAGCTTCGCCAAGCCTTGAACGGGCGCGTTGGTGCTGTATATACAATGGGCGCGCTTCATTTAGGCCATTTATCTTTACTGAGCTATGCCCGTGAAGAAAATGATGCTGTTGTTGCCACGTTATTTGTGAATCCAAAACAGTTTGCCCAGAACGAGGATTTATCGCGCTACCCCCGCACGCTTGAAAGCGATTTACAGGAATTTGAGCGTGCAGGGGTTGATCTTGTCCTCATTCCTTCACCAGAAATGATGTACCCGCCCGGTTTTCAGACCCGTGTTGATGTAGAAATCGTGTCGCAGGGCTTAGAGGGCGAGAGACGCCCCGCTCATTTTACAGGCGTGGCGACGGTTGTCGCCAAACTGTTTAACTTGACGCAGCCCGACTGCGCTTATTTCGGCCAGAAGGATGCGCAGCAGGTGGTTGTTATCCGCCAGATGGCGCGCGACTTGAATTTCCCGCTGGAAATTGTCGTCTGCCCAACGATGCGTGAAACTGATGGGCTGGCGATGAGTTCGCGCAACGTATTCTTGACGCCGGAGCAGCGGCAGGCGGCAACTGTACTTTATCGTGGGCTTCAGGCTGCTGGGGAGGCTTATGATCGGGGTGAACATATCCCGACGCATTTAATTGAAGTTGCACAGGCCGTAATTGCGGCTGAACCGCTTGCTGAAATTGATTATATTGCGCTGAATGATCCGCGAACATTATCGCCAATTTCCCAAATGACTGATTTGCCAGTTCTGCTTTCCCTTGCTGTGCGTTTTGGCTCAACGCGCCTGCTAGATAACTGTTTACTGCCATTATCTTTGAATAATTTGATTCATTTGACGCGCTTATTGGGTGTATAACCCCTATTTTTAGGTGTCGTCTTATCCATTTCTGACGTGATATACATAAACTCCATCGTATAATAGCTATTGTCCCATTAGTTGCTCAGGATACCGAATAAGATGTTCTTGGATTCGAACTATCTCTTGCTTGTGCTGCTGCCGACGCTGGTATTGTCGGGTTTGGCGCAGTTATTTGTCCGTTCAGCCTATTCCAAGTGGTCAAAAGTTGGCAACAGCACCGGCTTGAATGGGGTTGAAGTTGCTGCGCGCCTGAATCGCAGTACCATACTCAACCCGGTACAGATCGGTGAATCAATGCAGGGGGGTGCCTATCAGCCTGCTGCTGTTGCGCCTGTTCGAGTTGGTGAATCGCGTGGTGGAGAACTTTCTGATCATTTTGATCCGGGAAGTAACACGGTGAATCTTTCAAGAGGTGTTGCTACACAGCCCTCGGTAGCCTCTATGGCTATCGTTGCCCATGAATTTGGGCATGTGCAGCAGTTTCAGCAAAAATCGCCGCTTATTGCTGCGCGACAATTTCTAGTGCCGGCTGTACGGTTTAGCCCGATGCTGGCAGGCACATTGATTGTTGCGGGGTTCATTTTCCGGTTCACAGGATTGATCTATGTGGGAATCGCCTTTTTTGGATTGACGGTGCTGTTTATGCTTCTCACGCTGCCGGTTGAAATTGACGCCAGTCGCCGGGGTTTGAAATTGTTAGCTGAAGCAGGCTTAATGCAGACTGATGAGGATCGCTCAGGGTCGCGTACCGTGCTCACTGCTGCTGCGACGACCTATATCGCTGCCGCTGTTACGGCGCTGCTGCAGCTGTTGTACTACATTAGCCTCGCCCAGCGCAGTCGGCGCTA
>DAOTUZ010000119.1:0-17864 GCA_034437295.1 Anaerolineae bacterium | reverse complement strand
GTTCTAGTTGATCGGGGATCGTGCCAGCGATATCTTGTTTGATGAACTGGTCAGTCATGGAGTCTTCTATGAAGCGGGCTGCGGTGATTTCGGCGCTGCGAATGAAGCGCCCCGGATCTTTGCCAAACAGCAGCAGTCCGGCATTTGTAGGGCGCAGTTTTCCCCCCTGATCATTGAGGCAGCCACGACGCATCAATGTGTTTTCGACGTTACTTTCACTAGCGACACCCATTTGCCGGGCGTAGCTGGCGGCTTTTTCCCAATTCATATCGTCTATACTGGCGCGTGCAGCGATTTCAGTTTCAAAACTAAGGTCGCCCCGTTCGATAAACATGCGGCGAAGATCGCGCGGGGTGAGCGCCCTAGTTTCTGTATCCTGACGTACTAAGAAACGCCCATCATAGGCATAGACATGAGGCATTCCACGCGGAATATAGGCCGCTACCAGCGGGCGATCATTCATGCGAACGACTTGAGGATATGGGATGATCAGCCGTGGTTCAACTGCCAGCGCCGCCTGCACGACACGATCTGCAACATTAACGGGGTCTTTGAGGCCGATGATGGCTGGAGATGGGCCAACCACGCCAATCAGCAGCAGCCCGCCCTGATTATTTGCCATGCCAGTTAGCACGCTGGCGATGGTATCTAGCGATGAGCCTTCGGCTAACCAGTCAAGCGTGGCACTGCGCCCGGCTTTAATATACTTGGCGATGTCATCCGGGGTGATTTCCATCCGGGTTTATTCCTCGTCTTTATCTTCCTTCTCTTCACGCTCTTTACGCAGCTTATCTAGCCGTCGCTCTGATGGAATTTCCATTAAAGCGACATCCAGTACCTGCTGCATATCATCCACCAGCGTAATTTGAAGTTCGCGCAGGACACTCTTAGGAAGCTCTTCAAGGTCGCGCTTGTTCTGGCGCGGGATAATCACATTTTTGATGCGTGCTCTCCGCGCTGCGAGTACTTTTTCCTTGATGCCTCCCACTGTTAGTATTTTACCGCGTAGTGTGATTTCGCCAGTCATGGCGAGGTCACTATGCACTTTACGTTCAGTGAAAGCGGAGATCATGGCTGCGGCCAACGTGACGCCTGCTGAGGGGCCATCTTTGGGCACAGCGCCTTCGGGAACATGTACATGAATATCAAAGTAATCGAAATCATCGTTGGGGATATTAAAATCTTCGGCGCGATTTCGTACATAGCTTAAGGCCGCCTGTGCCGATTCTTGCATCACTTCACCCAGCGAACCGGTCAGTAGTAATGTGCCTTTTCCGGCTAAGACCGAAACTTCGATGGTGAGCACATCCCCACCAAACGGCGTCCATGCAAGGCCAGTTGCCACTCCAACGCTGTCTGTGTCATTGGCGCGCATTTCATCAAACGGCGCGGGGCCAAGCAGCGCGTAGACTTGTTTAGTAGTGATACGCCGGGGAAACGGCTTTTCTTCGGTCACCTGACGAGCGATTTTACGAGCGATATTGGCTAGTTCACGGTCGAGGTTACGAACGCCTGCCTCATAGGTATATTCATTAATCAGCGTATTCAGCGCTGAGGTTTCAAGTTTGAGGCCAAGATTGCTGACGCCATTTGCCTCCAATTGACGGGGAATTAGAAATCGACGCGCAATCGCCAACTTTTCTTCATCGGTATAGCTGGTAAACTCGATCACTTCCAGCCGATCCAGCAAAGCAGGGGGGAGTGGATCAAGATCATTGGCCGTGGTGATGAACAATACCTTCGAGAGATCATAAGGTACTTCCAGATAGTGATCTGAAAAGGCATGGTTTTGTTCGGGATCTAGTATTTCCAGCAGCGCAGATGCCGGGTCTCCGCGAAAATCAGTACCCAACTTGTCAATTTCATCGAGCATGAATACTGGATTGATGGTGCCAGCACGATGCATGGTCTGGATAATACGTCCCGGCAAGGCGCCGATATAGGTGCGGCGATGCCCGCGTATTTCAGCTTCATCGCGGACGCCGCCTAAGCTGACGCGCACAAATTCTCGCCCCAATGCGGCGGCAATACTTTTGCCCAGCGAAGTTTTGCCAACACCGGGGGGGCCAACGAAGCAGAGGATCGGGCTTTGCATTTTATCTGCAGCAAGTTGCAGCACAGCAATGTATTCCAGAATGCGATCCTTGATCTTTGCCAGCCCATAATGTTCGCGATCCAGAATATCTGCGGCGACTTTAACATCCAACTGATCGGCTGTTTGATTTGACCAAGGAATACCTGTTAACCAGTCAATATAAGTGCGCACGATACCCACTTCGGGCGCAAGTGGTGACATCATATTCAGGCGGGCTAGCTCTTTCATCGCCTTACTATGAACTTCTGGCGGCATTCCGGCTTGTTCTATTTGTAAGGCTATGTCTGCAAGTTCGGCTTGAAATGGGTCGTCTTCACCCAGCTCACCTTGAATAATACGTAACTGCTCACGCAAATACAGCTCGCGTTGAGTGCGATCCATTTCCTGCTGAAGCTGCCCGGAAATTTCATCGCGCAGTTCTAATACATTGAGTTCTTCGCCCAACAATTTGCCGACTTCATCTAACCGTGCCGCCGAATCGAATGTTTCCAGCAACCGCTGCCGGTCATGTGCCGAAAGTGCGAGCGATGCAATCACCAGATCGGCAAGCTGCCCTGGTGTATCAGCATTCAGAACGTAGAACAGTACTTCATCGGGAATATTCTCGTTAAGATCGGCCATTTTCTTAAACAAGTTGGAGATAACTTGCATGGTGGCGCGAAGCTTGCGTGATTTCGCCGGAGTTTCATCAATAACTCGCACACGCGCTAGCCAATAGCCAACATGAGGCTCAATAGAGGCAATCTCAACCCGCCTGCGCCCTTGCCCCAGCGCGGTTTCTGAGCCGTCAGGCATATGCAGAATACGCCCCGGCGCGGTTTCAACCCCGATAGTGAAAACATCTTCAACTGTCAGTGTTGTTCCGTCAAAGTCAGGATTGCGTAAGGCGACGGCAATCAGGGTTTGACGAGCACGCAGCGCTGAAGAGACTGATTCTGATGCGCCCGGTGTATCTAGAGGGAGGGGGGAAATAATAGAAGGGTACATGACCAGTCCGCGCAGCGCGAGAAGTGGGCGTACGAGGTAGCCTTCGCTGTCTGGTTGAGCCTCTTCTATATCGTGAAACTCATGAAATCCGGGAGAGCTTGACAATCTGTTTTCTTTCTCAAGTTTTATTTCGTAGTGGAGTCATCATTTTACCGCAGGGAGGGAGATGGTAAAAGTTGCGGGTTGCATCTGGTGATTGGTCAGGTGGTTGTTTAGACTAGCCGGTAAAGACCAGTAGATAATTACTCCACATGCAGATGGCTGTTTGTGGCGCGGGTTGTAGATAGACCGCAGTGAAATTTTGCCCGATGTGGAAATATGCATTAGGGATAACAGTGGTGGTGAAGGGGCATTCATGAAACTGTCTTGGAAATGGGTGATTGGCGCAGCACTGGCTGCGCTGGTAGTGGTCGTGATTATTGGGCTTGTGTTGATCAAACCACCACAACCTTTACTGCTTGCTGCTAGCTTTGCACCCGCCATTATTTCACCTAATGCTGATGGTGATGATGATATTACGTTGTTCGCATATGAGTTGTCGCGCACTGCTAATATTTCACTGATCTTTGAGAATGAAGACGGGGTGATATTCAGCTACCGACAGGATCAGCCGCGAACCGCAGGCGAGTACAGCGTTTTGTTTAGCGGCGTGGTCGATGGGTATACCAATGAGGGTGAGACGATACAGGGAGAGGTGCTGCGCCGCCTGATGCCCGACGGTACATATACGTGGCGTTTATCAGCGGTGGGTGATGATGGCGAATTGCAGGAACTGACAGGTTTGCTGACGCTGGAGAATGGGGAGGGCGCACTTCCTGAGATTCCTGAATTCACCGTATTCCCGCAGCACTTTACGCCGAATCAGGACGGCATCAGTGATCGTACAGCGATTAACGTTGGGTTGAGTAAATCTGCCGACCTTCAGGTTTATTTGATACGCGACGGTATGGAACCGATTTTTATTCCTGAACGCATCGAGGGGTTAAATCCTGATCTTCCGGCGCTGCGCCATTTGTATGACTATGATGGCGGCGTTGATCTGGGTGCAGACCCACCCGCTGATGGCGAATATACGCTCGTGGCACTGGCTCAAGATGCGGCAGGGCAGCAGGTGCAGCGTACAGCTACAATTACTATTCAAGATGGCGGTAAGCCACAAGCGCAAATTGTGCCGCAGCCCAGTGGTGCGACAGTGATCTTTGAGGCGGCGGCCTATGATGATGCTTATTTCACTAGCGCCGGCGAACGTGGTGAACTGATTCCGCAGCCGCAGGATCCGGTGGGGCTTTCTACAAATTCAATTACCATGTGGGTGGGCGATATGTTGGTGTTTCAACTGACCGTTGAAAATTACAGCGAAACGCCAATTCGTACCCATGGTTCGCCGCCCGGTACGGTATACGATTGGACGCAGCGGGCATCTGCATTTGGCGAGGCAGATGAATCGGGGGCGTGGCGTGTGGGCATTGACTGCGATACTGCGGCCAGCGATTACCCGTGGCGCTGGCGACTAGGTACAGATGATGATCTGGTGCAAGTTACCGATCCTTTGAATGAAGATATCGTGTATTACTATCTGCCGCCGGGCGCACGCGCGGTGGTGTGGGGCGCGGTACGGATGAGCGAAATCGAAGCGCGTAACCCGCAGAACTGCTGGGCTGGCTTAATTCACGAGGATGTGGGAACGACGACGATGAATATTAATGTGGGGCCACGGAGTATTCTGCTGGTCGATCCATCCGAGGAACAAAGTGACAATTAAGACGGCCTGAATTGTTCAGCAAGCGAAATGCCGTTACGATTGGGATATTGGCATTTTGCCGCTGGATGTTGCCAAGGAAGGTGTGTTATTCGCCGGCAGTATTTATTCATTAGCCTAGCGCTCGCGCTGCTTTCGATAATGGTGTTATCCGGATGCCGCCGGGGTGGGGCGGGTGGCCCAACCTCACAGCCGACAGCGACTTATACTCCGCGTTCGACGCCTCTGCCTGCATTGACGGAAACGCCAGTTCCCGGCTCGGCAGACAGCCCTATACGCATGTTGCTTGTGGAACCTGAGGGCGTTCGCGCAGCGGCTTTAGGCAGCGCGATAGACGCATTACAAACCACTTTTAATGAACAGCTTGGCCTTGTTGTTGAAGCGGAACTGGCTGATTCGTCAGCAGAAATTATACGCCAGATCTGTGATGCGGCTTCAGGTGTTCCTGTGATGGCATGGCTTGATGGCCTTGCTTATGCAGCGGCCAACGCATTGAATTGTGGTTATCCGCTGCTGCAGCTAGAGCGGGACAGCGACGAACCGACTGGCGAAACCATACAGATCATCGTGAATGCTGACTCTGGCATTAACAGTATGCGTCATCTGGCTGACTCGACATTCTGCCGTATATCATATGATGATCGTATGACATGGTTGCTGCCTTCACTATTAATGCATGCGAATGGTGTTGATCCAACAACTGATTTAGACTCTGTTACCGACTTTGAAACGATGGATGCCTTACTGGAAGCAGTTGATCAGGGTGATTGCCAGGCGGCGGGCTTGAGCGCGGCCTATTTTTCGAATGTACAGCGTGGCCGCCGGCTCAATATTGAGGTGTTGGCTGACACGATGATTGTGCCGTATGGCATTCTTGTAGCTTCGGCGCAGGTGTCGCTTGGCATTCGTGAAAATATTCAGACTTCGCTTCCTCAACTTGATGCCGGAACGTGGCTGGAAACTCTGCTTACAGCCGACGCCATGAATGAGATTGAGGCCGAATCGCTTGAGGATTGGATAGCTACTCTGGGGCGTACCGGAATTGATTTTGCGGCGCTTGCGAGGCCATGACCGCGATTGATCTGGCAGTGGTCGTCGTTTCGTGGAATACACGAGAACTGACTTTGCAGGCGCTGCACAGCCTGATTGACGATTTGAAAACCGGCGGCCTAAATTATGCGATCTATGTCGTTGACAATGCCTCATCAGATGGAACCTTCGAGGCGATCAGTACCGTATTCCCGGAAATCCACCTGATTTCCAGTAATACAAATCTAGGTTTTGTGAAGGCGAATAATCTGGCGCTGCGGGCAATCGGCTTCGATAGCGGCCACGCTGACCTTAAGGCGCTTCCACAGGCAGTTTATCTCTTAAATCCGGATACGATTACCCAACCGGGCGCGACGCGCGCCCTATACGATACATTGATGAGTGATCCGGAATTTGGGCTGGTCGGAGCGCGGCTCACTTTTGGGGACGGCAGTTTTCAACACAGCGCATTTGGCTTCCCCGGATTGTTTCAGTTATGGGGAGAGTTGTTCCCTGTTCCGGGAAGATTCTACGAAAGCCGCTTAAACGGACGCTATCCCCGTGAACTATACGCTGCAGGACAGCCGTTTGAGGTGGACTGCGTGTTAGGTGCAACAATGATGCTGCGTCGTGATGTCATTGTAGCGACCGGTATTTTTGACGAACGCTATTTTATGTTCTGTGAGGAAATTGACTGGGCATGGCGAATTTATCAGTCTGGATATAAGGTGATGTGTGTGCCTCAAGCACACGTGATTCACCTGAGCGGGCAAAGTACAGGACAGGTACGCCCGCAAACAGTAGTACGCTTGTGGACAAGCCGCCTACTGTTGTTTCAAAAATTTTATTCAGCATGGAAGTTCTTTCTGGCGAAGCGGTTGATTGTGCTAGGGATGAAACGTCAACTGCGGAATCTAGATCGCACTAGTCAAGATGCTGATGTGATGGCCGACGCTTACCAACAAGTGATTGCGCTAGCGCAAAATGCCTGAATTGACAGTTGTAATTCTCACACGTAATGAGGAAAAGCATATTGCCGAGTGCATCAAGAGCGCTAGCAGCGCGGATGCGATCATCGTTTTTGATTCTTTTAGCACAGATCGCACGATAGAGATTGCTCAAGCGGCTGGCGCAGCGGTGATACAAAATGTATTTGAGGATTATGCCCGGCAGCGTAATGCGGCTTTGTCTAGCGTAAGCGGCGGTTGGGTGTTGTTTGTTGATGCCGATGAACGTATCACGCCGGAGTTAGCGGCTGAGGCACGTGAAAATTTGAGGCGGGAAGGTTATGCTGGTTACCGGATACCGAGGCATAACTATATCTTCGGAAAGTTAACGCTGGGCGCTGGATGGTATCCCGATTACCAGACCCGTTTATTGAAAGTAGGCAGCGCGCGCTACGATCCGTCAAAACGTGTTCATGAAGTTGTAATTCTTGATGGGATGGAAGGAACGCTGGAAAACCCACTGATTCATTACAACTATGACAATGTTCAGCAGTTTGCTGAAAAGCAGCGGCGCTACACAGCGTTTGAGGCGAAAATTCTTTATGAGCAAAATATTCGCCCGAAACCACAGAATTATATTTTGCAACCGGTTCGCCAATTCTGGTGGCGTTTTGTCACGCTAAATGGCTATCGGGATGGGCTTCATGGGTTGCGTTTAAGTCTGTTGATGGGTTGGTATGAGTTTAAGAAATACATAATGCTGCGAAGGATGTGGACTAGCCACGCTTTACCTTGAAAAAATAGCGGGCGATCCTCTCAGGATCGCCCGCATGGTTTACGCCATTATAGGACTTTGGGTTCTAAGATGCCGTAGGTACCATCACGCCGCCTATAAAGGAGGGTAATGCCTTCGGTGCTAGGTTCTTGGAAGAGGAAGAAGGTATGACCGAGAAGCTCCATTTGCTCTATCGCTTCAGCTTCGCTCATTGGCGTTAAGAGAACTTCCTTGTGGCGTACAACAGCCGGTGTTTCAGCGGCATCTTCGAGGGCGTCGTAACGGATTTCTGCGCTGGCGTTGCCCTCAAGCGGTAGGGCTTCGGCAAGGCTTAATTCTTCAATCGACGCGCTGAATTTTTCTCGTCCTTTAGGATTGCGCTTGCTCTTAAATCGGGCAATCTGCTTGTACATTTTGTCAATTGCAAGATTGATGGCTGTTTGAGGATCTGCAGGATGGCGTTCTTCTGCACGCAAAATAGCGCCGCGCTCATGACGAACTGTTATTTGCGCGGTGATGATATCTTCACCGCGGCGGGTATGCTCACGCTCTAACTCAAGCCGAACTTCCGCTATTTTGGGTAAAAAGCGATCCAGCTTTTCCAGCTTTTTGTGTGCGAAGGCTTCAATCTCATCAGTGACGCGGAAATTATTACTGTAAATTTGGATGTTCATATCAAGCTCCTGGTTGCAGCACAGACCTATAAAGCTGCTGCCGTAACTGTGAGACCAAAAGCCTGCGCTGCCCCGGCTTTCAGCAATGCTTCGGCACTTGCTTGCAGCGTTGCCCCGGTGGTAAACACATCGTCAATTAATAATACCTCGTGATTGCTAATTAGCGAAGAATCGCCCATAAACGCACTCTGAACATTCATACGGCGTTGATCACCGGACAGCCCAACTTGATGACCAGTATCGCGAACACGCGAGAGTGCGTGCAGCATAACGGGTAGTCCTGTTAATGCTCCGAGATAACAGGCTAACAATGCAGATTGATTATAGCCGCGCTCACGGATTCTGGCGGCATGGAGAGGCACAGGAATGATACAAGTCACCGGCCAGCTAAGCTGTATAAAGGCAGATACTAATCTTTTTCCTAGTGCGGCAACCAGCGACTCGTGATTATCCTGTTTCAATGCTAAGACAGCATCACGAACAGCCCCTTGATGAATGGCTGTAGCACATACGGCCGACAAAAATTCCGGCGTTTTTTGATAGACGATTGGCTGATGTTCTGCAAGCAAAGCAGCGCAAGGCAGGCATAAATGGGTATCAATCCTATTGCACACGCCACAACGTGGGGGATAAAGCAAATCTAGCGTTGACGATAATAGGTGGCGAATCATGTGGAATGAGGTTCATGGTATGAAAGAAGCCCGGTATTTTGCCGAGCTTCTCCTATAGTGTCGTTTGCCATCGAGATATCGGCCTATCTTAGAATACGGCGTTGGCTTCCTGACTGTTCATGAGAACGATCAGGGAAGGGCCAAGTAATACAATCCACAGCGACGGGAAGATCAGGAACACCATCGGGATCATCATTTTTACCGGCGCCTGATGTGCTTTTTCCTGTGCGCGCTGACGGCGTTTTGTGCGCATCTGGTCGGATTGTACGCGCAAGATTTTTGACATGCTCACACCGAGCTGATCCGCTTGAATAATGGCGGCAACAAACGCGGTGACATCTGGCACATCCATACGCCGCGCCATGTCGCGCAGTGCCTCGCGGCGAATCTTGCCTAATTGAATTTCTCGCAAAACACGGCCAAAGGCAATGGAGAGATCGTTATCCCATTTTTCATAAACTTTGCCCATAGCCATATCAAAACCGAGTCCCGCCTCAACGCAAATCACCAGCAGATCGAGCGCGTCAGGCAGTGCTTTGATGATGTTGTTCTGGCGGCGAGAGATTCGGCTGGAAAGCCACATTTGCGGGAAAAAGTAGCCAAGGGCAGCGAACCCCAACGTATAGAGTAGGGCGGTGGTTTTTGCTGTGTTAGGCGAGTTCAAGAAGAAGATGAGGAAACCGAGCAGCGTGAGAATGATCGTAAGCGCGATACGCATACCAAAGAACGCCCCCGGTTCCATGGTCATACCCGCAAGTTCAAGTTTGTGTCGGGTTTCTTCGATCTGCTTTTGCGGCGTGAACTTAGTGGTGATATCTGCGATTTTACGCATTGTTGGGACGATAATGCGATCGCGGAAGGACAGTGAAAGCTCAATTTCTTCCAGTGACGCAGGCAATTCTTTATCGTCATATTGAGCGAGTCGTTCTTGAAGTGGATCGCGCCCGCGATCATCGCGCATGCCGATATAGACAAGAGCGACTACCACAACCATAACGACAACTGCAATAATCAGTACAAGAGTAGGATTCATCGTAATGCGCCTCTAAATTTCGATATCGACAATTTTCTGAATAATTGCCATACCGATACCGATTAAGGCCAAACCGATGCCAAGCATGGGCCAGCCACAGGATCGGTTCTCGAACAGATTCGACATGTAATCAGGATTAATGGTGTAAAGGAAGAGCGCAAGGATAATCGGAAGGCCGCTGATTAGATAACCGGTAATGCGTCCCTGTGCCGTTAACACACGGATCTCGCCTTTGAGTTTGATACGCTCACGGATCGTATGTCCGATGACATCTAGAATCTCTGCGAGATTACCGCCCACCTCGCGTTGGATATTGACTGCCGTGATCACCAGATCGAGGTCGTCACTTTCAACACGATTGAGCATATGCGCCAGAGCATCTTCCTGATCGATGCCGAGCTGCACTTCTTGCACAACGCGCTTGAATTCTGCTGAGGTCGGTTCAGGCGCATCGCGTGAAATTGCTTCCATAGACTGAAGAACGCTGTAGCCAGAGCGCAACGCATTGACCCACAATCCTAGTGTATCTGGAAGCTGGTTCTCAAACTTGATCAGGCGTGATTGAATTTTCCGTGAAACTACGATGCGTGGGAAGAAAAAGCCAACAAATCCCGCCACAATACCCATCACGATTTGCTGGCCGAAAAGCACAAAATAGCCAATGAAGAAAAATGCGAACATGCTGATGACATGTAGCGCAGCGTATTCAGCAACGGTTAGCTTCAGATCTGCGCGGGATAGCGCCGTGCGCCAGCGTTGGGCGAAGGGTTTATCGGCAACAATTTTATCAAGCCGATCACGGATTACGCTTCTTCGACCCGACTCTTCATTGCTCTCATCGTCATCGCTTAGATCAAGTGTGAACTGCTGATTTTCCTCGTAGCGACCAAGACGTTCCTCAATGATATCCTTCTCAGTGCGAACGCTGTAGATGCCCCACAGGATGATAATGACAGCTGCGACGACTGCGATACCAATGACTAGTAATTGAGGTCCCGACATAGCGCGCGAATCTCCAGTTGTCTAGTAAGAGCGGCCAACACCAAAGACGGATGGTGGTAGATAGATACCGGCGGCTTCGATGCGATCTGTAAATTTGGGGCGGATTCCTGTTGGGCGAATACGGCCCACGATTTTTCCGCCTTCGACGCCAGTTTGCTCATACTCGAAAATATCGGACATGGTGATCATATCGCCTTCCATGCCCTGTACTTCGGTGATCTTGACGACTTTACGGGTACCATCGCGCAAACGTTCCTGATGACAAACGCCATCTACCGCGCTGGCAATTTGTTCACGAATAGCGCGTATTGGCAAATCCATACCGGCCATTAAGCACATGACTTCAAGACGGGCGATGGTATCGCGAGGGCTGTTAGAGTGCAGCGTGGTCAATGAACCATCGTGGCCGGTGTTCATTGCCTGAAGCATGTCCAGCGCTTCACCTGAGCGGCACTCACCCACTACGATGCGATCAGGGCGCATACGTAGAGAGTTAACGACAAGGTCTTGAATTGTAATCTGCCCTTTGCCTTCAATATTCGGAGGGCGGCTTTCCAGCGTAACGACATGTTCCTGACGCAGTTGAAGCTCAGCCGCATTTTCAATGGTGACAATACGCTCATCGTTCGGGATAAAGCTGGAAAGTACGTTTAGCAGGGTGGTTTTTCCGGAACCAGTACCGCCAGAGACGATAAAGTTCAAGCGTGAAATAATACAGGCGCGCATGAACTCAACGATTTCTTTCGTGATAGAACCAAAACGGATTAGATCTTCGACGGTGAGAGGTTTCTTGAAGAATTTACGAATGGTGACAGTTGGGCCTACCAGTGATACCGGGCGAATAATGGCGTTGACACGAGAACCATCTGGTAAACGGGCATCTACCATTGGCTGACTTTCATCAATGCGCCGACCCAGTGGGGCGACGATACGATCCAGGATGCGGAGTACGTGATCATCATCTTCAAAGCTGACGTTAGCGCGAGAAAGGACGCCTTTCCGCTCAATGAAGATGTTTTTGGGGCCGTTGACCATGATTTCAGTGATGCTGTCATCGGCTAGAAGCGGTTCAAGCGGGCCAAACCCTAAGATTTCGGCAACAATTTGCTCGAATAACCGCTCCCGTTCAGCACGCGCCAGTACCATGCTTTCTTCGGCAAGGATGGCATTGAAGAGTTCCTGGATATGGGCGCGCACTTCATTCTTACGAGAGAGATCCATGGACTGATCAATCTCAGTCAGCAAACGTCCCTGAACGCGAGATTTGAGATCCATATAGCTGTTATCGGAACGAACCCCGGGGCGACCTGCAACAGCTGCCTGCCTTGAGCGCATTGCTGCTAGCCGTGAAGGATCTTCCCCTTGACCGGAGTCACTACCTTCGCCGCGATTCTGTGATGCATCGCCCCCATTCCCGCTGCCGCCCTTTTGTATTCGGTTTAGCAATGACATGGGTTGTTTCTCCCTTTAGAAAGGAATGAGTCCTTTATTCATACGATATGTCACAAGCAAGATTTGCGTCAATTAGCTTTTACCAAGCCGCAGTCCAATACCACTCTTTTTCTGCGTGTTCTGTGACGATTTATCTTCATCTTCGCTGGTTGTATCTGCTATCAATTTATTGAAGATGTAATCAGCCAGATCCATTAACTCTTTGATGGGAGACTTCATTCGATCTCTTTGGTTGGCAACAACTGGCACCCCCCGATTCACTGCCGAGAGGATAACAGCCTCATTCACAGGGATTTTGGCTTCAATCTTCCGCTTTAGATGACGTTCAATGGCATCATTGGCAATCGTAACACGGTTACGACTGCGCTCGTCCTCAACACGATTAAGAACGAAAATGGTTTTGTCCGGGGCGTAACTCATCTTATCGAATAAATCGAGTACAAACTTGGCGTTTTTGACGCCAGAAAGGGTAGGTGTCGAAACGAGCACGACTTTATCAGCAATGTCTGTGAGCGAAAGCAGAAGTTCGTCTACCCGGCGGCTTGTATCTACAACGATGAAGTCATAGCCACTGGCGATCTTCTCAATGATGCTGGCGATGGCTTTAGGGTTTGACTCTACTTCTTCAGCAAACTCCGGTCGCATCGGGCCAAGCAGTACTTTCAAACCGCTTTCGTGGGTAGAAACTACGCTGTCGAAAAAGTCGGTGTCGAGATCTTCAACTTTAGGGATCAGGTCAACTAAGGTGGACTGCGATTGTAATTTCAGGAATACACCGACGTCACCAAACTGTACATCTGCATCAACGAGCAGTACCTTGATATTCTTCTTCATCAATCCGCTGG
The DNA here is from genome assembly GCA_034437295.1 of Anaerolineae bacterium. GTDB lineage: Bacteria > Chloroflexota > Anaerolineae > Aggregatilineales > Phototrophicaceae > Flexifilum. Next base: position 4,595 of record DAOTUZ010000119.1, on the reverse strand, counting down.
CAAGATTCGTTGCAATGGTTGTTACCCCCGCGCCACCTTGCGGGCTGTATACAACAACCACTTGACCAGCGCGGACACTGCCATCTTCCGAGACTGAGACTTTGCGAACAGGCGCATCTATCGGCATAGTCATCGCATATGCCTGCTGCCTGAACGGCGCGTGGTTCTTATATACTTCGCGGATTGTGCCGTAAAGTTCGTCAGGGGATACTGGCTTGCTTAAGAAGTAGCGCGCCCCGGCCTGCATCGCCTTTTTTAGATAATCAGCATCAGTTTGTACTGACATCATAATTACTGCAGATGCTGGAACTAGTTTTGTGATCTCATTGGTTGCTTGAATACCATCCATATCAGGCATGTTGATGTCCATGATAATGATGTCAGGATGGTGCTCTAGTGCAGATTTTATGGCGTCACGGCCCGTACCTACAGACCCTACAACCTTAAATTCATGATCTTCAAATGCCAACAACTTTTTGATGTTTTCACGTGTTTCAGGAATATCATCAACGAGCAGGATGCTAATTATGTCACGCTCGTTTGAGCCGCCTCTATTCATCATCATGAACTACCCATGTAGCTGTGTATACCTTTATATGACTATATGTTAAACGTGAGGGGCAGGGCATTTTGCCCTGCCCCTATCATGCTATGGCGAGCCGACCTGGAACGTTATCTGGTCGGTCAACTGCAATTGACGAATACTGCGAATGGCCGGTTCAATCGAGAATGGCGCTCGCGGTGGTAAATCAATGCCGTAGGTGGACATGATGTAATCAAGTGAGACATCGGTTGTCGGTGTACGGGCTGTGTCATTCACTGAACGCAGCGCTAGGGTGACGGGAACTTTGGCTTCGATAAACCACGTCAGCAGAACTGCATCCTGCGGCGATACGCCGAGGAAGACAATATCCGGACGGGCTGGTGTCGCTGTTGGCGGAACGGGCGTGCCTTCACCTGTTTCTTCTTCTACTGGCGCAGGTGTTGGGGTGGGCGGGACGCCGATAAAGCGGCCATCTGGCGGGAAGTTACCTACGTGTACTACCAAAGCATCTTGTATGGTCATTTGGGTAACCAATCGTGGGCGTTGGCGTTCTGACGGCCCCACAACCACCGGCCCAATGGATGTGCTGTCCAAACGACCTTCAATACCCTCTTGTAGTTCGATTGAACCATCCTCAAGAATTGTATAGAGAGTCAGTAAGTTTGGGGTGATGGTATTGAAAACTTCATCCACATCAACGAACAGCAGCGAGATGATCAGGTCTACACGGTCACCATCCTGAAGGGCATAGCCCCCGCTGGTCAGGCGATCCATTGGTAACCCAATACCCACAAGGCCGCTGGGCATTATTGCTGCTGCATCCGAACCCACACGCGCCAGACTCTGGAAATTATCCACTACCATGCTGGAGAGTATCGGTTCTTCCCGATAAATATCGGTACGTGCTGTTTTGCCGATCACATCTTCAAGATTGGTGATGGCATTGAACGGTACCGACTGTTCAGGGAAGGGGCGCAGCGTGACCGCGTTTGGCGGGATTACCGTTCCACGCGAAAGTTCTTGCGTTGCGATCACGATGTCAATGAAGGTCAGCGGCGTCGCGGTCGGAAGAGGTGTTTCTTCCGGCGCTTGAACCACCTGCTGCGGCGTCCCTGACGAGTCTGTTGTGGTGGTGGTTGCAGGTGGTGGATTAAGCATTGGCAGCACGACCACGACCACGACAACAATCAGCAGGATCAGGATAAGCAGAAGGAGCATTAAACGGGTTCGATTCATGAAATAGCCTCCGTCGAATGAGCGGTAGTGCCAGTAAGTGAAATTTTTACATTTAGATTACAACTGCTTCATTTAGTGTAAGCGATGCACACCGAATGTCAAACAAGAAGAAAGTACGCTTGACCCGAAGAATGCTTAAGATATTCGCATTCATCTCCATTAAGCATTAGCCATAGGCTTAATCACTGTCAGGCAATTCCATTCTGATGGAGGTGCTATCGGTTTCATTGCTCATGATTGAGGCTTTTCCGCCAACAAGCTCAAAACGTTCGCGCAGTGTGCCTAATGCTTGGATACGCGGATCCTGAACATGCTCCTCTGAGGCGGTAAATGCCTCTTCAGCGTTAAAACCACGACCATTATCTTCAACTTGAATACGGATGGGAGAGCCAGACATATCCAGCTTGATTTCAATTTTTGAGGCGTTGGCATAATCGCGCGCCTGCCCCATCAATTCCTGAATACTGCGAAATATCATCACTTCGCGGTGGGTTTGCAGGCGGCGCTCTTCACCCGTAATTTCCAACCGGACTTCAATATCATTTTTTTCTTTGTAGGAGTCCACATAGCGGCGAACTGTTGGGATGACGCCAAGGTCATCCAACATCATCGGGCGCAGGTCGAAAATGAAATCGCGCACTTTCTGGAAGGTGATGCTGGCGACGTTTTTGAGATTGTCGAGTTCCTCAGCGGCGCGTTGAGGGTTGCGGTCAAATAGCCGCTGACAAATTTCGGTTTGCAGGATGAAATTGGTGAGTGATTGCGCCGGGCCGTCGTGCATCTGGCGGGCAAGACGCTGGCGCTCCTCTTCCTGCGCGGTGATGATGCGAACGATATTGAGCGCACCTTTCCCCCCCGCACCCTCAACCTCAACGGAGCCGCTCGCCGGAAGCGCGTCAATTCCCTGTAGACGGTTGAGTACGCCTGAAAGTACGCTTTGCTCGCGTTCTAAGTGTTCACGGGTACTCTGGAATTTTTCAAGCTGACCGCGCATCGTCGAAAGACGATTACGAACATCTAGCGCGTCGTCATACTTCGCGCGAATATCTTGGCGAGGCATAGTGTCTATATTATCTTGAATATAACGTAACTCAGTAATGACGTCGGTGCTGCGCTGCTGTTCGCGGTCAACTACGATTTGTGTCTGGTCAATCTGCACCTTGAGTTCGGTTAATTTCTCGCGAACACGCTTCATTTCTTGCATGATCAGTTCAATTAATTCATCGCGTGAGCGGCTGTCTGCGCGGAAAGCATCCATTGGGTAAAACTCCCTTATTCGTCATCTTCTATATCGGGCAGGTGTAGTTCAGAAGGATCGATTTGTAGGCGCACCCATCCGTGACGGAGTGAGGCGACAGCCGCCTGTGTACGATCCTGCACATTTAATTTTTTCAAAATTGATGTCATATGATTTTTGACGGTTTGCTGGCTGATTCGTAATCGAATGGCAATTTCTTTATTGCTCATTCCATTGGTCACAAATTGCAAAATTTCCATTTCGCGTGGGCTGAGGGGAGAATAATGCTCATTGGGATCGAGTACATATGGGGAAATCGCCTCCACACCGCGGTTAATCCACTTTTGCAGCGCCTCGCCGTCCAATTTCTGGGTACCCACGATGTAATAACCAGCGGCTGCGGCCCGTATGATCTCGATGAGATCGGTAGGGGTAATATCTTTAGGGCAATATGCAGAGGCGCCAGCACGCATTGCATGCAGCACTTGTTCAGAATCGTGGTACGCAGTCAAGACCACTACAGCAGTTTCCGGAGATTGCGCTTTCAACAGGCGGGTCACTTGAAGGCCATTCATTGAGGGCAGATTCACATCTACCAGCACGACATCCGGGCGAAACTGCTGCGCCATATTCAGCGCAATTTCGCCGTCTGCATAGGCGCCGATCACAACCAGATCGTCTTCCAGCGACATGGCTGCATTGAGACCGTCCCGGAATAATGGATGATCTTCTACGATCATGATAGATATCTGATCATAACGGCGGGTGAGAAAATTATTGTCCATACCGGCTCAGACTATGCTTTTGATCACAAGAGACCCTGTGATGAGACAAATTGCGCAAAGCTGACATGATTATAGCGCCGTATCGCCCACACAAAGTATCTAAATTTCGCATGCGGAGCCACCATTCTGCAAATTATGGCTATCGAACGTGCTGCCAGACATGATTATAATCCGGGTTTAGCCATGTTGATTTCAGGAATGTGAATGTGAAGCGCGTCGAGCGTGATAGTTTGGTGTTTTATCAATTTGAAGGATGGCAGCAGCTTCCCGTCAAACATGGCGTGTTTACACGAATTGGCGGCGTGAGCGACGGCCCGTTTGCCGCTTTGAATATGGGCGGTAATGTAGGGGATACTCCTGAGAATGTGCGTATCAACCACGAACGTATGTATGCTGCATGCAATGTGCGCGGAGAGCGAGCGTGCAGCGTGTGGCAAATTCACAGCGCCGAAGTGGTACTGGCAAAGCGTCCGGCACGCAATCGACGGTGGTTGGGTGCCGCAGACGCGCTGATCACCAATCAGATGGATATGCCCCTGACAATGCGTTTTGCGGACTGTACGCCCATATTGCTGGTCGATCCTGTTGCAGGCGCGATAGCGATTGCACATGCGGGCTGGCGAGGCACTGTACAGGGCATCGCTGCGGCTACTGTGAGGGGAATGGTACAAATGCTTGGCAGCAAGCCCTCAAATATTCTGGCTGGAATCGGCCCATCTATTGGCCCGGCGCGGTATCAGGTTGGCGAAGAAGTTGTACAGGCTGTCGTTAGATACTTTCGCACCATCGAAGG
>DAOTUZ010000118.1:0-15611 GCA_034437295.1 Anaerolineae bacterium | reverse complement strand
GCAGTGCGGGCGGTTATACGGTGCTGCAATCGCTGGTGGATATGCCGGGTTTCTGGAGCGCGGGGGTGTGCCTGTACGGAGTCAGTAATCAATTCACGTTGGTGAGCGCATCTGAGTTCAAATTCGAGTCGCAGTACAGCTATACGCTGCTTGGTCATTTGCCGGAAGCAGCGGCGGTTTATCGGGATCGCTCACCGTTATTTCATGCCGATAAGATCGTGGATCCGGTGATCCTGTTTCAAGGCGACGAAGATAACGTCGTGCCGCAGGCGCAGAGCGATGCGATTGTGGATGTGCTAAAAGTGCGCGGCATTCCCTATGAATATCATGTATATGCGGGAGAGGGGCATGGCTGGCGCGAGCCGGATACGATTGAGCATTTTTATCGGGCTGCGCTTCGCTTCATGGAAACCTATATGCTCTATCGTTAATAGGCTGGAGGTGAGGGGATGACTTTCGATCATGGCTACCCGCCAGCATTTCTGGCAGTGACACAGCACGTGGATATTGGCAAACGCCTAAAAGACGAAAGCCGCCTGCTTGCCGCTGGCATAGATGACCTGCCAGCCCTACGGCAGATGACGGTGACGCAGGGGGGGGATCTGGAGAGCCGGTGGCGGGCGGCGATTGCGCTGGGTAAGCTGCGTGATCTGGAATCGGTAGGCGCATTGACCAGCCTGACCCGCGATCCGGCGTGGGAGATGCGGCACAGCGCGGTATGGTCGTTGTGTTTGCTGGCGGACGCAGCGGCGTTGGAGATACTAGCGGCGATTTGCAGCACCGAGAAGCTGGACGAACAGATCAACTATATTGCGGCGATGGGGCTGGCGGCAGATTTTGGCGAGCAGGGTAAGCAGATTTTAGAGGCGAATCTGCGACATCATGATGCATCGGTGCGGGCGTGGGCGAGGTGTTCTCTGGCAAATGTGGCGTACCGATAGGGAAATTTCGCGCCCATGCAGGCGCGGCGAGGGACTTTGAGATATATATACGGGATTATCGCAATGGATTTGTAAGGAAATCCTGCATATTCGCCCTAAATTGGGCGCCGTATGCGGCGCCCCCAGGGGAATAATATGGAACTATATAGGGGCGTTGTGCGCCCCTACTTCCATTTTGGGGTTGTTTACGGCGCGGCGATGATATCTGCGCCAAGATAGGGGCGCAAGACTTCGGGTACGATCACGCGGCCATCAGCCTGCTGGTAATTTTCAAGGATGGCGATGAGCACGCGGGGGGTGGCTAAGCCGCTGCCGTTGAGCGTATGTACGAAGCGCGTCTTTTTGCCTTCGGCGCTTCGATACTTAATGTTGGCGCGACGGGCTTGAAATTCTTCGGTGTTGCTGCAACTGCTGACTTCCAGCCACTCTTTACAGCCAGGCGACCAGACTTCGAGATCATATTTTTTGCTGGCGCTGAAGCCAAGATCGCCAGTCACGATTTCTAGACGGCGGAAGGGAAGCTGAAGTTCGCGCAGCAGGTCGCTGGCAGCTTCAACCAGCGATTCGAGTTCGGCGTAGCTGGTTTCTGGGGACGTGAACTTGTACATCTCAACTTTTTCAAATTGATGCACGCGCTTGATTCCGCGCACGTCACGCCCGGCGCTGATCTTTTCACGGCGGAAACAAGGGGTATGCGCCACATAATTCAAGGGAAGCTGCGATTCGTCCAAAATTTCGTCACGGTGAAGATTGGTAATCGCAACTTCGGCAGTGGGCAGCATGTAAACATTAGCATCAGCGTCGAAATATACGGTATCGCGGAATTTGGGGAATTGACCTGCGCCATACATCATCTCTTCTTTGACGAGGTACGGCACATAGAGTTCGGTGAAACCCTTTTCGCGCGCGCGATCTAGGAAGAAACTGATCAATGCCCGTTGTAACCGCGCACCCATGCCAGCCAGCACATAGCCACGTGTACCAGAAATTTTCACGCCGCGCTCAAAATCAATGATGCCGAGCGTGGGGCCAAGATCCCAGTGAGCTTTCGGCTCGAAATCAAACTCGCGGAGCGTGCCTTCCTGCGGCCAGGCGATATTGTGCTCTTCGCTGTCGAATACCGGCACGCTTTCATGGGGCAGATTGGGCAGCCACAACATTTGCTCATTTAGGCGTTCTTCGACAATTTTGATTTCTTCGTTGAGATGTTCAACGCTGGCGCCGATGCTGCCAAGCGAGGCCATGAGTTTGTTCAGCGCATCGGCATCGGCTTCGGGCGCTTCGCCGGGCAAGCCACTCAGGGCGGCGGCGGCGCGTTCGTAGTCGCCAGCGGCGATGGCTTGGGCGGCGGCAGCAGCCAATCTTCCTTTTTGGGCGTCGTCTAACTGTTTATTGCCGCGCAGCATACCGACAGCTTTGTTGAGCTTATTGCGCGCCGATTGAACCGATTCAGCTTGGCCGAGCAGGGCGCGGCGGCGCTGATCCAGAGTGACGATGGTATCTACACGTTCCAATGCGGCGGGATCGTTCAGTTTGGCGAGCTGCTGCTTGACCCATTCAGGATTATCACGAATCAGGGCAATATCAATCATGGTTTGGCATCCTTTTGCGGCGGCGGGGTGGGGCGTTGATCAGGCAGCGGGCGGGTGAAATCTTGATACAGGCGAACTGCCGCCATAGCACCGCCGATGATTATGACCCCTATGATCACAGCGTTGAAAAATTCAGGGGTTAGCGATTGTAGAAATTCAGTCATGGCGTTTATCCTAAATTCAGATTATGTGGCTTTAGGTGACGAGCGCATTGAGGCGCATCCCCAGATAAACAGCATTTTCCGACTCAAGCACAGGTCTGCTCTATGATAAGCGATCTGGAAACAAAAGCGCCTCTCCCAAAACCGGCGAGAGGCGCAGAAATGACAGCGGCTGGTTTCAAGAGGAAGCGTCTTCGCTATGAGAGGAAGTAGAGTCGTCTGCCCACAGGGGCAATTTTATGCTAAAGGTTGTCCCTACACCCTCATCGCTTTCAAACCACAGACGGCCATTCATCGCTTCTACCTCGTGCTTGCATAAGTATAGGCTTAAACCATAGCCAAACTCGCCCATGATTTGCGGCTGACGGGCGCGCTGGAAAGAGGCAAAAATACGCTCCGATTCGCTGGCTCGAATCCCATAACCCTCATCGGTCATATTGATTTGAGCGAACCATTCATCGGCGCGTGCCGAGATGGTGATGGGCGTGGCGACCATACTGTACATGATAGCATTGCGCAGCATGTCTCGCAATACGGCGGAAAGCTGCCCCGGCGCGGCGTAGATCGCAATATCATCAGGCACATCGAAATGCAGGCGGCTGCGATAGTCGTGGGTTTCAGTTTCAGGATCGAGCAGCCGTTCTTCGCTCAACCCCTCAACGAAGTCTTCCATAAAATCACTAAGGACGATCCGGCGGCGCTCTGAAAGCGATTGTTCTTTAATGTTATTGGTACGGATGCGCTCCATCCGTTCCATCATCTGCGTGAGGCGGCCTAAACGGTGCATATGCGTTTGAATTAGGCGGGCGAAACCGCTAATACGTCGGCCAAGCTGTTCCACACTTTCATTAGGCTTGGGGCGCTTCAGGCTGTTGAGGATCAGATCGGCATGGCCGCGAGTGGTTTCGACATTATCACGCACTTCGGCCAGATATTTGTCAAATAACTCGGTGACTGCTGACCAATCAGGCATTTCAAGGGTGATCATGGTGTAGATCTGCCCGCTGCCGAAGTCAATCGGGCTGGCATAGCAGGTTAGAAAATCGCCAGCGCGGGAGGCGAGGAAACGTTCTGGCTTGCGGTAAGAGAGGGCGCGATCACGCACAGCATCCAGCGTCTGATCGGGATTATTTCCACGCGGGCTGAAGAGCGCAGCGGCAGCTTTCCAACCTTCGGCGCGAATGATTTTGAGGTCACCGCCGAGGATGGCAGCAGCCGCTTGATTTTCCATCACAAGTTGGTTGCTCTGGTCAAAGACCAGCACGCCATGGCTCATGCTTTCGAGGATGGCCGGTGCGGGCAGCCCGTGATTGGAACTCATTCGGCACTCCGATCAGGTGGATGAATGATGAAGCACTCGCCGCCCCTTGCGCCCCCCTCCGTACAATGGAGAGCAAGGGAAAGAGGCAGGGATGGTTTTTGATGCTGTCAATAATCGTATTGTACGCGGGAATTTTACACAAGCAGTGTGGAGAAATCAGAAGGATTGACGCTTTTTGCGCGAAGGGCGCAGTTGATCGCGCCCTTCGTACCCAAACCCAGCATCCTACCGATTATGACTCGAAGATCGAACTTTCCTCATTATCTTTCGCGCTGCGCAGATGCGGATAAAGCAGCACATCGCGAATCGTGTGCTGGTTGGTGATGAGCATGACTAGCCGGTCTATGCCCATACCAAAGCCGCCATTGGGGGGCATGCCGTAGCGCATGGCCTGTAGGTAATCTTCATCAATAGGCGCGGCATCGTCATCTTCGGGGCGAAATGTGCGCGCCATCTCCAAAAAGCGGGCTTCCTGATCGCGGGGATCGTTGAGTTCTGTGAAGGCGTTACCCATCTCCATACCAGCGATATAGAACTCGAAACGCTCGACGTGCATCTCGTCGTAGGTCACCTTCTTGGCAAAGGGCGAAATATCGCGCGGATAATCAATGATGAAAGTGGGCTGGATCAGCTTTTTCTCAACATATTCGCCTAGTAGATGTTCGACCAATTTGCCCCATGGTTGGCCGGTTGCGACACTGCCGCCAAATTCGCGGATTTTGGCTTCCAGCGAGGGGGAATCAGGATATTGCATATAGTCAATGCCGGTCTCTTTGAGGATGGCTTCGCGCATGGTGATTCGCGGCCATGGCGCGGCGTAATTGATCAGATGATCGCGAAACGGCGCTTCCGGCCTACCGTGAATGGCGGTGGCGACGGCTTCTAACATGCGCTCGGTGATTTCCATGACTCCGTTGTAATCAATATAGGCTTTATAGAATTCAAGCATGGTGAATTCAGGGTTATGTTTGAAGCTGACGCCTTCGTTGCGGAAATCGCGGCCAATTTCGTAAACGCCGCGATAGCCACCGACGAGCAGGCGCTTCAAATACAGCTCGAAGCTGACGCGCAGGTATAAATCCTGTTTGAGCTGGTTGTGATGGGTGGTGAAGGGGCGGGCTGCTGCGCCACCATAGACCGACTGGAGAATCGGGGTTTCGACCTCAAGCATGCCTTCATTGTCCATGACCTCACGTATGGCGCGGATAATTTGTGCGCGCTGAACGAAGGTATCGCGCACGTCAGTGTTGACGGCGAGATCGGCATAACGCTGGCGGTAACGGGTTTCTACGTTGCTAAACTCGCCAAATTCACGTACTGTGCCATCTTCCAGCTTTTGCTGTTTGACGACGGGCAGCGGGCTGAGAGATTTTGCCAGAAGCGTGAGATCGTTCACTCGCACGCTGATTTCTCCGGCTTTAGTGCGCATCATGATGCCAGTGGCCTGTACGAAATCATCGTTATCAATCAAGTGTTCCTGCACCAGACTATAGACCGCTTCATCCATATCGTTGATGCGCAGAAAAAGCTGGATTCTGCCGCTTTGATCTTCGATGTGCATAAAGGACACTTTGCCTTTGACATTGAAGCGGCGAATGCGACCGGCTACCGTCACTTCTACAGGGGCTGGATCGCCACCATTCGCGGCTTGCTCTGCGGATTCGTAGGCGGCAATGGCGTCTTGTGCGCTGTGGGTGCGATGAACGCGCGCGGGATAGGCATCAATGCCGCGCGCTTCTATCTGGTTGAGCTTATCGAGGCGTTCCTGTTCGAGGCGGTTAGGCTGCCACATGTTTGCTGATTTCTCCTGATGCGCGATTGAAAGTATATTGTCGCAATCGGACGCAGCGCGCTGCGCCCCTACATTTTCCTGAGGTGGAACACGATAATGCGCGCACGATTATAAACGAATTAAAAAGCCTCGCACGAGGCGAGGCTTCAACTTGACGGTTTAAGCGAGCGCTTTAGCCAATCGCTTTGATCGTGAAGGTGATCTCGCCACCGGGCGCGTTGATGCGCACCTTTTCGCCTACCTTTGTTCCCAACAAGGCTTTGCCCAAAGGGCTTTCGATAGAGATCTTGCCATCGGCGGGGTTGGCCTCTGCCGAACCGACCAGATGATAGACTTCCTTGGTGGTGGTACCCAGCTCGATGACAGTTACGAAGGTGCCAATAGAGACGGCATCCTTCTTGCCCTTAGGAATTTCAATCACCTGAGCGCTGGTGAGGATATTATCAAGGCGTATGATTTCGCCTTCCACAAACGCCTGTTCATTTTTGGCGTCTTCATATTCTGCATTTTCAGTGAGATCGCCGCCTTCATCAAGCGCCTGACGTAAGCGGTCAGCAACTTCGGGGCGACGAGTCTCCTTGAGGAATTTCAAGCGATTTTCAAGTTCCTTGAGACCCTCAGCAGTGAGGTAATTAGGCTGGCTCATTTCTACTGCCGCTCCTTCAAAAAAGCGTAAAACCGTTCATCAAAATAAGAAAAGACACAGCGCGCGCTGTGCCTTAGAACCAAGGTTGAACCGCTTATGCGGTCGGGAAACAGTGTTCATCTTAGCATATATTACAAAATATGTAAAGTGAAAATTAGGTAAGAGAAACCCCTTGAAAGCGGGGGTTTAGGCGCTAAGGTTTCGCGTGACTCAAGTTTTTAAGACGGGAAGCGTAAAGCTGAAGCTGCTGCCCAGCGCTGGTTCGCCGCTGATAAAAAACTCGCCGCCCACCAACGCCAGCATCCGCCGTACGAGAAACAGACGAAGCCCCGCGCCGGGCTGCCTCGCCACCATGGGTTGGTGCGTTGCTCTCCAGAAGGGCGTTCCGATTTGTACGATGTCGTCTTCGGTGAGACCGATGCCGGTATCTGATACGGAAAACAGGACATGCGTCCCCAGCGAATCGGCGGTTAGGCGGATAGTACCGCTGACCGGCGTGTAGCGAATGGCGTTGTCCAGCAGGTCGCATAAGATAGTAAATGCGCGCTCGCCATCGGCAAAAATCTGAGGCAGGTCATCATCGGCCAGCATGATAATCTGATGATCCTGCGTGGCGGCGCGGGGCAGCATTTCTTTACGCGCTTGCTTCAGTAAATCTTTGGGCTGGAAGGAGAATGGTTTGAGCGAGAACAGCCCCCTGCGCATATCATGAATCTGCTCAACGCTGTCTAACATTTTGAGCGCAGTTTCGGCGTACGGGTTCACCCTGCCGCTTTCGCTAGTTTGATCGCGCAGCGTGGTGAGAATTGGCCGCATGAAGCCGGGAAAGCGTTGTAAAAGCGTCTCGGCGCTTGGCGTGCTTTCATGCGAAATATCGGTGCTGCGTTTCGGCAGCTTGCTGGTGACGATAGCAGGGTTGGCATCATCTTCGTCGGCGGAAGGGACGGTATCGGCAGATAATGTGCCAGTATCAAAATTATTTCTTGCGGCTAGAATTTCAGCAAACACGGCATCGAAATCCATCGCGCCGCCGTCTGAATTGTCGGGGTGAATGAGGGCAGGCGGCATGTTGAGCACGCCGGTTTCAATGTTGTCAAATAGCGATTCAAGCAGTTCATTGTCGCCGGGATTGAGCTTATCGGAGGTAGACTCGGTTGAACTTTCGATGCCTCCGGTGCTGGGCAGGACTTTCGACTCGGCATCCAGCAGGCGAGCGTAGATCTGGTCGTTTTCCTGCTCCATATTTCTGATGAGGTTGATGACTTCAGACAACCGCTGCGCCGTCATGGGTGGGGCTGCCAGTTGAAGTTTGGTAAGCGTGTCTAATGCTTGATCGACTTTTGCCATGCTGCGCTAACCATTTCTGCCAAAGGGATACAGAATGCCTATCTTGATTATAGGCGGTTGTAAGTCACGATTATTGAAGGAATGCGCGAATTTTTCCCGAATAAAGTTTAGCTCATACCTTTGAGCCGGATGGTTGCGGTTGTACCTTGAGATGGCTCGCTCTGAAATTTAATTTCGCCATCCATCGCTTTGACGATACCCATTGCGATTGGCACGCCTAAACCGCTGCCTTTATAGGAACGTACCAGTTCATTTTCCGAGCGGAAATAGACGCTGCCCAGCTTTTCCATGTCTTCGGGCGTGATGCCGATGCCGTTATCTTTGATGGTGATGACTAACATATTTCCATCAGCGGCGGCGCTGATCACACACTCGCCGTTTTCGCCTTCATGATAGCGCAGGCCATTTTCTACCAGTTTATTGAGCGCGCGCGCCAGAATTTCACCATCTAGATTGAGCAGAGGCAGGCCAGCGGGAATATCAAACGTCAGTTTGCGCTGCAACTGGTCGGCGGTGGGCTGCAACGCCTTTTCAGTCATCCCGGCAATATTTTTGAACATGTCCATTTTGGGGGACATTTTAAGGGTTCCGGCGCGCAGCTTGTTCATGTCTGCAACATCCTGCATCAACGATTCCATGCGGCGGGCATTGGTGCGAACGACATCCATAAACTGTTTTTGCATATCGCTCAAACCGCCCATGCCAATCATCATATCTACATAGCCACGAACGCTAGTCATGGGGGTGCGAAGCTCATGAATAGAATGGCCGAAGAAACCCGCCTGATCTTTCAGGAAGGCTTCCTTATCGAAACCATCGGCGGGTGCAGTTTCTGCTGGAGAATCGGGTATGCTCCCCGTTTTTGCCTGCTCAAGCGCCTGCTGGATGGCTTCAATTTGCCCTGGCAGGCGTACCGGAATGATGGCGCCGCTGCGGGCGGCGGTAAGCAGTTCATCGAGCAGTCGCTGTGCCTGCTCAAGCGCATCACTCATGATTGATTCCCCCTGTCTATGGCTATGCTGAAGATGAAGATACTGCCGCGCCCAACGATGCTTTGAACTTGAATACTGCCACCCATTTGCTCGATCAGGCTGCGGGCGATGGCAAAGCCTAATCCGGTACCTTGCTGAGAGAGGGTGAAATCATCATCTGCGCGCCAGAATCGGACACCTAACTTCTTCAAGGCGGCTTCGGAAAGACCGATGCCGGTATCGGAGACGGTGAATTGAATATGATCTTTTTTGAGAGGATCGCGTTCAACGGAAAAGCTGATGGTGCCGCCGTCCGGGGTGTATTTATAGGCGTTGCTGATCAGGTTGATCAGCACTTGCAGCAGGCGGTAGTAATCTACGCGCATGCGCGGCAGTTCTGGCTCAATTTGCTCGACGTAACGATGCTTACGGGCGTTGATCTGAACGATGACAGCATCGCGCACACCCTGAACAATGCGATCAATACTGACCGGGCTTTCTTCTAGTCGGAAAAGGCCGCTTTCAATTCGGCTTACATCCGCCAGATCGCTGACTAATTTTTCCATACGATGTACAGTGTCGCGCACACGGTTGATGTAAACGACCTGCGATTCGGGCAGGTTGTGATCTAGCAGCGCGAGATCGGCATAACCGAGAATACTGGTCATTGGCACTTTTAGATCGTGAGCGACAATGCCGACAAATTCACTTTTGGCGCGATCTGCGGCCTGCACAGCGGAATATAGGCGCGCATTTTCGATGGCGTTGGCGGCGCGGGCGGCAATGCGCTCGATAGTTTCCTGCTCATCGGTCGTGAACACCCCTTCACGGCGCAGTACGATCACGCCGATGACGCGCTGCTCTTTCACGATGGGTGTGAAGAGCAAGCCAAGTTTACCCTTGCTTGTGAGGCTTGATTTACGGGATTCGGCTACTTCGGCAATTTGGGGGAACACGCGCTCCAGAAATATGGGCTGAGTTTCATCTGCAGATAGCCCGTAATGGTAAACGGCGGGGAACTTGTTATCCTGCATCATGCCGAGATGGCCGATTTCAGCATTAACCTGATGACAAGCGGAATCCACTGTGATCTGAAAGGTTTTTGCTGCATCCAGCGTTTCATTCAAGAGAAGATCAATACGGCGAAGCTGCTGTAATTCTAGAATGCGCGCCGCTAACTTCTGGTCTGTGCCGATGAACAACTGGGCATTATCAATAGCAAAGGCGGCTTGTGTGGCGAAGGCTTCCAGTGTTTGCAGCGTGGTTTCATCCATCAAGTGAGCCGTTGAGCTGGTATCTACATAAATTACGCCGAAAACCCGCCCACGTACTCTTAATGGCACGGCTATGATGCTGCACAACTTCTGGTTAACAATGCTGTCGTTGGCGCCAAACCGGGGATCTTCGGTGGCGTTGGTGGTGAATACCGACTCGCCCTTTTCAAGAACAAAATAGACCACGCTGCGGCTGTATTTGAACTGTTCATCGCCCAACGATTTCTGGTCAAAATTGCGCGCGGCTTTGACCGAAACATCGTCATGATCATCGCGCAGCATGAGGAATCCACGTTCGGCGCCGGATAGGTGGATGATGGCATCCATGATCTGATCCAGCACGACCGGCAGATTGAGCGAAGTGCCTAGAGCGCGGCTGACCTCGTAGAGCGACTCAAAACGTTTGTGCTGGCGGGAAAGTTTGTATTCAGCTTCGATTGTTTCAAGCAGCGTGTGCGTTTTTTCGATCTGGCGAATCAAGAACTGGTTATCTACCTGCCCGTTTTGCGCCTGTGCGCGCAATACGGAAAGCAAATGCCGTACATCAGCGATGTCTGCGATGGATACCTTGCCGGCAGGCTTATCGTCCGGCGCCATTAGGTTACTCCCTGCCGATAGGCTTGGAAGTAGTCGCAATATTCAGTTAGGGGGCAGCGCTCACATTCTGGCGTGCGCGCATGGCAGATTTGGCGGCCATGCCAGACCAGATTGAGATGGAAAGGATAGTAATCTTTGGGCGGCACCATCGCTTCCATGACCGGATGGGCTTTATCGGCGCTGATGCCTTCTGGCAAAAATCCGATGCGCTGCCCAACACGATGAACATGCGTATCTACAGGGAAAGCCGGGCGATCAAGCGAGAAACAGAGGACGATTGCGGCTGTCTTTGGCCCGACGCCATCAAATGAAGTGAGCCACTTTTTTGCTTCTTCAACGGTCACATCGCTTAAGAAATCAATATTTAATTCGCCGCGTTCCTGATAGATTCGCCGCAAAATCTTCTGAATACGCGGCCCTTTTTGATTGGCGAGTCCTGCGGTGCGAATGGCTTCGATAATCTCACTTTCGGGCGCGGTCATGACTGACTGCCAATCGGGGAAGCGGGTGGTGAGCGCCGCATACGCCCGATCACGGTTCAGATCCGTTGTGCTCTGGCTGAGGATGCAGTCTATCAGTTCTTCTAATGGGGGCAGCGCCTGCCGCCAGTGGGGGTAGCCGTAGAGGGCGTAAAGCGCCTGAGATACAGGCTCATATTTAGCTTTGCGCCGTTCAAAATCTGGAATGCTGTTGATGATTGCGTCGGTCATAGAAATTAGTAACACAGTGTCGCCAATGAATATTAGATTGTACTCTGACTTTTAGCCTGCAAGCATTGCGCCTAGATAGGTTGCTTGAGCAATTTGTGTGATTTCGCCGGTTTTGACATCTAATCGCCAGGTGCCATCTTGTATTCGGCTGCGTAAGAGCACGGCTTCGCCATCATCTGTCCAGCCTATTGGCCTGAGCGGTTCAGTCGTGGCTTCACCCAACTGCTGCACTGTGCCAGAGGCGACATCTGCCAGTACGAAAATTGTTTCGATATTTTCTGCTGAAGGCTGCGCCAGCGCGTAGATGGCGCGACTGCCGCCGGGGGCAATGGTCAGGTCGCCGCCTAGTGTGAATTCGGGCTGCTCAAGACCCGTCAGCACATGTAAGCTGCCATTTGCCAGATCGTAGGCGCGAACATCGAAACCGCCGCTGCCTAAAACCATGCGCATGAACTGCCCATCATGAATGTCGCCGCCGCAGTAGCAGGCTGCTTCACCGGGCAGCGAGACGGTATCGCCGGTGTTCAGGTTGAGCGAGAACAGCGCGGCATACTGCTGGAAAGGCGTGATGTCGGCAATGGTGTGCGGTTGGTAATCCATGTATAAGGTTTCGCCGTCAGCGCTGAAGGTGATCGGGTAGGCACGGATGCCGTCGCGTGGGCCGTCTCTAAAGACGACGCGCTTATTCTCACCGTTCAAATTCGCGACCCATGTTTCCGTGATCAGCGCATTCGGGGTGCCGACGGTGATCGTCCACGCAATTTGATCGCCAGTGGAGATCCAATCGAGGCGGCGGATTTCAGGCGGAAGGCTGATGAAAGCATGGCGTTTGATGTCGCCGCGCTCGTTGATCTGCTGCACTTCGCCATCTTCGTCTACAAACAGCACGCCTTCAGTGGTGACGAGAAAATTGTCGCCATTTACGGCGACGCTGCTTTGTACGCCGGTCAGCAAATTGATGAAATGTAACTCTGATGATGCCCCCTGCGTGATGAAGATTTCATGAGGTACAGGGCTGGTGTTTTGCGCGCTGACGGGAAGTGGGAAGCGTTGGAAGATGCAAAGTATGAGGACGATAGACAAGCCCGCGGCCATCCGGCGCAGGGGTAGAAGATTGATTTTTTGTTTCATATAAACTTGGCCGCGGCGCGTCATAGGGGCGTTGACTCCAGCAGGCGAAGCAGCGCGGGTAAAACCTGACCGGAAGGCGCGGCAATATGCACGTGAGCGATATGGCTGATTTCGCTAATCTGCGGGTTAATTTCGATGATCATCGCGCCAGTACTACGGGCAGCAGCGGGCAAAAGCGAGGCTGGCGAAACCATCCCGCTGGTGCCGATGACCAGCAGCACATCCGCGCTGGCGCAAACTTTTTCAGCAAGCGCAATTTCGCGGGGCGGAAGTATTTCGTTGAACCAGACAACATCGGGGCGAAGGGGCGCGCCACAGTGTGGGCAGGGCGGCGGCTTCAGAGACTCGATATCGGTATAATCAACGGGGGTAGGGCTGCCTTTACAATCGGCACTGCATTTGTTCGCGCTCAAACGGCCATGCAGACGGATGACATTCTTGCTGCCGGCACGCTCATGCAGATCATCTATATTCTGGGTGATAATGCTGAAATTGGGATAGCGCGCCTCAAAGGCGGCGAGGGCGTAATGGCCGGGGTTAGGCTGAACAGCGGCCAGGCTTGCGCGGCGGGATTGATAGAACTGCCAGACCAATTCGGGATTACGGCGGAAAGCCTCAGGGGTAGCCAATTCGGTTGGATCGTACTGCGCCCAAAGGCCGGTTTGCGCCTCTCGAAAGGTAGGAATGCCGGACTCGCGGCTGACACCAGCGCCGGTTAAAGCGGCGGGAGTGGCGCTGTGACGCAGTAGGGCGACGGCATCTTGAAGGCTGCGCGGGTTGGTGGGATTAATTTCCATCGTGTATTCCAATGGCGGTGATGATCGCGCTGATTATAGCGTGAGGGCTTGCGGACGGCGCAAACACAAACAATTTTTGCGAATATTGCTGTGATAAAGTGAGAACAGCAGACATTACCCGCTTCAGGAGTGGAACATGATCAAGGTGACGCGCATCGGTGTAAGTTCGGCATTCAAAGTGGGCGCGGTTGTGTATGCGCTGTTCTGGGCGGTATTCGGCCTGTTTTTTGTGGTGTTTCAGGGTGCAATCACTAGCTTATTCTTTATGGGAATGAGCAGTTCCAACAGCGCCAGTTTTTCCGGCAGCGGGATGAGCGGCGGCGATCTCGGTATTTTTTCCGCGATCAGCATCGGGTCGCTGATCTGCTTTTACGCAGTCGGCGTTGTGATTGCGGGGTTATCCGGCGGTATTTCGGCGGCGCTGATGGCGGTGTTTTATAACTTCACTGTGCGGCTGGTTGGCGGGCTGGAGATTGAAATGGCGGGAAACTCTGCTTATGCAACCCGTGGGGGGACGCTGTTGGATGAGATTGAGGATGATTTAAGCGGGAAGGCGAAGCGATATTAAGGGAGATTCATCTTCATCGTCCCGCCTATTTATATCCCCTCTGCTTTCGCTTTCTGGCGGCTGGTACAATGATTGTAAATTGTGACTATTTGCCATGCCATACAAGAACGAAATTGACCTTCACGCGCACCATGATGCGCTGCTTGCCATCCTTGAGCCTATCGCCGCCGATCCGGACTATGACGAACGGCGCATCAATAAACTGGTGCAGAAATACGGGCGCACCGAAGGCGGGCGCTTCTTCAGCCGCGACGAGCTGATCCGCGCCTACCGCCAGTTTGCCGGAAATGATCTGCCGCCGTTTGATGCGGCGGTGATCGAGCGTCTGCGAATGAAGCCTGTGCGCTCAGCCAGCGGCGTGACGCCGGTGACGGTGCTGACCAAACCGTTCCCTTGCCCCGGCGAGTGCGTGTTTTGCCCAAATGATGTGCGGATGCCGAAAAGCTACCTTTTAGACGAGCCGGGCGCGCAGCGGGCAGAGCAGAATGCCTTTGACCCTTACTTGCAAACCTATTCACGGCTGCGGGCGTATTTCAATACCGGCCACCCCACCGACAAGATTGAAGTCATTGTGTTGGGCGGCACT
This sequence comes from Anaerolineae bacterium, assembly GCA_034437295.1. Lineage (GTDB taxonomy): Bacteria > Chloroflexota > Anaerolineae > Aggregatilineales > Phototrophicaceae > Flexifilum. Next base: position 1,177 of record DAOTUZ010000118.1, on the reverse strand, counting down.
TGGTCATTTTACCCTGAAGCCTATCAAATCTGGTTTGTGAAGCGAATTTTTGACGCGCTGGAAGATTTTGGCGCGGGGATAGACCGCACCGGCGAAGTGTGGGCGGCGCTGGAAAGTGCTTCACAGCTTCATCCAGCCAACAATACGCCGCAGGTGACGATTCGCGGAACGGAGTTGCAGCGCACTTACAATCAGGTGGTGCAGTCTATCTATGCCGATGAGATGCGGCGATCACGCGAGTTAGGCGAGCGGCTTCGTGAACAGGAACGGAGCCTGATAGATGAATATGCGACTTGGGAAGAATTGGAAGCCGCCCATGCGCGTAACGAAGATGCGCCCTGCCGCTGTGTGGGGCTGGTGGTGGAGACGCGGCCGGATCACCTCTCAGAAGCGGAAGTGATCCGAATTCGCCGTCTGGGCTGCACCAAAGTGCAGATTGGTTTTCAGAGCTTGAGCGATGCGGTGCTGCGAGTGAACAAGCGCGGGCATGAAGTGGCGGCCACCCGCCGCGCGGTGAAGCTGCTGCGCCGGGCCGGATTCAAAATTCACGCGCATTGGATGCCGAATTTGTTGGGCGCAGCGCCTGAGGGCGATCTTGAGGATTACCGGCGTTTGTTTGGCGACCCCGATTTCCGCCCGGATGAACTGAAAATTTACCCGTGCTCGCTGATTGAGAGCGCGGAACTGATGAAGTTTTACCAGCGCGGCGAATGGCAGCCCTATACCCATGATCAGCTTTTGGAGCTGCTGATCGGCGCGTTTCGATTGACGCCGGAATACTGCCGCCTGACGCGGGTGATCCGCGATATTCCGGGTACCGATATCGTGATCGGCAACAAGACGACGAATTTCCGGCAGTTGGTCGAAAATGCGCTGGCCGCAGGCGGAGAGCGCAGCGTTGATATTCGCGCGCGGGAAGTACGCTTTCGCGCGGTAGATGCTGGCACATTGCAATTAGACGAATTGTGGTACGAAACCAGCATTGGGCGGGAAGTATTCTTGCAATTTATCGCTGCTGATCGGGAAATTGCCGGATTTTTACGGCTGGCGCTGCCCGATGAAAATATGCCCTCATTCATTGAAGAACTGCAAGGCGCGGCGATCATTCGTGAGGTGCATGTTTACGGGCAGTCGCTAGAAATTGGCGAAAGTGCGCCGGGGAAGGCGCAGCACAGCG
>DAOTUZ010000117.1:0-41149 GCA_034437295.1 Anaerolineae bacterium | reverse complement strand
TGGCGGCCGTAGGCTACTGGATTGTGGCTTTCGCAATGCAGATTAACGTAGGCTTTCCGCTGATGATTCTGGCGGTGGGCGTGGTCAATCTGGCAGGATTGATTCCGGCGTCTCCGGGGCAGCTTGGCGTGTTTGAATTTTTCGTGGTCACGGTGATGGCGGCGGCAGGCGTGGCCGATGATCAGGCGCTGGCCTATGCGTTTGTGCTGCACGTGATCGTATGGCTGCCGGCGACGCTGGCGGGCTTCTACTTCCTAACGCGAATGGGCTTGAACTTAAAGGCAGTACGTTCGGCGCAATCGCTTGAGACGGATCAAGAACATAAGGCGGTGGCAGGTTGAAAATCGGAATTATTGGCGCTGGCGTGGCGGGCATGTCTGCCGCGTGGGATTTTGTGAAGCAGGGGCATGAAGTCACAATTTATGAGGCTGAACAACGGGTTGGCGGGCTTGCCAGCGGTTTCAGCGATGCGCATTGGGATTGGTCACTAGAGAAATTCTATCATCACTGGTTCCAGACAGATCGGGATCTGCTGGCGCTGATTGAAGAAATGGGCGTGACCGATAAAGTATTGTTTCCCCGCCCAAAAACCAGCTATTGGATTGACGGCAAGATGTACCGTTCGGAAATTTCGCCATCAGCGATGTTTTTACCGCTGCCCTTCTTCTCAAAGATGCGGTTTGGGGCGGCAGGCGCGTTCATCAAGCTGACGCCCGATTGGAAGTCCATGGAAAAGGTGACGGCCAATGAATGGCTGCTGAAATACATGGGCGAAGATGCCTACGGGAAGTTCTTCCGGCCGCTGCTGATCGGCAAGTTTGGCGAAGAATACGACAAGGTGAATATGGCGTGGATGTGGGCGCGAGTGAAGGCTCGCAGCCTGCGCTTAGGGACGTTTGAGGGCGGCTTTCAGGCGTTCATGGATACGCTGGCGGAACAGCTTACGGCGAAAGGGGTGACGATCCACCTTGAAACGCCGATACAAGGAATCGCCACACAGGACGGCAAGCCGGCGCTGGTGATCAACGGCGAAACACAGGTCTTTGACCGCGTATTGGCGACAACTTCGCCGGGGCTGCTGCTGAAACTTGCGCCGGAATTACGCGATACTGATTTTGGCCGCAATATCGCTTCACTACACAGCATCGGCGCGATCTGCGTGGTGATCGCGATCAAGCAGCAGTTGATGACCGACGGCACTTACTGGCTGAATTTGCCGGCAAAAAGTGCCGATAAAAGCGCGAATCCGTTCCCATTTTTAGCGCTGGTGGAGCATACCAACTGGATGGATAAGGCGCATTACGGCGGCGATCACATCCTGTACTGCGGGGATTATGCGCCGGTAGATCACGAGTATTTCAAGCTGAGCGACGCTGAAATTGTGGAGCGCTTCACCAAAGTGCTGCCGACGGTGAATCCGGCCTTCAATCAAGACTGGATTCGCAAAACATGGGTTTTTAGAGCGCCCTACGCGCAGCCGGTGCCTTACGTGAACCACAGCCAGCATGTGCCACCGCTGAATACGCCGATTGCTGGCTTGTACTGGGCGAGTATGAGCCACGTGTACCCGTGGGATCGCGGGACGAATTTCGCCGTCGAAATTGGGCGGCGGGTGGCGCGATTGATGCTGGCGCAGAACTGAGCAAAAGGATTCTATGGCAGCACTACGGGCGCTCACGGCTGAAGATCATCGTTATATTGAGCAGATTGCGGCATTTTGCACCCGCGCCTTTCGCACGATTGCGGCGGATTATATGCGAACGGTAGCAGCGGCACGGGAAGAAATTGCCGAGTCATTTGCTGATGGCCGGATCAGCCGCGCGGCAATTGATATAGACACGGATACAGCGGTTGGCTGGATCGGCGGCATTCCGGCGTATGATCCCTATGCGTGGGAACTGCACCCGCTGGCGGTTGATCCGGATTATCAGGGGCGCGGGGTTGGGCGGGCGCTGGTCGCAGATTTAGAAGCACAGGTGAAAGCGCGGGGCGGCCTGACGCTTTATCTGGGCAGCGATGACGAAATGGGGCTGACCAGCTTGCACGGCATTGAGCTATACCCTAACCCGCTGGAGCATTTGGCGCGGATTCAAAACCTGAGGCGCCACCCATACGAGTTCTACCAAAAATGCGGTTTCGTGTTCACGGGAATCGTGCCAGATGCGAATGGATTCGGGAAACCCGATTTACTAATGGCGAAACAGGTTAAATAACTTTGCCATACCCTAAAGCTGGCATGGCGATTACACTTCTGGCATTTGAACAACGAGTCAAAGCGCATGGCGCGGAGGAAAGAGAGTCATGAAGATCATCGTGGTTGGAACCGGCTTCGTCGGGCTAACTCATGCCGCGGTATGCTCTGAATACGGGCATGAGGTCTATGCCTATGATATTGATCAAACGCGCATTGATGCCTACAACAGTGGCGAAAAGAGCAAGATCGAGCATTATGTGAACGAGCCGGGATTGGCCGAAGCGATTGCAGACACCAAGGATCGCTACCTGTTTTTCACCAGCGAAATTGCCGACATTATCGAAGGCACCGATGCGATCTTCTTATGCCTGCCCACGCCCCCCGGCGCTAACGGCGCAACCGATTTGAGCTATTACGATGCGGCGCTGGAAATACTTTCCCAGTCGTTGGCGGCACGCAAGGATCAGCGCCGCGTGGTGATGATCAACAAGAGCACGGTGCCGGTAGGCACGGCGCGGCGGTTGGAAAACATCCTCAAGAAGCACCATGTGCCGAACGTGGGCATCGCCTCAAACCCTGAATTTTTGCCGGAAGGCGATGCGGTAGAGAAGTCCCGCCGCCCGGATCGCGTGGTCGTAGGCGCGGATACCGAAGCCGATTTCTCGATCATCCGCCGGATTTACTCGCAGTTCGTGAATCACGTGCGGATTCGCTACATTGAGACCACGCCAGAGACGGCGGAAGGGATCAAATATCTGGCGAATACGCTGCTGCTAACCTACATTTCGTTCTGGAATGGCGTAGGGGCGCGGTTAGGCGAGAACTTCCCGAATGTGCGGATGGAGGATCTGAAGCGCGGCGTGACCAGCGATAACCGGATCAGCACGTGGGGATCGTATGTCTCGAATGGGGCGGGCGGCTCTTGCTTCGGCAAGGATATTCAATCGCTGATTCACCAGTTCAAGAGCGCGGGCGTGCAAGCCGATCTGCTGGAATCGGTATTTCAGATCAATGAGTACCAGAAAACATACCTGATTGATCGGGCAATTCAGGAAGGCAGCGCCAGCTTCAACCATAAAACCGTCGCCCTACTCGGCCTGTCTTTCAAGCAGCGGACGAACGATATGCGCGATTCATCATCGCTGAAGGTGGTGGAGTCGCTGCTGGCGCGAGGCGTGAAAGAAATTCGCGCTTACGATCCGCTGGCGATTGAAGAAGCTAAGCGCTATTTCAACCCGCAAAACAATCATCTGTTTGAGAAAATCAGCTATCATCACTCGGTCAAAGAGGCGCTGCAAGGTTCAGATATTCTGTTCATCTCAACCGACTGGGAAGAATTTCGCGGACTTTCACGCACTATTGAACAGATTTGCCCAACGCCCTACCTGATCATTGATGGCCGCCGGATGATCCCCGATTACACCGAACTGGTGAACGGCGGTTATGACTATCTGGCGGTGGGCGGCGCATATATGAAGGGCAAAGCGGCAAAGCCAGCTTTCAAAACGGTCAAGGGTGAGCCGACGACGGCATAGTTATTCACAGGTAAAAACTTCACGCCCTGATCGCGCGATCAGGGCGTGAGGCTGCATTTATATCCCAACTCAAACTCATCGCCCCACGCTAATCTAAATCCAATATCTTCGCGTTATGCTTGGTTGTTTACGCACAACGCCGCATCAGAAAAGGAGTCATTTGTGGGTAAAGTTAGCAAGCATGTCCTGAAAAATGGCATGACGGTACTGCTCAAAGAGGTTCACAGCGCGCCGCTGGTCAGTTGGTGGGTGCTGTATCGCATTGGCAGCCGCAATGAACAAACCGGCACAACGGGCATTTCCCACTGGGTTGAACACATGATGTTCAAGGGGACGGATAAGTTTCCGGCGGGGGCGCTGGATAAGGCGATTGACCGCGCAGGGGGATCGTGGAACGCGCAAACTTTCTTCGATTACACCGCCTATTATGAAACACTTCCGGCGGATAAATATGAACTAGGCCTAGAGATTGAGGCAGACCGGATGATCAACGCGCAGTTCGACCCGGAAGAAGTCGAAAGTGAGCGCACGGTGATCATCTCGGAGCGACAAGGGGCGGAAAACTCGCCAACGTTCTGGCTAGGCGAAGAAATGCAGGCGGCGGCCTTCCGCGTGCATGGCTACCATCACGAGATCATCGGGGATATGTTCGATCTGGAAAATATGACTCGTGATGACTTATACGGGCATTACAAACAGCACTATATGCCGAACAACGCGATTGCGGTGGCGGTAGGGGCATTTGACAGCGATGAGATGCTGGCGAAAATTCGCGCGCTTTATGAGAGCATACCTGCCGGCGAACAGCCCAAGTTGTTCAGCCGCACAGAGCCAGAGCAAAATGGCGAGCGCCGCGTGCGGGTGGAGCGTCCGGGCGGCAGCGCCTCCATTGATATTTCCTATAAAGCGCCGCCCGCTTCAGACCCTGACTGGTTCAAGCTGTCAATTCTGAGCAGCGTGCTGTGCGGCCCGTCCGGGCTAGGCGGCGGCGGCATTGATAACAAAACCAGCCGGTTGTATAAGGCGCTGGTTGAAACTGAACTGGCCGCCCATGTGGACGGGGGATTAGTGCCAACGATTGACCCGTATCTTTACTCGATCAGCGCCACCGTTCGGGATGGCCGCACCTGTGAGGAAGTGGAGGCAGCTATTCAGCGCGAAATTGATCGCGTCCTTGGAGGCGATATCACTGAAGCCGAACTCACGCGGGCTAAGAAGCAAGCGCGGGCGTTATTCGCCTACAGCACCGAACAGGTCACACGACAAGCCTTCTGGTTGGCATTCTCTGAGAATTTTGGCGGCTACGAGTGGTTTGAGAACTATGTTCAAAGTCTTGAGGCAGTTACGCTAGAAGATGTGAACGAAGCCGCACATAAATATCTGAAACCGCAGTCCCGCATCATCGGATGCTTCATCCCTACCGGCGAAGACGAATTTTCATTTGAGGAAGTGGACGAATAATGACAACGATAACCCCTTCACTTCCCAACTCGCAGAATATTCACCGCGAAACGCTGGCTAACGGCATTGTGGTGCTGGTCTATGAGAATTTTGCCACGCAATCGGTGGTGGTTCGCGGCTCATTTCGCGCAGGCGGCCTGTATGAAACCCCCGAAAAGAATGGGCTGGCGTCACTTACTGCCGAAGCCTTGATGCGCGGCACAGAAAAACGGGATTTCAATCAGATTGCGGCGGCGCTAGAAGATATTGGCGCAGATGCGGGGTTCGGCTCTGGCAACCATCGCAATAGTTTCGGCGGCAAATGCCTAGCGGAAGATTTGGATACGGTGCTGGATGTGCTGGCGGATTCCATGCGCCGCCCAACTTTTCCGGCACAGCAGATTGAGCGACTGCGTGGCGAAGTGATCACCGGCTTACAGATCGCGATGCAAAACACCCGCTACCGCGCCAGCCGGGCATTCTATGAAACGCTGTATCCGGCGAATCATCCCTATCACTACAGCGGGCGCGGATCAATACAAACAGTGACCGATCTCACGCTTGATGATATTAGCGAATATCGCCGCAGGGTTTACGGGCCTGCGGGTATGATCATCACGATTGCCGGCGCGGTTAAAGCTAGCGACGCGCTGGAGATTGTGCGCCGTCATTATGAGGACTGGCAAAATTCTGAACAGCCAACGGTGCCAGAGCTACCTGAACTTCCACCACTGGATGCTACTCGCCGCAGCGTAGTGAGCCTGCCCGGCAAAACCCAATCGGATGTAGTGTTAGGGGTAGTTGGCCCATCTCGATCTGCGCCGGATTACCTTGCAGCCATGCTGGCAAATAGTATTCTAGGTCAATTCGGGATGATGGGGCGCATCGGCGCCAGCGTGCGCGAACGTTTGGGGCTAGCCTATTATGCCTACAGCCAGATGGACGGCGGGCTTGGGCCTACACCATGGTATGTGATGGCTGGCGTAAACCCGACCAATGTAGACCTAGCGATTGACCGTTCGATTGACGAACTGCGGCGTTTAGGCGATGAAAAGGTATCACAGGAAGACCTTGAGGATAATCAAGCTTATGTAATTGGGCGACTGCCGTTACAACTCGAAAGTAACGAAGGGATCGCTTCAACCATTCTGAGTATGGAAATCTATCAGTTGGGGCTGGATTATCTGGTCGAGTTCCCCAACCAGATCAATCGTTTGACGGCTGAAGACCTGAAAGCCGCCGCCAGCCATTATCTGACACCCGATCGACTGGTGATTGGTATCGCCGGGCCAGCGACGAACTAAACGGACAAACAGGACTGCCAGACTAAGAGGAGCGTTAGGATGAAGCGTTTTATTGTCATGATATTCGCGATGCTGATGATGGCTTTCAGCCTTCCGGCGGCGGCGCAGGAAGTACCATCCCGTGAGGGCGTGCAGCTAGTGCAGATCATTGGCGATTTATTTCACCCGATCTTCGCAACCCATGCTGGAGATGACAGCGGACGCTTGTTCATCGTGCAGCAGGACGGGCTAATCCGAATTCATCAGAATGGCAGCTTACTGGAAAAGCCATTTCTGGACATCAGCGGGCTGATCAGCCCGGATGCGCTTGGATCGAACTATACTGAACGCGGCTTGCTAGGGCTGGCCTTCGCGCCCGATTATGCTGAAAGTGGCCGCTTCTATGTCAATTACACTGATGTAAACGGCAATACAGTCGTCGCCCGCTATCTCGTGAGCGCAGAGGATGCGAATACTGCCGATGAAGGCAGCGCGCAGATCATCCTAACGCAGGAACAGCCCTACTCTAACCACAACGGCGGCCATCTGGCTTTTGGGCCGGACGGCTACTTGTATATTGGCTTTGGTGACGGCGGCTCTCAGGGCGATCCGCATGGCAACGGGCAAAATTTAGAGACGTGGCTAGGCAAGATTCTGCGCATTGATGTTTCAGGGGATGGCGAAGGCTATACCGTACCAGAGGATAACCCGTTCGTTGGGGACTCATCAGCGCAGCCTGAGATTTGGGCATATGGCCTGCGCAACCCGTGGCGCTTCAGCTTCGATTCTGAGACGGGCGATCTGTACATTGGTGACGTAGGTGGAAGCGCCTACGAAGAAATCAATTTTGAGGCGGCAGAAAGCACGGGCGGCCTGAATTTTGGCTGGAACGCTTATGAAGGACTGTATCAAACTGGATTTGCGAACCCGCCGGATAATGTAACCCTGCCCGTTGCAACCTACGATCATTCGCAAGGCGTAACGGTGATTGGCGGCTACGTTTATCATGGCGAGCTTCTGCCACAGTTAGCCGGGGTTTATTTTTACGGCGATTGGGGCAGCAGCACTATCTGGACGTTATGGCCTGACGCAAGCGGCACATGGCGAACAGCAACATTCATCCCCTCATACAGCGGCCAGTTGATCAGCTCATTTGGGGTGGACGAAGATAACGAGCTACTGCTGGTAGATTACGACGGCGCCATTTATCGCTTCGAGCCAGCCGGCTGAGGTTTGGCGTAGGCTGCGAATTCGGTTATAGTGAGCTGTAGATTTAGCTTTCTGATGGGAAGGCGGCCATGCCCTTACAGCCTGATAATCCGCTGTTCATTGCCGGTGTCGTCGCGGCACTGGGAATTCTGCTGGTCATCATTTGGCTGCTGACCATTATTCTGCGGCTCATTTTTGATCGCGATCCCGGTTTTCCCGCATGGCAACCGCCCTATCGCATCAACCCGATGCTGAATCCAGATACAAATGCTGGACGGCGGCAATTATGGCAGCAGCAAGCACAAAGCGACGCTTTGCCCGCACCCTGTGAGGCGGGTTCTTATTTTGCCCGCAAGGTGCTGATTGGCGGTGACGGCGCAAAACTGCGCGGCTGGCAGATCACCGGTATCCGCATCAGCCAATATGATGCCTACGGGCGGCTGGCACGCACACAGTCCATCGCGGGGTCGCGCACGATCAAGAAGCTGAACAAAGCCGTTAAAAAAGGCGAAAGCTGGACGCCGACGCAGATACAGAACAGCGCCGGCGCCGGCGCCAAACAATTGATGAAGGATTTTGGCAAACGGCTCAAACGGACGCCGCAGCTGCCAATTTCGATGGACATCCGGTTTCGTGGGGTGCGCGGTGAAATCCGCCTTTTCTTTGAGCTGTACGAATGCGATGGCAGCCGTTGGGCGCTGTTAGACGCATGGGAACCGGATATGTCGGTTGCTGGCAACAGCTTACAAGAAAACTACACTTACGCTTTTAACGGGCAGCGGCAGGGCGAAACCCCGAAACAGTTTCGCGCACGCCTGCAAGATGAAATTAAGCGAACGCTGACGACAATGCTCACCCGCCCGCAAAGCATTGCCTCTCCTGACAACATGCCGCCTCAACCGGCGCCAGAGATTCCGCCCCCGCCCCCTGAAACCACACCGATGCCCCCCATACCGACGATCATTGCCGATGATACGGCTGAAATCAAAGCGATCAAGCCAAGCGAAATTATGACTGAACCACTGCCTGAAGTTGAAGCGCCACCGCCGATTAGCGAAACGCTCACTGAACCGGTTGATGTTGAAGGCGAAACTGTTCCCGGCACGCCCGATGATTTGCCGTTGTAGCGGAACGGGATTCAAGCAGTAATAGGTTAGCGCGGAAGGAAAGCGAAGGGGCGACCAGACAAGTCGCCCCTTCTTAGATCAAGCTAGATGGCAACCATCGCCCGCCACGCGGCGAGCGATGGGAAACCACGTTTATTGTACTGTTGCTGAAAACACCGGCAGGGGGCTATCCACCGTACCGGCGATGATCAGTATGTAATTCGTGCCAGCCTCCAGCGTGGTATCCGGCAGTTCAAACAGCGCAGCGCCACCACCCTGAACTGAAATATCATAGGCGCCAGCCGCGAGTTCTATGGTGTAGGCACCGTCATTCGGGCTGCCATCGGCTTCATTGTAGCTGCCGGGGAACTGTAGGCCGGTGATCGTCGTATTGCCGTTAACAAGCACGGTTACGGTCGGCCCACCTTCAATAGCATGCAGCACGGTCACGCGGGCGCTGCCTTCAGCAATCGGGTTGTAGTCCTCTGGAATGATCTGCGCGGCCAGCGTGGGGGCATCCCCTGAAGACGCGCCAACTACCGATACTGTCACCCATGAATTCACGGCCAGCGGCAGTTCAATCGGGCCAAGGATTGCATCGTCAAGCGAAGTTCCAGCAGGCGCAACCGCCATGCTGTAGGTACCCGCAGGCAGAACCATCCACGGAGAAACCGCCGAGAAGGCTAGGTCTTCTAGAGCCAATGCGTTATTCACATACACGTCAACATTGCCAGAATCGGGCGACAGATGGGCAACGCGCAGGTGTACCGGAACAGCCGCTGCGGCTGACGGCGGCATCAGCACGCCTTCGAGCGCGTGAATAACACCGTTGGAAGCTAGCATATCAATATCACCGACTACGGCATTGTTTGCGGTGAGTACGCCGCCATCAAGGCGGAACTGAACGGGACTGCCTTCTAAGGTATCCAACGCCGGGCCAGCAGTCAGGTTGACGAACTGGTAACGTCCGGGGATCACGTGATAGCTCAAAATAGCGGCCAACAATTCAGGGTTGCCGGCGGCAGTCTCAGGGGTTAAGCCGAGCGATTCCATCGCCGCGGCAAAAGCATCGTTAGTCGGGGCAAGCACGGTGAACGGGCCTTCGCCAGACAGGGCATCGGTCAAGCCGGCGGCTTCAACTGCCATGGCGAGAGTGGTGAAACGGCCATCGGCATCGGCAGCCAACGCCTCTAATACTGAAGGACGCTCCAGCGCGGTGCCAGCAACGGGGGCTTCGGTGGCCTCTACTACAGGCGCTTCAGTCGCTTCGGCAACCGGGGCAGCCGCCATTGATGGTGGCATCAGCACGCCATCGAGCACCTGAACCACGCCGTTGGAAGCCAGCAGATCAATATCGCTGACTACCACGTCATTGGCATAGAGAATGCCAGCATCCAGCGTAATTTGCAGCGGCTCGCCTTGCAGCGTTTCCAGTTCGGGGCCAGCAGTCAGGTTGACGAACTGGTAGCGTCCGGGAACGACGTGGTAAGACAGAATGGCGGCCAGCATTTCGGGGTTGCTAGCAACTTCAGCAACGCTCATGCCCATCGCTTCAAGGGCGGCGGTAAAAGCATCGTTGGTCGGCGCGAAAACAGTGAACGGGCCTTCAGCAGACAGGGCTTCAGTCAAGCCAGCAGCTTCAACTGCCATGGCGAGAGTGGTGAAGCGGCCATCGGCATCGGCAGCCAGCGCCTCTAATACTGAAGGACGCTCCAGCGCGGTGCCAGCGACGGGGGCTTCGGTGGCCTCTACTACAGGCGCTTCAGTCGCTTCGGCAACCGGGGCAGCCGCCATTGATGGCGGCATCAGCACGCCATCGAGCACCTGAACCACGCCGTTGGAAGCCAGCAGATCAATATCGCTGACCACCACGTCATTGGCATAGAGAATGCCAGCATCCAGCGTAATTTGCAGCGGCTCGCCTTGCAGCGTTTCCAGTTCGGGGCCAGCAGTCAGGTTGACAAACTGGTAGCGTCCGGGAACGACATGGTAAGACAGAATGGCGGCCAGCATTTCGGGGTTGCCAGCAACTTCGGCAACGCTCATGCCCATCGCTTCAAGGGCGGCGGTAAAAGCATCGTTGGTCGGCGCGAAAACAGTGAACGGGCCTTCAGCAGACAGGGCATCGGTCAAGCCGGCGGCTTCAACTGCCATGGCGAGAGTGGTGAAACGGCCATCGGCATCGGCAGCCAGCGCCTCTAATATTGAGGGGCGCTCCAACGCGGTGCCAGCGACGGGGGCTTCGGTGGCCTCTACTACAGGCGCTTCAGTCGCTTCGGCAACCGGGGCAGCCGCCATTGATGGCGGCATCAGCACGGAATCGATGATATGAACCACACCATTAGAAGCAATTGCATCGGGGTCGCTGACCACCACGTCATTGGCATAGAGGATGCCAGCATCCAGCGTAATTTGCAGCGGCTCGCCTTGCAGCGTTTCCAGCTCGGGGCCAGCGGTCAGGTTGACAAACTGGTAGCGGCCGGGAACGACATGGTAAGACAGAATGGCGGCCAGCATTTCGGGGTTTGCCATCATGCCTTCGATTGACATGCCCGACGATTCAAGGAATGCGGCAATCGCATCGTCGGTAGGGGCAAACAGGGTGAGCGGGCCTTCTTCTGAGAGCGCCCCGGTCAGATCAGCCGTATTGAGCGCGGCTACAAGCATGCCGAAACGGCCATCGGCATCGTTTTCTAGCCACTCTGTGATGGTAGGTCGCTCTTGCGCAAACGCGGGAATGGCAAGGCCAAGAGCCGCCACCACCAGCGCCAGCAGAGCTAAAATCTTACGCATACAAACCTCCTGAGAGAGAAAATATTGATTTCGCTAAACAGACAACAACATTCCATTTGTTTAGAATGCCTTTAAGCTAAAGATAGCTCAAGTTCTAATTGTTGGCTATCCCTGAGTACGGGATACAAGCCTACATTTCTATCATATTGCCTAAATGCTCCCTGAGTTGAACAATGTGAATGGGGGCCATAAATTCCCCGTTTAAGGCAAACGGCCTGCTTCGGCCAGCGCCCGCGCCACATTGACGTTGGTTTCAAGAATGATCACGCGGGGATCGGCGGGAGTGCCAGCGGCTGCTAGAAAGACATTAAAGCCATCGCGCAGGCGCACATCCGGAATGTTCAAAATCACGTTTTCCGGGTTTCCGCTGGCCGTGACGAGTAAATCATAAGTGGCAACCGGAAGCGGCAAAATCGCAAAGCCGTCGTTTTCGTCTATCATGCCCGGATAGGCGATGCCGCCTAAAAAAAGCTGACCATCTGCCAGTAAGTCCAAAGTGGTGTCTTGAAGTCCGTTGAAAAATGACAACCGCGCCTGCCCGACGGTCAACGGGGAGTAATCTTCAATCAACGGCACCAGACCCACGCCCTGACCGGTATTCTGACCGATCACCGCCAGCGTAATCCAACTATCCGGCGCTGCTGTGACGTCTATTTCAGCAGATATACTGCCATCGGCAGATGTGACCATCCACTGCTGATCGCCTGCTGCGATCTCGATCCAGCCGCCAAGCTCACCCGATTCAATGGATCCCATCCCCCCTGCATTGCCATTCAAAAACCAGTCTAATGCCGGTTGGTCAGGCAGCAAATGGGCGACGCGCAAATAAGCGCGATTGGCCTCCGCCTGTTCACGCAGATGAGCCGGCAGCAGCAACCCGTCAAGCACGTGGATCACTACGCCCGGCGACGCGAGATTATCAACATCACTCACCCGCGCACCGTCTGCCCATAAAATGCCGCTATACAGCACAAAATTTACCGCTTCGTCTCCGAGCGATTGAATACTTATGCCTGCGCTCAAATCGCGAAAGAACAGACGCTCCGAGAGTATATGCAGCCTCAATATCTCCGCAAGCTGTGACTCGCTGGCAAAGAACTGCTGCTGGCTAAGGCCGAGATAATTCATCCCTTTGATCAGCGCGTCATCCGTCGGAATCAGCAGGGTGACATTCTCTAACCCGGCCACGTCGTCGGTTAACCCTGCGGCTTCCAGCGCCTCAAGAAATAGGCCAAAACGGGCATTGGCATCGTTTGTGAGCAGATCAATGAGAGAGGGATGATCCTGCGCTGAGAGGGGGAAAATCATAAAAATGAGCGTGGAAACCAGCGCTGCGAAGGATATTCTGAGCAAGCAGATCCCCTTGCGCCTATGCTTCTTCAGAAGGTGAAGAACCTGCAACGGCGTAGATCATCACCCCGATGGCCGAAATGAGGAAACAGGCGATGACAAGAAGCGCCTGAACGCCGCCGAAGAAAGTCTCATTGGCCTGAGCGATGCCGTGCGAGCCGAAACCTAGCACATCGGCAAACCCGGCCATGCCCGACAGGACTAATCCGGTTAGCGCCAACCGAAGGCCGACCTGCTGCGCCAAATTGGTAGTTCGCGCCGCATAGATGGTGAATTTAACGTAAAGCAGCCCGCCAAGATTCAGCAGGCCAAATCCAACCAGGACCGCGCTGAACTGAAAAATGCCAATACCAGCCCCGGTGTTGATGCCTGTAATTCCGGGAAACAAGCCCATGAACGCCAGCACGATTCCCAATGCGCTGAGGGCAATTCCTATTTGCGACATAAGATGGCTACCACCACGAGACCAGCATCAGCGCACTGGAAGAGTCTGGCGCAGCTTGCGCAAGAAATTACCACTCAGAATCGCCTCAATCCCATCATCACCATATCCCCGTTCTCGCAGCCATGTATCTAACATCCACAGGTCGCCTACCGTATCGAAGCCTTCGGGCGTGCTGTCTGCGCCAAAGCCGCCGTCAAAATCGGTACCAATACCCACATGCTGGTCGCTGCCGGTGATCTGGCAGACATGATCAATCATATCCAATACCCTACTGGCGGGAATCGGCGCATCGCCCTTCACCCAATCGGGGTGCATAAAACGATTATAAGGCACCATGCCGATCACACCGTCGCGCTCGGCTAAGCGGCGAATCTGGGTATCGGAAAGCAGTCGCTGGCGGCCATCATCACGCGAGCCTACGAAACGGCGCGGGTTACTGTGGCTGGCAATCATCTGCCCGTCATAGCGATCCAGCGCCTCAAAAAACGACTCTTCCGGCATATGCGAAAGATCGAGCAGTACGTTCATATCGCCCATCACATCCAACAGTTCGCGCCCTAATGCAGTTAATGGCCCCGGTTCGCCGGTGCCGCCGCAGTAGCGGGTACTCGCCCACGCCGGGCCAACGACACGCACGCCATAGTTGTACCACTCTTCAAACTGCTTCGGCTCCAGTATCGGATCGGCATTTTCCATCAACAGCAGCATACCTTGCTTACGATTTGTTACCTCAAGATCATCAGCCCAGGTTGCCAACACGGCATCCAATTCCGCCTGCGTTCGCACGGGCTGCACCCGTTCCGAAGCATCCCAAAGCCTGCGGTAATAATCTAACTGCTGCATCCCCTGCGCGTTGGCCTCTTTCGCCGTCCGATAGCGCAGCCCGGAAAATGGGGCCGTCGCCAGCGCAGTAGATCGATCTGGTTCGGTGAAAATGGTGGCAAAAACCAGCCCTACCCGTCCAAGAATAGCCTCTGGCAGCCCAACCATCGCCAACCCTTCGGCAGCTGCTGCTTCGGTGCTGGCCTCAGCGCGGCGTTTTTCCAGCGCGCTTTTGAAATAGTCGCGCCCCCACGAAAGGGCGTTAAAAGCAATATCTTCATGTGCGTCAACAATGATCATGAGGGGAATTAAGCCCTTAGGACAGCCGAAAAGCGAAATGTACAGAAAAGGTATCTGCACCGGGCAAGTATAGCCCCATCAGCCGCGAATTGCATGGCATGGGGGTAGGTAATTGCCTCAAATTTCTAGAGCGCCGGAGGCTCGAAACCCCCAGCTAAATCTGCACCCTTTGAACGGGGCTGAAAAACAGGCCGTTTGCCATTAAGCCGGATTTTGACGGCATAGATTTAGTTAGAACGCTTAAGAGCGCGGCAGATAGACACAAGATTCTCATGCAGCACTTCATTTCAGCTTGAATTTTCCGGCGTAATATAGAATAAGAATATCTGTTCATCCATTTCTGGAGCAGCCCGTGAAAAAGAAACCGACTATCCTAACGGGCGCGTTGATCGGTGGGCTGCTGAGCCTACCCTTGATGGCGCTATCGTTTCTAGGCAGCGTACTGATTGGCCTGCCCTTCTTCCCGGCTTTCGTCTTCGCCTTTTTACGAGATCGCACACCGGGCGAAATCGTGCCGCGTATCGTAGGGGTGATGAGCAGCAGCATCATCAGCCTGAATATTGGCCGCGTGGATACAGTTGCCAAGACTGTAGAAGAAATCATTTCGCTGCTGACGGTGTTCGGGATCGGATTCGTGGCGGGCGCAATCATCTTCGCCATCTTGAACACAGTCTTGAAACACGGCTCGCCACTGCTGCCCGGAATCATTGCGGGCGCAGCATTCGGGCTGGTGATGACGCTTATACAGGTAAGTTATCCCGGTTTATTTCTGGCCGATACGGCTTTTATGGTCATTTGGACATTTGCGCTGTTCATCCTCTATGGGCTGGCGCTGAGTTATATCTACCATACGCTGCGATTCAGCACCGGCGCGACAGCAGAAACCGTTGATGACACATCTGCCAGCATCGAATCGCTGGATCGCCGCCAGTTTCTGATTCGTGTAGGCACAGGCGCAGCAGTGATCACGGCGGTTGGCACAGGGGTTGGCGCTCTGCTCAGCCGCAGCGATCAGGTGGTATCCATCGCTTCTGCGCCAACGCTCACCCCGGATGCCATGCCCGAAGTATTGGCGACGTCCACTCCCGCGCAAAGGTTGGCAGGTGGTGAATTTATCCCAACTTCCGGCACCCGATCTGAAATTACACCCGTCGCTGAACATTACCGCATCGATATCAGCACCATCATTCCGCAAATTCCAGCAGAAGGCTACACCCTGCCCTTCACCAGTCGCATTTCTGCTGACGGCGTGGAACATACCATCGCTGCATTGACGCTGGATCAAATTCGAAGCGACTATGAACCAATTAACGCCGTGGTCACCATGTCCTGCATCTCGAACGATGTCGGGGGGGATTTGATCAGCACGCTAGAATGGACTGGCGCACGCATGAGCGACATTCTTGCGGGGATGGAGATTCCGGAAGAGGCGACTCATCTGCGGATTACCGCTGCCGATGGCTTTGACGAGTTCGTATCACTGGAGATGATCAACAGTGATGAGCGCATCATGCTGGCGTATGACTGGGGGGGCGAGCCGTTAATTCCGAATCATGGCTTCCCGCTGCGAATTCATATTCCGAATCATTACGGCATGAAGCAGCCGAAATGGATTACCGGCATGGAGTTTGTAGCAGCGGATACCGGCGGCTACTGGGTGCGCCGTGGTTGGGATGCGAAGGCCATCGCCAAAGCCACATCGGTGATTGACACGGCGGCGGTGGATGATCGTTTTCAAGACGAAAGCGGTCAGATTTATATCCCCATCGGGGGCATCGCATGGGCGGGTGATCGCGGTATTTCTCGCGTGCAGGTGCGCGTAGATGAGGGTGACTGGGCAGATGCCGCGCTCAAAGCCCCGCTTTCAGATCGGGCATGGATTCTCTGGCGCTACGATTTTCCATTTACCGAAGGCAATCATGATCTCGAAGTGCGCTGCGAGGAAAGCGACGGCACTCCACAGATTGAGCAGCAAGCAGGCACTTTTCCGGACGGCGCATCCGGCTATGACTGGAAGCGCGTGGCGGTGTAGCAGAGGAAAATTTATTCTCTCACACCGTCAATGAATTGGGCGTTCAGACAATACATTCGCGCCGCGCTACTGGCTTTGCAGACGCAGATGTATTTCCTGAACTGCCCTTTTCGCCTCACCGCGAATGTTATGCAGCGGCCCCAACCCGCGATAGAAACGTCCAACCAGATACAGCCCCGGCCAGCCTAGCACTTCTGTGGTTCCGCCCTCATCTAGATCGTCAGCGCGTTTGGGATAGCCTTGCGAGTCGGTTTCAAAGGGAATATCTAGATAATCTAATACCGGGCGATAGCCAGTGCATAAAATAACGGTATCTACATGAAGACGGCGGCCATCGGCCAGTTCAACGGCATCCTGATCAAAGCCGGTTACACCGGGAACTGGTTTAATCGCGCTGGCGCGCACCGCGTCAATGAGACCGCGCCCACGGATTGGGGTTGACGTCCCCTGCCGGTCAGTACGATTCGGCGCGATCTCTACTGCCGCCGTCTTAGAGTCAGCATAACCGTGATACAACACTTTATTCAAGAATTTGGTATGCCAGCGTTTGGGAAGCAGCCTGCGCGCCAGAATCAGCCATGCGGAATTGGGCAGGCCGTAGGGGAAGCTGCGCGTGATCACGATGTCGCTACGAACAGCGAGATAAACCGGAAGCTGTGCGGCCTGAGTCAGTTCTAGCGCAATATCCACGCCGGAAGGGCCGGCGCCGACGACTAAGATCTGCTGCCCTGCAAACGCTGAAGGCAGGCGGTAATCGCGCGCATGCAAAACTTGACCGCGAAAATCATTCATACCCGGAAGCGCCGGGATGATCGGGGCGCAGTAGCGGCCGGTTGCCACAATCACACAAGGGAACCAGCGACTGCCTGCGCTTGTTTCCACCTGCCAACCGCCGTTTTCTGGGGCGACCCGTATCACACTCACGCCAAGCTGGATGTTGAAATTATGTTCTTCTGCGTACCGGCGAATATATTCGTATAGTTTATGCCCGGCGGGGTAAACCGGCGAAGTGATCGGCATCCGTTTTCCGGGCAGGTAGGTGACGAAACTGGCCGTGTTCAAATGCAGCGAACGGTACAGATGCGCCCATGTAGAGGCTACCTCATCCGCCCGATCCACTATCACGTAGGAAATTCCCGCCTGTTCAAGGTAATAAGCGCTGGCTAATCCAGCAGGCCCGGCGCCTATGACCAGAACATCACCCTCTAAATCTGTCATTTTATAGATTATGAGGCCGGGGTGGCTTCAGCAGCAGGCGCTTCAAGCGTGGCTGTCGCCGCCGGGGACTGCGTTTGCAGCGCCGCGCCGGTTGCGGTTTCAGCCATGAATGGGCGGTATCGCGTTGGTACCTGCTGAAGCGTGGCGGCATAATTCGCGGCGTCTTCGGTGCTACGCGGCAGGAAGCCGATATACTGATCCAGTTCGGTCTGAATTTCGATGGCGATGGTGCCAGAGATGGCCGTCTCCACCGCGTTATATTCGTCTGCCGGTGGGCGCACCGCGCCGCTGCCTATGGCAACTAGCCCGATAACGAACATGGACATCACCAGAATGAAGAGGATTGATCCCAGCACCATGTTCGACTTTCGCGTTTGTGGGGTTAATACCCGCATCGGCGCAGGCGCATTTGGCCCGGTCAAATAGTGGATTTGTTCTTTCAACTTCGCCATCTGCGGATCGAGATTCAGATCTATAAGCGGCAGGTGGTTGAGGATGCGCGGCAGTTTCACCTGATCGCGTGTGACGATGAGAATATTAAGCTTATTATCAAACGCCTTATACACAGCCTCACGCACGGGCGGATCATCCATAGCGCCATCTGAATAGGCGAATAACAGTATGGCGCCTGGCGCTGTTGAAACGCCGGTTTTACGCGCATCCTGATATTTGACATCCTTTGCCAACCGCGCCATTACATCCTGTGCCAGCGCAGCATCCTTATCGGCATAGATCACATTTAACATGCTTTATCCCCCGCGGTTCTCTCGTGACCGCACATAATTAACCAGATCCCAGCGTTCGTCATCGCTCAACTGCGAATCGCAAGCAGGCAGCCCGTCCCATTCGCCAAGCGTAGCAAAGTAAATCGTCTCATCACGCAGGCGCGGCAAGCGTCGTGTTAATTCCACCCACTGAGTCGTTTCTTCCCAATCACAGCTTTCCAGCAAGGCGCGCCCACGTTCCAGCGAAGCCTGATCTGGCAGCACAGTATTTAGCACCTGCGGCGGCGGATCGGTCAACAATGAAAACTGTACGGTTGCACTTTCGGCGGCAGCAATGCCCACGGCCACCACTACCGCCCCGCCGAACACCGCCAGTATCGCCGTGACCACGATCACCGGGCTGAAGTCTAATTTCTGGATGCCGCGCCGTATCAGCGGGTAAAGCGCAAAGCCGACCACACCCAGCAGAATCAGCATCGCCAGTAAGTTAAGGGCGGTGGGCGGTTGTGACTGTGCTACCGCTGCCTCTTCATGTATTGTGACTGGAAAGACCGCCCGCAGCATTTCACCACCGTCTTCGATCTCAACAATTGCCAACCATTCGCCCGCGCGCGTAATTTCAGCGCCGGCGTTGGAATATAGGCCATCTTCCAGACCATCGGCGGGCAACCACGCGCTGCGGTGATCCAGCGCAGGATCAATCATCCGTATCCACGCCGAAAGACCATCAACAGGCACGCCGTCACGCTGAACCACAACATCATAGGTGTTCACGCCCGGCCCACCCGGCGCCAACAGCAGCGAAACTTCATCATCGCCAATTTGTTGAATGCCGCCCACCGGCGATGCATTCCCTGTATTAACGGCCTGCGGCGGCACCGGCGTCGCGCTCAACCACGCCGCCGCGCCGACCACGAAGATTGCAATCACCACTTCCAGCCGCAAACGAGTCAGCCATTCGCCACGTTTTGAAAACCATGCCGCCCAGCGCTCAAAACGATCAGGGCGCAGCGCGATATAGTGCGCCACCGCCATCGCCAAAATCACGCCTACCAGCAGCACTTTCACAGCCAGCGTCAGCGCATAGCGGCTGCCCAACTGCTCCGGCGCGGTCACCCAGATAGTGGCGCTGAAGATGCCAGTTGCAGTAACGATCAGGAAACAAACCAGCGCCACCGGCGAAAAACGATTCAGGGCAGCCAGCAGCGCAGTTCGGCGGGTGTCCCCTGTATATGGCTGCAAGGCAACTGGCAGCAGCATGACCAGCGCGGCCAGCCCGCCCACCCACAGCCCGACTGCCGCCAGATGCATCCAGTCAGCAGCTAGCGCCAACCACGGCTGTACCAGCGATCCCGCCGCATGTCCAGAGAGGCTGAGGGTGCCAAGAGCCAGCAGCAGCGCGAACGTGTTGGCGCTCAAAAATGCGCGCACGAAAGCTGGCTGTCTTTCCCGGAAATACAGGCTGGCGGCAAACATCGCGGCGGCGGCCAGCAAAATGATCATGCGGACATTCCACATATCGCCAAAACGGGTGCCGGTACGCACCACGTTAAAGAGTCCCTCTGCGATCACCTGCCCCGGTTCAGCGCCAAAGAAAGCCATCGTTTGCTGTAATAATGCCAGCGCACTTCCGGCAAATGCGCCGATAAACCCCGCCACAATGATCCGGTTCAGCGCCAACATGACTCTTGGCGGAAGCTCCCCCGCAGGGTAGCGCCGGTTGCCCCATGCAGGCAGCAGCACCAACGCATACAGCCCGAACGCTCCGGTCAGCAGCAGCAGCGAAGCATATAGAACAAAGCGCCAGATCACCTCTAGGACAATCACCTGATCGCCGGAGCGCGCACCCTCAATTTCGGCGGCGCCTTCGCCCACGAAGAAACTGCGGGTTTCAACGATCACATGTCCATCGCTGGCAAAAGCGATGCGCAGTTCGCTCATGTACGCCCCGTCTGGCAGGCCAGAGGGCAAGCGTGCTGCTAACAGATTTGAGGCGTTCTCACTTACGCCACCCTGTGCCACAATTTCGCCGGCAGCATTTCGCACCATCACCGTGCTGAAATCCGGTTCCAGCGGTTCGCTGAACCAGTACTGCACTCGCGCCGGGGCGCGTTCCAGTGTAGATCGGTCTTCAGGAATAGCGCGCAGCAAATAGCCGTGCGCGACAGCTGATCCCACTGCCGAAAACAGTAAAAATGTCAGTATAGAGAGTGCAAGGAAGCGATATTGACGGCTATTCAAGGTGAAAGCGATCCGTATCCTGCGGTGGGTTGGGGAAGTTTTCAGGCGGTGCTTCAGCTTGATCTGCGGTGTCATTGTCTAGCGGCGCGCTGCGAGAGCGCCACCACGCATATGCCATCATGCCGATGAAAATAAGCGCAACCGCAATAAAAACCAGCTCATCAAAAATACCCAGCGCCCCATGCGCTAAAATCACGGGAAGCATCGCCCAACCCTCATCATTTACGTAACGGTGATGGAATAAGCATCTTCGATCCCTACGTCGCGAAGCGCCGCCTCACCCGAATCGCTATGTTTACGTACGATGAAGGTGGTGGTCTAGAGTGCCATCTATCCAAAACTTAGGTTCGTTATACAAATACCCCCAACAGGAATCGAACCTGTGCGCACGGCTTAGGAGTCCGCCGCTCTATCCACTGAGCTATGGGGGCTTAGTTCAGCAGTATTCTAGCAGAGGGAGCGCGTGGGTTCAATTCGGGCGGCGGATTCCCATATCGCAAACTGGCCTGCCAAGTAGGCGGTTCGCCCCGCAGCGGCGCTTCGCAATAAAGCGATATATGGAATGACCTAGTTGGGTCATGCCCGGCAAATGCATCAGCAACCATAATGGATAAGTTAAGGGCAGCGCCTTGAGTATTCGGCGAATCGCTAAAAAGCCGGCATATTCACTGCCGCCCTCATCACGCAAGTGAATCTGCCCCATCGCCTCAGCCTGTTCTAAACCGGGAAACGCTTCCACCGTCCGTACAGCATCGCGCAGATCAACCCAACATAACCGCTTGCGCCAATCCAACGCGGAAACGACTCGCTTTGTCCCCGTACAAACCACACATGCGCCGTCGTATACTACTATCAGCATCGCCATCCATATTCCCGTGTTATTGCTATAGTATACGGCGCTTGCTGAAGCCGCAGATGAGTTGGTTAGCTTACTTGCAACTTACGGCCTGCGACGCACGTATAATAATTGCGGCTTTCTGTGCTTTGAGGACTCATGAACGACCCGAATCAATCAAATCAAATCATCCCCGGAGAATCTCGGAACATTCGCGAGACCGAAATTCAAATTAAGCCATCCGATGCGCCCAGCATACCGCCACCCGCCGAACGCACGCCTCAGATCGTTTACGTCAGCAAAAGCCGCGGTTCTTGCAGCACGCTGCTATTAGGCAGCCTTGGTTGTGGCTTCATACTGGTGGTAGCTTTAGCAGTGTTGATGGTCACTGGCGGCGTGTCTCTCTCTAATCTGCTCAACAGCTTTCAACTGGGCAATATTCTAAACAGCGCGTCATCGCTGGTTGCCACGGCCAATGTGCCGCCGCGCGCGCAAGTGGATCAATCACAGGCGATTCTGGTCAATGTACAGCCATTAGGGCAGTTGGTCAGCGTGAGCAGCCAACTTGCACAAGCAGATGTGCATGTCGGCATCGCTCAGGGCGCGTTGAATGCCTGCGGGTTTTCTGCCAACCATGTGATACAGGGTGCGGTTGAAGCTGGCATTGATCTCACGCAAGTTAGTGCCGAAGATGTCAGCTATAACAGTGTGACCAATACCTACACCATTACGCTGCCCTACCCGCAGCTCACAAGCTGCCGCATAGACTATATCCGGCAGTATGAGCGTTCCTTCACCACCTGCAACGTCGATTGGGATGAAGCCCGTCTGCTGGCGAATTACAGTTCACTGCTCAGCTTTCGCGATCAATCTTTAGAGGGCGGCATTCTGGAGCGGGCAGCAGCAGAAGCGCGGTTGGTGCTGGGGAATTTCGTACAAATTGCCACCGATGCCAGCGTCAACATCGTGTTCGACCCGCCCACAGAAGGCAGCTTGGCGGCCTCTTGCAACCCCGATACTCCGCGTGGCTGGCAGATTGACGCGACTACAGGCCAATGGGTGAAAACAGCGCCTTAAAGGCACAATTCGCCGCTAGTATGCGCCTTCTCGCAAAATGACGCGGGGAATGGTCATCATCAGAATACGCGCATCCAGCCCCATAGACCAGTTTTCAATGTAATAGATATCCAGCAGGCACATTTCATCAAACGGCACGTCGCTGCGCCCGCTCACCTGCCACAAGCCGGTCATGCCCGGCTTTACCTGTAGGCGCTGGCGATGCCACGGCGCATACAACGACACTTCCTCCGGCGTTGGCGGTCTTGGCCCGACGAGACTCAACTGCCCCGACAGCACATTCAGCAAATTAGGGAGTTCGTCAAGGCTGGTGCGGCGAATAAAATGCCCTACTCTCGTCACGCGGGGATCATCTTTGATTTTCGGGTGGCGCGGATCCTGCTCATGCGCTTTCACCAGATCGGCATGCATGGTTTCCGCATTCGGCACCATACTGCGAAACTTAAGCAGGTCGAAGATGCGTCCATTTTCGCCCACCCGTTTTGCGCGGTAGAAAATTGGCCCTTCACCTTCAATGCGGATCGCCGCCGCTACAATACCTAACAGCGGCAGCCACAGCGGCGCGGCCAGAATCACCAGCATAATATCCAGCCCACGCTTCACTAACCGGCTGCTGGCTTTGAACGGCACCGGCCCATTAATACGCAGCAGCGGGATGCCGTCAATATTCTCGATCTGCACCTGCTGCAAGCTAAGTTGAAACACGTCCGGAACAATGCTTACTTCAATGCCCGCGTGCTGGCATTCGTCCACCAGTTTTACAATTTTGTCGTGATGCGACCACGGCAGTGTGATCACTACCGCGTCCACTCCGTGTTGTTCGATGATTTCTGCCAGATTATCGGTGCTGCCAAGCCCGCGCACACGCCCCAGATCGACATTTCCTCGCGCCGGATCGTCATCCAGATAGCCTAACGGCACATAACCCAGTTCTTTGCGCGCGATCATCAAACGCAGCACCGAACGCCCGGTATCGCCAGCGCCGATCACCACCGCCCGCTGAACGCCCACGCCCCGCGCCCGCAAACGCGCATAGATGATGCGGCGAACCAGACGGGCAGAGACATGCAAGATCAACGTGAAAACCGCGACATAAATCAGCATCAAGCGGCTAAAAACCAGCGGTTGCAGCACGAAGCTGACGGCAAACAGCACCATCGTCGCGCCGGCAACACCGCTGATCAGCGCATAGAGTTCTTCCGACCATGCACGCGCCCGAACCGCCGCATATAACCCGCCGCCACGGTAAGCGAAGTACAACATAGCAGTAAAGACAACAGCGTAGGGAATATATTCGCTGAATGGCGCGGAAAAGAACTCACCGACCGGGCGCAGAATTTGAAGCTGATAACGCACGACATAGGCCAGCAAATAGGCAAGAAATACCAGCGCAGCATCCAGCGCTGGCATCAACCATAATGGCTCAACTTGCGTGTGCTTGCGGATTGTTCGAGTCATGTTGATTCAAAAGCGCGCCGGTAGCTGGCGGCGGTCTGTTCTGCCATATGCGTCCATGAATAACGCTTTGCGGCTTCCACCCCTTGAAGCCGGGCGTCACCCCGCCATTCACGATCTGCGTAAATACGCGCTAATGCCCCTGTCCAACTTTCCGGCGCATACGGTTCTACCATCATGCCGGCATTTTCCGCGACTTCAATCAACGAAGATGCGCGTGAAACAGCCACCGGCGTGCCGCAAGCCATCGCTTCCAGAACGGGCAAGCCAAATCCTTCAAAAATAGACGGGTACACAAAAGTTTCGGCGCTATTGTACCAGAAGGCGAGTTCTTCGGCGGGAATGAAGCCGGGAAACTGCACCTGCGAGCCTAATTGATATTTCTCGACGGCCGCAAATATTGGCTCGTAATCCCAACCGCGCCCACCAGCGATGATCAATGGCAGTCGTTTTTCCGGTGGCAGCGCAGCATACCCCTCAATCAGCGTCACTAAGTTTTTTCGCGGCTCCAGCGTGCCAATGAACAACCAGAAACGGTCTGGCAGGCCTTTTTGGGCGCGGAAAGCGGCAATTTCGGATTCTGGCAGCGGGTGAAATTCTGCCGGATCATAGCCCGGCGCGGCAACATCAATCTTCGCGCGATCAATGCCCCATGTGCTGCAAATATCGACTGCCGTCGCCTTCGAGATAGCGATCACCCGCCTGGCGCGGCGGGCGCTTAGGCGAGACAGCGTTTGCAGGTACAGCCGACGGGAAGCGGGTAATCGCTCCGGGTAATGCACAAAGCTGAGATCGTAGATCGTCACCACTGAGGGTTTAAGCAGCAGCAGCGGCGACACAAAAGCCAGCGCGTGATAACCATCAAACCCGCCCATCGCGAAGGGCTGCAATAGCTGTTCCCAAAGAATACGACGCATGGGCGAAGCAGTATGTATCCGCGAACGGCGCATCTCAACATGCTCAAACGAGAACGTATTCTCTGCACCCACCAATGCCGTCAAATGCCAGTCCTGTGGGAGCGCAGAGGGCAAATGCCGCAGTAAATGGGCGATATAGTTGTGTATCCCCGCGGAACGATAGCCTGCATTTCCGGCCAGCAGGTGGGCATTCAGTCCGATATGCATAGGTCGGGATTATACTCTGCGCCCGCCTGCTGATATAGGCATAACTCAGGTGACTGGCTATTGGCCGCCATACCGCGATGGGGTTAAGCTCTAAAATGGTTCGTTCGCTCATTATTGGATGGTTATGGCTTTTCATACATTGAATTTGACAACTGCGGCTCGCATCGCAGAAGTTTCAGAGGAAACCTACGGGTTCATCACTCGCGCCGCGTGGTCGCCTTCAGGAAAGACACTGGCGGTAGGCTATGGCGGCGGGGTGATGCTGTGGCAGGGCGGCTTTGGCGGCGAACCTGATGCTCACTTCAAGCATACCGCGCCGATCCGGGACATCGCCTTCAGCCCGGATGGCAAATGGCTGGCGGCGGCCTCTGGCGATACCAACGTCTACATACTGGACACACAAAGCCTAAATATCATCACCTCATTTCAAGGGGCAGACTCCGCCGACTGCGTAACCGTGTCACCCGATGGCCGGATGCTGATCGCTGGATATGCCAGCGGCCTATTGCGGCGCTTCGATCTCAAAACGCATCAGCAGGCGGATGCCGCCGCGCATCAGGCCGAAATTTCACGCTTGGCTTTCAGCACGCCTACCCGCCTGCTGTCCGGTTCACGCGACGGCATGCTCAATCTCTGGGAGGTGGGCAGCTTCACGGTCATAGATTCGCTTCAGCGTGTGGCAGAGATGGATCGCGCCTTGTGGGCCAGCGTGAATAAATTACAGGAAACCGATGCCGGCAGCCCGCCGCTGCGTCCGGTGTGGGTGAAAGATATTTCGATTTATCAGGATCGGGCGGCGGTGGCGTGGAAAGATGGCATGATCATGCTGTATTCGCTAGCTGAGCGCACGCTGGTACAGACTCACTCATTTGAGGGGCATAAGGGCGGCGTAGACAGCCTCACCTTCTCATCTGACGGCAGCCTACTGGCTAGCGGCGGGCGCGATCAGCGTATTAAGCTGTGGGGTACAGATCGCCGTGAGCTGCTATCTACGCTCACCGGCCACCGCAAACCAATATTGACGCTCGCCTTCGCCGTCAACGATCTGTTTTTGATCAGCGGGGGCGGCGATAATGCGCTCAAGCTGTGGGGCGTTGAGAGTTAAGCGGCGGAAGTTTTAGGGTTAAAGCTGTATCACAGCGCCAGCACCATTTCATCACCCAACGGCAGTGTGTAAGCGTGAGTCATCATGCGTGGCAGCAGTTCAACAATGCGATTGTGTTTCGTATATACCTGCTCATCCGCCAGCATCCTGCAAATGTGCCGTGCCGCGCGCACAGTGTCGTCTACAAACTGATCCATACGTTCTTCACTCAAATATGGATAAACGCGATCCAACCTTACGACATCAACAGCCTGCGAATACATTCGGCTTATATAGTTCAGCTTATTACTCAGCATATCATCGCTCAAGAACGGCAGCGGTGAAGAAAATGCCACCGGACTCGCCAGCGCCCGCCAGAACAAGCAGTCAGGATGCTCATACACATATTTGAAATCCAACCCGTACCAATCCTGCTTAATATCTTCAACGGCACGCGCCATGCCCACCAGCGCAATTTGATCCGCATAAGCCCGTTTTGTCGCTTCCCAAACCCGCGATCCCCACAGCGCATCAGTCACCAGATGCAGATAGTAGCCGAATAGAAAGCTGTATGTCTGCTGGTTATGAAGATCTACGTCAGCAAGATACTGACGGTAAAACTCTAAATCATGAATATTGGATTCGTTTCGTTCATCACGCATGAAGTGGGTCAAGGGCTTTGGCGGATTAAATTCAGCAGCTTCAGGGTTCAGCGGCACACCAGCATCTGGCGCAAGGCTGCCATAGGCAAAGGCAAATTCATCAAGTTCAGGGGAAGTTTTCGCAATCGCCTCAGCGATGCGCAAATGGCTTATCCATGTGGTCATTAAAACCGTTCCAGAAATTCCAGCAAACGTTTTTGACAATAACGCCGCCGCTAATTTCCAGAATGACGCACAGCCTACTGCCAATACGCGATTGGCGTACAAGAAGGCAATCGCTAGTGATTACGTTGATCGCGCATGCAAGGGGATATCGCACAAAGGGCGAACCGTTGGGTTCGCCCTTACAGGTGAGGCGTGGCGAGATAAGGTTTTCCCTTATAACAGCGCCTGAATCAGTATATCGTATACCCGCCACAGCGCCTGACGCATCGGGTCGGGCAAATCACGCCCCGGCAGAAGCGGGGGAAAGCTGGCGACGCCAGGTTCGTCAAAGGCATTGTTCCAGCCTTCACCCGTCCATACGATCTCATAGCCAATTAACCCTAATTCCGCCGCCAAGCCCTGTGGATCATAGCCGTTATTGCTGAAGTCGTTATCGTGAATCCAGTTATTTTCCGGCAGCGGCCCCAGATCAAACACGGTATCCCGCGGATAAATCGAATATAAGCTGGTCAGCGCCACGCCCACCGTCTGGTTATCGCGGATCACGTTGTTGAACACTTCGGTATCATCAGCAGTCATGATCATAATGCCGGTGCCGCGCGGCACTTTGCCAACAACCGAGTTCGGGTTGCCGAAATTCTCGTGATTATTGCCTTCGATCAGGTTGTTGTATACCCGCGTGCCGTAGCCGATACGCGATGGGTTATTCGGCAGCAAAAAGACCAAGATGCCGCCGGTATTATCGTAAACATGATTATCGTAGACTTCGGCATTGGTGCTGTTTTCGATTTCAATGCCGGTCACATTGCCGTAAACGATATTATTGCGCACGATTATCGGCCCGCGGCTTTGCCCAACATACACCGCCGCATCTTTGATTCCTGTAGCCTCAACGAACTCGATGAGCACATCGGTGGTTTCAACCGGGTACACGCCATATAGGCCGGTATCTTGAACAAACAGGCTGCGATAGACTACCCGCTGCGCGCCAGTCGTCAGCACGCCATTACCCAGATAATGACGAATGCCGAATCCTTCAAGCAAGAAGTCATCGCCGGTAGTGTTAAAACCATCACTCAACACATGTTCGCCATCCAGCCATGCGCGCTCATCGTCGCCATCCATGCGCCCATCGCCATTCGTGTCTACCAGTTCGCCCCGCAGGGTAATATTCGGGCGGTCAACGTACACCGTCTCGTGATACACACCCGGCTGTACCAGAACAGTATCGCCGGGCATCGCCCGATCTACCGCCGCTTGAATCGTCTCGCCCGGCGCCACCGTGAAGGTTTGCGGCTCGCGCGCTTCAAGATCAGCCGCTTCCTGCGCCTCTGCCATCACGAGCTGTTCACGCACCGGGTTTTCAATGTGTTGTGCCACTGGCAAGCCGCTAGGCACACTTTCGGGAATCGCGATTAAATCCGGGGGTTCATAAGTCAGCGCCAGCAAGAACTGCACCAGATCATCGGTCTGCTGCGTAGTCAGGTCAAAGCCGGCCACCTTCTCATCGACAATCACATCCACGCCGAAAGCCGGGCCGCCGCCCTGCGCGTAAAAGTCGATCACTTGCTCCAGCGAATCGAAAGCGCCGTTGTGCATATACGGCGCAGTCAGCGCCACATTACGCAGCCCCGGCGTGCGGAATGCGCGGGTTGCATCGGGCGCATTCACAGTTTCAGATTGACCAAGATCGGGGTTATCAGGGTCACGATCTGGCACGCCCAGCACGTGAAAGGTGTCATGGGTGAACGTCGGCCATGCGTGGCATTCAAAACAGCGGGTTTGCGCGCTGCGAAATACGTCAAAGCCGCGGCGCTGCGACGGGGTTAGCGCATTCTCATCCCCTGCCGCAAAACGGTCAAAGGCTGAATTCTGGGTAAGCAGCGTGCGTTCAAAGGCGGCAATTGCCGACTGCACGTTACCCACGGTAATTCCATCCTCAAATGCAGCGTTGAACAGCGCTTCATATTCAGGAATCGCCCGCAGTTCCTCCAACATTTCGCCAATATCTGCGCCCATCTCGTCTTCACTGGTCAGCGGCGTAAGCATCTGATCTTCCAGCGAATCAGCGCGCCCATCGAGAAATAAGCTGCTGGCAAAGGCGACATTCCAAAGCGTCGGCGTATTTCGGCGCAGTTCTTCGCCATGACTGCCCGCAGCCACCGGCAGCCCATCGCTAAAGCCAAGATCGGGGTGATGGCATGTTGAGCAAGCGCGATCATTATTCACCGAAAGTACGGGATCGTAAAAGAGCAAGCGCCCCAATGCCGCCTGATCGGCAGCTACTGGAGGCAAATCTTCCCATACGAGTTGGAGGCCAGAGCCGGTATTTTCGCCCTGCCGCGCCCCACCGCCCTGTTCAGCCGCGGGAATAATCGGGTCTTCGGGTACCGGTAAAAATGCCAGCAAACTGCATACTCCGCAAAGCAAGAGTGCGGGGGCGATCAGCAGCCATGCCAGCCAGCGGCGCTTCGGTTTTGTGGTTGTACTTTCAGGCATTAGTCGCTCCTGCCATGCCAGAGGCCGCTTCGGTATCATGATGTATATAAGGGCGCCGTATCCAAAATCCCGCCAGATAAATCAACGCGCCAGCCGCCAGCAAGATCAAACATGCTGCCCGCAGCAAATAAAGCGGCGCGATGGCTGCTTCGGTATCCAAAAACCCAACGCCCAAAACCCGCGTTGTAAAAATCTGTGCCACGCCAGCCGCCGCTTGCAGCAAAACTGCGCCGATCCCGCCAAACGCCACCAACCAGAACGGCATTAGGCCGGTGATGCGCGTATTTTCCCCGCGCAGTTCAGCGCCCGATTGGTTAACCATGCCCAAAATTATCGCCAGCACGCCTAACCCGAACAGCGCCGTTTGAGCCTGTGCAAGCTGCGTTCCGGTTACATACAGCGACACGCCCGGAATCGCCAATATCGCGCTCAAGACCGCGCCGATCAGCCAGCACAGCGCCGCCAGCGCCGTCCAGTGATTCGCCAACGTCGCTGTCCCATTACGTTCGCTCAATGTGCGGTAGATATGCGCGGCGATAATGATGTAAGCGAGCGGAATCACGACGATTCCTACCATGCTAACAATCTGTGGAATTCCACCCTCTACCACCGTCGTCAGCCGCGCCGCAGTTAAACAAATGCCAGCGAAGATCGCTAATGCGCCGCACGAAAATACGCCCTGCTGTATCCATTCAGGCGAAACCCTGCTGAAACGTCCTGCTAACCAAAATGCCAGCCCGATTCCTGCTAGGGGATAGCCAATGAAATACAGGCTGCCCTGCCCCAATGTATCCTGCATCACCGCCAGTTGTATATCGCCCGCCGGCAGCAGATTCAGCAGCAGCCCCAGCGCGGCAAACACCACGCCAATGATCAGGACGGCCGCTGTTGGATCTGGCCGCGCACCCAGCAGCAGCCCAACAAAGATTACCAGCATGATTAGAATGGCGATCACGATGATTGGCGATAGGGCGATCTCACCCCAACTTCCGCCAATGTGTAGTATTCCGGCGGCAGCAGCAATCACCGACAGCGCTATCCAGCCGTTGACCGCCCATTTCAGCGCCGCAGGGCTTTTCACCCCACCCCCCTCATTGAAGGCGGTCATAACCATGCCGCCGCCGAGCAGGCCAGTCAATATCGCAAAGTTACCGAGCAGCCCCGCAAGGCTGTTCGCATGGTGAAATGGAAACGATGTCGCTAACGGGTCAGTACCAGCCCATTTCAGCGCCGCCAGCAGCGATGCGGCAAGCGAAGCAACCCATAACAGCAGCGACAGCGCAAACATACGGTAAATGGTAGGCCCCGAAGCATTAGCCCTCATACATCACCTTCTTCCGTTTGCGCAAGTAAAAAGGCGACCAGCGCGTTGATCTGTTCAGAGGTGAGCAAATCGCCAAAATTCTGCTGCATCAGGTTGCTAAAGCCGGGAGACAGGAAATCGCCGGGGTTCAAAATCGAAGCGCGAATATATTGTTCTGCGTTCATGCCTTCAACGCGGGTGGCGCCGTGCGTACCGATCCCGGCAAGGCTTGGGCCAACGATAGTCACGCCCGATTCCAGCGAGTGACAGGTGGAGCAAATCGCCGGAGCGCGAGAGAAGAGTGCGCGCCCTATCTCCACCGGATCCGTTGGCGCAACATCCTCAATCACTTCCGAATTTTGTTCACTCTCCGTAGGCGCATTCGCCGCGACCAACCTCACTGGCAGCGCGTTCACCGCATGGGCGTCCACCCAGCGCAGCATCGCCAGCAGATCCTCACGTTCAGAACGTGTCAATAAGAGGCGCGGCATCGTGCGACTGCCATCATGGAAAGCGCCGGGGTTGAACAAAAACTCGTTCAGATCTTCCGGGCTGCGCTGTGACACAACATGCGTGAGATCAGAACCAAAGCCAGCCCCCTGACCATAGAGCGTGTGGCATCCAGCGCAGTTGTTCGCGCTCCAGAACGCCTGACCACGCGCCGCCGATTCAGTCGGGGAAGCGGCTGGCTGGTTTGAAACCAGCAGCGGCAGCGCCAGCAGAAACGCCGCTGCCACCACCGCGCAGATACCAAAAAATAATCGTGATCCGCGCACACTACCCCCCGTTCAGGATGATGGTTGAGATATAGAGGCTGTAAATGACGGCGACCGCCAGAAATAACACAGCGAAGATGAGCAGCAACTTCCAGCCCGCACCGCGAAGAAAGATTCTCTTATTCATGATTTAAGCAATTCAAAAATAACGTATCGGCTCTCTAGGCAAGATTATACTCTGCTACCCGGCCTATTTTGCAAACTTCAATTGTGAGGCAGTTTCCTTCATTGACGGCCATGCGGGCGCGGGGCTATACTCACGCTTGTAAAATCAACATTGAGTGCAATCAAATGAGCGAAACGACACCCCCAATTGACCCAACACTGCTTGAACTGCTGCGCTGCCCGGTCGCCGTACACTGGAAAGACAAAGGCGAAGATCCGGGACGGTTGGAACTGGTTAAAGAATCATGGCTGGTCAGCGCTGATTCCGGCTATAAATACCCGATTCGCAACGGTATTCCGGTGATGCTGATCGAAGAAGGCGCTAAATGGAAAGATACAGCCGTTGAGGATTTGCCCGTTCCCCCACCGGATGGCGAACCCGCTAAAGCGTAATCTTTTTCCTCCAGCCTTGTAACATATTCTCACATTCAAAGCCCGCCTTCCACTCATGACCATGCCCTTTCCCCTAATGCGTTGTGTTTAACCAGAGAGGGCGCGACCATTAGGGATCGGGATGATGGTCTAAATTTAGGGTATTCAACCAAGGAGAGGCACTTTGGCTTTTGAACTCAAGGCGCATCTTCGCGCGTTAAGCGAAGCGCATGGCCCTAGTGGGCATGAAGCGCCAATACGCGAGATTGTGCGCGCAGCATGGGCTGATCTGGTAGATGAATTTCAGCAGGATGGGTTAGGCAGCTTGATCGGCATCAAGCGGGCGACGCGCCCAAACAGCCCTAGCCCCGCCCGAAAGATCATGCTTGCTGCGCACATGGACGAAATTGGCATGATCGTGACCGGCATTGTGGATGGTTTCATCAAATTTCGCCGTATTTCCGGCATTGATAATCGCCTAATGCCCGCGCAGGCGGTGATCGTGCATGGCCGCGAAGCGCTTCCGGGCGTCGTGGCGGCGAAACCACCACATCTGCTGACGCCGGCGGCGCGCAGCAAATACCCCACTTTCGATGACATGTTGATTGACGTTGGGCTTTCGCCGGAGCGTGTCGCTCAACTCGTACAAGTGGGCGATGTGATCACCATTGACGCGCCTTTTATCGAGCTGTTAGGCACGAAAGTGGCCGGCAAGGCATTTGATGATCGCGCTTGTGTGGCGGCGGTGACGGTATGCCTGAATGAATTACGCACGCTCAATCACGCATGGGATGTTTATGCCGCGGCGACGGTTCAGGAAGAAACCGGCCTGTTTGGCGCAAAAACTGCGGCTTACAAAATTGCCCCAGACGCGGCAATTGCGCTGGATGTAACTTTTGCGCAGCAGCCCGGCGTTGATGCAGACTCTTCCTGCGAGATGGGCGGCGGGCCGGGCATCGGTTTTGGCGCAAATTTTCACCTGAAACTTTCAGATCGTATCCGCGATACCGCCAAACGCCATGAAATTAAACTGCAAGAAGACATCATTCCGGCCAACAGCGGAACTGACGCATGGGCAATTCAAGTGGCGCTTCAGGGCATCCCTACCGCGCTGCTGGAAGTGCCTATCCGCAATATGCACGCGCCGGTTGAAACTTTAGACCTGCGCGATATTGAGCGCTGCGGCCGCTTGATGGCGCATTTTATCTCTGAACTGGACGATCAATTTCTGGCGGCGATTGCGTGGGATGAGGCGGTGAGCGAGTGATTCTAGAACAACTCTCAAACGCAGTTGGGCTTTCCGGCGGCGAAGATGCGGTGCGCCAGATCATCCTAAATGAGGTTAAAGGGACGCTGCAAGAGATCACCGTCAACTCTATGGGCAGTGTGATCGGGCGGATTCCGGCGGCGGGGCGGGGCAAGAAACCGCTGCGGGTGCTATTAGCCGCGCACATGGATGAAGTCGGCTTGATGGTGACCGGCTTTGAAAGCGACGGCCTGATCCGTTTCACCAACGTGGGCGGCATTGATGAGCGCATTTTGCCCGGTAAACGGGTGAAGATCGGCGCGCTGCAAGGCGTGATCATCTGGACGCCGATCCATAAAAATAACGATCAAAATGCGGTCAAAATGAGTAATTTGCGCATTGATATTGGCGCTTCCTCTAAAGAAGAAGCTGCCGGAAAAGTGAAGCGCGGTGATCGCGTGAATTTCGATACCCAGTTCCGCGAACTGGATGGCGGGCAAATGCTGCGCGGCAAAGCCTTTGATGATCGCGCTGGTTGCTCGCTGTTGGTAGATGTGCTGCGCGGCGGCCCATATCCGGTAGAGGTGCTGGCGGCGTTTACCGTACAGGAAGAAATTGGGCTGCGTGGGGCGCAGGTGGTTGGGCAAACCTTACAGCCTGATGTCGCCTTAATTCTGGAGGGGACGACGGCCAACGATCTGCCAAGCCTAGCGCCATCCCCAGACGACGAAACCGAAGTGAACCCTACCTGCTGCGTAGGCAAGGGGCCGGTGCTGACGATACAGGATGCCAGCATGATCGTGAACCCCAAGCTGCTCGCTTTCCTGAAAAAGACGGCGGACGCTGAACAGATACCCTATCAATTCAAAAGCACAACTGGCGGCGGCACGGATGCAGGCACGATTCACGTATCGGGCAGGGGCGTGCCTTCAGCGGTCATTTCGCTGCCCTGCCGCTATATTCACAGCCCTGCGGCGCTGCTGCTGCGCGAAGATTATGATCGGGCGCTGCGCTTGGTTCAGGCGGCGCTGCGGAAAATAACCCTGGCCGATTATCAACAGATTTAGCGACTGGTTGAGACAGTCGTCATTCATTCTGCCTACTGGAGTGTGACTTAATATGGCTACGAAGCGACAGGCTGTGAAGCCTATGAAGAAACGACCTGAAAGCAAAACGATGGTTGAAACCCTGAAAACGCTCACCGAAGCGTGGGGACCTTCAGGCTATGAACACGGCGTTCGCGCCATCATCCGCCGGATGGTGGAGCCTTATGCTGATGAAGTGACCGTTGATCCGATGGGCAACCTGATCTGTCGGGTAGGTCAGGGCGGCAAGAAGATCATGGTGGCCGCGCACATGGACGAAATCGGCCTCATGGTCACGTTTACCGAGAAGAAAACCGGCTACCTGCGTTTCTCACCCATCGGCGGGTTGATGAATACCGCCTTGCTTGGCTCGCGGGTGCGTTTTGAAGATGGCACGTTAGGCACGCTAGCCATGCCCGAATACTTCGGCGCGGCGCGTACAACCGCCCCCGCGCTGGATCAATATTATGTAGACGTGAGTACCGGCGAAGGCGAATCGACCATTGAACCAGGCATGCCTGCCGTGTTTGATCGCCCGTTAGAACAGCGTGGCAGCCGGATGATCGCCAAAGCGATGGATGATCGCGTCGGCTGCGTAGTGGCGGTTGAGGCCATGCGCCGCTTGCAAAAGCGGGTTCAGAATGAAGTCTATTTCGTGTTCACGGTGCAGGAAGAAGTGGGGCTGCGCGGTGCGCGGCCAGCAGCCTACAGCGTGAACCCCGATATCGGCATCGCGCTGGATGTAACGCCAGCAGGCGATATGATCAATGTCGAGAAGAATGAAGTGGTGTTAGGCGGCGGCGCGGCTATCAAGATACATGATACCGGGCTGGTGGTACCCCCCGCGATCCGTGACTGGATGATCCAGACGGCTGAACGAGAGGCCATCCCCTATCAGCGCGAATTGATTGCCTTAGGGACGACGGATGCGGCAGGAATCCAAACGGCGCGGGCGGGCGTGCCCAGCGGCGCGATCTCGATCCCCTGCCGTTACGTGCATACGCCTAGCGAAACGGTGGACGTGAACGACGTTGAAGCTTGTATCGCGCTGTTGGCGGCGCTGGTTGCATCGCCGGCGGTGTTAGCGTAAGTATATCTTCTCGTTTCCCCTCGCCCTGCTTGCTATTTCAGGTAGGGTGAGGGGCTGAGAGATCAAAATACCAAAATCATTTTGCCAGAGCGCTTAAATTAGACACATCAACGCTAAAGATAAAGTTTCCCCGTCAGTTTCGCGCCACAACGTGAAAAGTACCCATTGTATGAAATTCAACGCTGTGCATACTGAAGAATAGAGAGTGTGTTAAGACCACAACGCTATATTATAATCCGCAAGCATACTGCTTTAGTTTGATGCACAAAAACGGTTTAGCTTGTCAAAATTGATTATCATCATGCAAGAGAGCATAGAATGTCGGGGATACCCTTGTTGAAAAAGCCAACTTCCGAAGATCTCGATCTACT
The DNA here is from genome assembly GCA_034437295.1 of Anaerolineae bacterium. GTDB lineage: Bacteria > Chloroflexota > Anaerolineae > Aggregatilineales > Phototrophicaceae > Flexifilum. The sequence goes on along the minus strand of DAOTUZ010000117.1, from coordinate 5,147 downwards.
TTCTGAAATTTCGCAGATGCTTACCTTGATTGATCGAGAACAGCTTCTCGAACGGGTGATTGAACTAACCGCGGAAGCCTTTGGCGCAGAACGTGCCAGTTTGATGCTGAACCCTGATATTCCTGAAGATTGGGAACAGATGTTGATTAAGTATCGACGTGGCAGCGGCAGCATTGAGCGTATGGATCAATCGCAGTCGGTGCGCTTTGCTCGGCGGGTGATGCAAACCGGGCTGGCAGGATGGGTTGCACGCGAACATACAGGAGTGGTCATTGCAGATACCCGCGATGACTCGCGGTGGGTGACGTTTAACGATAGTACTTCGTCGGCGCGTTCAGTGTTGTGCGTCCCATTTCAGACGGCGGACGCCCTGATCGGGGTGCTCACGCTGCTGCACAGCGAACCGGGGTATTTTGGGGATAGCGACCTGCAAACGCTGACGATCATCGCTAACCAAACCACGGTTGCGCTGCATAATGCCACACTTTTTGGCCGTATGCGTCACAAAGAGCGCCAGTTGGAAGCGATCTTGAGCGCAATGCCCGATTCGCTGATCGTGCTGGCTCATGATGGGCAGGTACTGCGCGCCAACCATATCGCCGCCGGGTGGCTAGATATGCCAGCGGATGCGCTGGTGGGCATGTCTATTGATGAGCTTGTGCGGCGTGAAAGCTTGCTGGAAATGGTGCGCGATGTTGGGCAAAGCCCCCTGCAAGCCGGGCAGTCGTGGTCATTTGAAACGCATTCAGAAAGCAGGGGGCGCGATTACCTGCTGAATATCAGCGTATGGCAAAGCTCCATTGATGGCAGCGGTGGCTATGTGGTGGTGATCCGCGACATTACAACACTGCGTGATCTGAATCGTTTTAAGGATGAAATGCTGCATATCGCCTCTCATGATTTACGCAGCCCACTGGCGCTGATCACCGGCTACTGCTCACTAATCGAGTTTGAGATTGCGGAAGATTCACCCATTAAAGAATATCTTGAAGCCATTGAGAAGGCGTCCAACCGGATGCAGCGACTGCTGGATGATCTGCTGCGGGTAGAGAAAATTCGCACATCACCGATGGAAATGGTGGAGTCAGTCTATTTTGAGCAACTGATCGCGGCAGCATTGAACCAGATGCGCCCGCAGTTTGATGCCAAACATCAACAAATTGAGGTACATGTTGATATAGATAGCACATTCGCAATTCATGTGAACGCTGTCACGATCCGCGAGGCGATGGAGAACTATCTGGAAAATGCCAGCAAATACACGCCAGAAGGTGGCCGTATTCGTATTTACAGCACAGTAGAAGGCCGCCGCGTGAATTTTGTAGTCGAAGATACGGGAATTGGTATTCCGCCTTCGGCATTTCCCCGTGTATTTGAGGCATTTTACCGGGTGCCGCGCCCCGATACTGAAGATTTGGCTGCTGGTCGAGGGCTAGGCTTACATCTGGTGAAGGCGGTAATCGAGCGGCATAAAGGCGAAGTGTGGTTGGAAAGCGAGCCGGGCGTAGGCAGCAAATTCGGATTCTGGCTGCCAGCGAATTAAGTCAATCAGTATGTTCCCCAAAAACGGACGCTTATTTTAACAGAGCGCCCGTTTCAGGATGGCCGTCAGCGTCAAAAGTTACTCCATTGCGGCGGCATTAGCAGCGTAATCTCTGGCGGTGCCTTTGATCGTCTTATATTCAATGTCTTCGCCAAACGCCTCTTTTTCGTCTTCGATACGCTCTTTCAGGCGGCGCAAATCACGGTCTGTTGAATCAAGTTCTAGCGCTGAAACAACGATCAATTCAGCAATTGAAAGATGGCGCGGGCTTTCCACCAACAGGCGGGCAAGGTCTACGGTCACGCTGACGACGGCTTCCCTATCGTTCATGGTGTAGGCGCTGTGCAGCGCCTGACGGTAGCGCAAAACGGCTTGGCCCAATTGATCAGCCTGTACATGGGCGTAAGCTAAATTGGTCAGTTCGAGGAATTCTTCGTCCTGATCTTTGACTTCACGGGCGATGTGCAGCGCCGAACCGTAAAAGCCGATGGCTTCCGCCCAGCGGCCTAATTCGCCGTTAGCGGTGCCAATACCACCGATGGTTTTGCCTTCCTGCGCGCGGTTTCCCTGCTGCTTATACAGCGTGAGCGCCTTCTCCCATGCATCAATAGCTTCGTTAGAATTGCCGTCATCCAACTGAGCGTAGCCGAGCTTATAAAGGATCGAGGCTTCCTTCGGGGCATTCTCCTCTGAGCGCGCCAGTTCCAACGCAGATTCGTAAGCACGCAGCGCATCTTCGCTTTCGCCAAGCTGCTGGCGAGCATCACCCAGCGAAATCAGTAAATTCATGCGAGCAAAATCGCTGCCAGCATCACGCGCAAGATGGACGCCGCGGGTAGCATACAAAACTGTCGCCTGAGAATTTTCAGTAGCAAGGGTTAAGCTGGACAGCGCCTCCAGAGAGGCGAGCATGCCGGGCGTATCGTTCAGCCCTTCATAAAGAATCAATGCTTCCGAATAGGATGTGATGGCTTCAGTTTGCTTACCTTCGCCCGCCTGTGTTTTAGCGAGTGCGCTCAAGCTCTCGGCCTGTTCACGGCGGTCGCCCGACTGTTTGGCGCGGATTACATTCAGCCGCTGCGGATCGGGGGATTCAGCATCCTCGAAGGGGATTAACCCTGAATCTTCCTCGTCGTCTAAATTATTATCGTCTTCGTCATCTTCCGTATCATCAAGGTCTTCCAACTCGATGACATCTTCTTCACCTTCATCATCGATCAGATCGTCGCTCTCATCAATGAGATCGTCATCTTCGGACGGTTCATCGTTCGCCGGAGATGCATCCGCAGAGTCACTTTTCACAGCAACGGGCAGCGGTGATAGCGATTCATAAGCGGGAAACGCGCTGGTAGAGGTAGAACCCAGACGGCGCAGAAGCAGGACTTCGTAGGTATAGCCGCGCTCAGCAATAAAGCTACCAGCGGTCATCAAGGTTGGCGCGAGCTGGTTGGCAACGTCGCGGTCTCCGCCGTCGGCTGCCCACTGGGCGGCAGCAAGAATCAGATCCATTTCTGTGGCGAGGCGATCCCCGGGGATCGCGTCAGTAGGATTAGATCGGGCATTTTCACTATATTTCTTAGTGTAGGCTAGTACGGCATCACGCACTTTGCCCTGAAGCGATTCCAGCCCTTTCGAGCCGCGCAGCCATGTTTGCAGGAACGTGTAGGTGATTTCGTGTAGGCGGTAATAGGGCTGCCCGTACCGTTGGGAACGCTCCAGCAAGCCGCGCTGAACCAGCACCCCCAGCGCATTATTGATCGCCTCTATTGGCGCGCCTGCGATCATCGCGATCATCTCGGCAGACGCGCCGCCGGTGAATGTAGCCCCTAATACCAGCAGCAAGCCCTGTAGCGCGTTGTTTGCGCCGCCGGTCAGCGATCGGAAACTGGCGGTTAAAGCCAGTAAGGAAGGCGAAACTTCAGCGCCAGTGGTTTTTGGAATCTGCTCTATAAAGGCGCTGATCGGCTGCTTGGTGACTTTGATCCAGTGTGCGGCAACAGATAAAGCGAACGGCGTATACCCTAGCGTCGCAGCTAGCATATCCAGATCGCTATCGCCGGTTTCAACCGCTTGATCAATAAGGTGTTTCAACATAGCCTGCGCGTGAACAGGCTCTAACTTGCCCAACCGCTGATTTTGCCACGGGCCGCTCATTTCAGCTTCGTTCACCAGCAGTACCGGCACGTTGCGAATACAACGCTGCATAAAGTCGGCGGTAACCTGCGGGTTAAGCAGACCGTCCAACACCACCAGCGGGCGGTTGTTGGAGAGAAGATCGGCGGCTGTCGAAGTCAAATTGCCCGGCGTATCTGAGAGGGTGATATCGTTATTGCGGTAGGCGCGGCCAATACGCGCTATCAAATCGGCAAGCGTATTATTGCGCCCTGTAAGATACAGCACACCGCCAGCTAGATCGGTGTAGGCGCTGGCGAGGGTAGCGGCCAGCGCAGATTTGCCAATGCCGGGTGCGCCATAGAGCAGCACGGGTTTCGCCTCACGAAGATTCCCGTAAATGCTGCGTAGGGTATCATCGCGCCCGATCAGCTTGACTGGCGGCACAACGGGCAGTAAGAGCGCATCTATCGCCGGTGCTTCATGTGGGGTAAAGTCCGCCATCCCGATCCGTCTCTTTTATCGTAATCCGCACGTTGATCGCAGTATAACCCGACAATAATGCACGGGCAATGAAGGTTACTATAACGTTAGATGCAGGTTTTAGAGTGAAAAGCCCTCACCCCTGCCCCTCTCGATACAATGTCATGTAAATATCTATCGTCGTCACATCCCCGGCGGTATCGGCGTAGGGCCTTCCAGCGTCGGCACAATCGGCGGGCAACCATCTGGCGGGATGCCGGGCACGCCGGGACACAGATCAATGTTATCTGGCACGCCATCCCCATCGGTATCCGGAATGCTCAAAGTTGCCGTTGGCGCAGCAGGCAGCGTGTCTGTTGGGAATGGCAGCGGCGATTCAGTGGGCGACGGGAACAGCACGTCCGTTGGGTACGGCGTCAGCGAAGGGGCATCCGTCGCCGTCGGAAACACAAAAAAGGTCGAAGTCGGGATAATTGACGTGGGAAACATCGCCGTTGGGAAAACCACCGTTGGGAAGAATTGTCCCGGCGTTGGCGGAAGGTTGATACCGCCGCCCGGCAGCGGGGTCAAGCTAGGAAATGCAATCCGGGTAGAAGTAGCCAACGTGCGCGTCAGGGCGGCGGGCGTGGTTGCCTGCGCGGTTGGCGTCGCTCTCATCCCCGGCGCAGTACCCAACAGCACGAATCCCGCGCAGTAAAATGGCAGCGTTGCCAGAATGATGAGAAACAGCACGACCTGTAAGTTACGGCGGCGGCGGTCAATCTGCCCGATAGAATTCATAGCTGCTCTCGGTGGGTTTACAAGCCTTCAAACGCGCCAATCATACCATGACCCACAAAAGACGTGAAAAAGTAATACCGCTACGAAAGCGCCCGATGCTGATACAGGCTGCCATCCACAAAGCCGCGCTTGCGGTAATAGCCGCGTGTGCCTACGGCGCTGATCACCGCTAAATTTTTATAGCCCTGCGCCGCCGCAATCTCAACAGCGCGCTCAATCAGCCGCAGCC
>DAOTUZ010000116.1:0-2306 GCA_034437295.1 Anaerolineae bacterium | reverse complement strand
GGCACCCGCGCGCAGTTTCCGGTGGGTGAGGTGATGTATAACACCACCCGCACCATCTTGAATGCGCTGCGTTCGATTGAGCCGCTGATCATGGGGCTGGTGTTCGTGATCTGGGTGGGTATTGGCCCATTTGCGGGCGTGCTGGCGCTGACGCTGCACTCTATCGCGTCGCTAGGGAAACTGTATTCTGAGCAAATTGAGAATATTGACAACGGCCCGATTGAAGCCCTTCTGAGTACCGGCGCGAACCGCCTGCAAACGATCATGTATGCGGTTGTGCCGCAGGTGATTCCGCCGTATATCGCCTTCACAATGTACCGCTGGGATATCAACGTGCGCATGTCTACGATTATCGGTTTCGTGGGCGGCGGCGGTGTGGGCTTCCTGCTGCAACAGCAGATCAACCTGCTGCGCTACCGAGAAGCGGGCGTGGCGGTGCTGGCAATTGCGATTGTGGTTTCGATACTGGACTACGCCAGCGCGTCCATTCGTGAACGGGTGATCTAGCGGTTTTAACAAAATTCCCCCAATCCTTGATAGGTATGCCTATCGAGATTGGGGGAATAATGCCCTCAGGTTCTAGCGCGAAATACTTACTGGATGCTGTAGGTGATCTGCACCTGCGTGCTGATCGAAAGCTGGCCTTCGCTGATGGAACCAGCGCCGCCTAAGCCCATCGCCGCGTCACGGGCGAATACTAGATCGTTACCTGAAAGTTCGCGCACAGAGATAGGGTCGCCAAGCGTGACGCCGATAGCCGCCGCAAGCGTGGCTGCACGAGCATTGGCATCGGCAACGGCATTCTGCAAAGCGGTATTTTCTAGATCGGTCTGATCGCCAATGGCGAAACTGAGGCCGAAGATACGGTTTGCGCCCGCAGCTAAACCGGCATCAATCACCGCGTTCAGCTGCGACGTATCACGAACGCGCACCTGCACCATGTTGTTGACGACATAATCATACACTGGCTCTGCGGAAGAAGACGCAGAATAGCCGGGGATATCTTGATACACGCTGAAATTGGTGGTCTGGATATCTTCAGGGGCGATACCCGCTGCCTGCATGGCTTCAATCACAGCGGCAACGGCGGCATTGACCTGATCTACAGCTTCACCAAGGTCTTGACTGCGAAGCTCAACACCAAGCGAAAGAATCGCTTGATCAGGCGAGCCGCTGGCAGTGCCTAGACCGGTGACGGTGATCGTGCGGGCTGGCGCTGCTGGGGTATCTTGTGCGGCAACCGGCATAGCGGCCATTACACCAGCAATAACTAGCGCCGCGATCAAGGCGATGCGGGTAAATTTACGTGAAACAAACAACTGCATTAGGTTATCCTTTCTTGCTGTCCATATTTGATAGACGTTCGGGGCGGGTAGAAAGTTCCATAGACAGCAAGTTCGCCCCACAGCTTCCATGTTCTCACAGCCGATGTATCGGTATAAGGGGCAGATGACCCAGCTTGGGTAGGGTCACATAGGAATCAAAAGCGTCCGTATGCTCTTATCGTAGATGATTGCTGCGCGGCACTTGGTGAAAGTATAAAACAGCATAAAATCTCTGTAAGAATTACCGGCGTTTGATTGACTTTACGACTCCAAGTGCAATACGATCAGCACACTTGTGATATTGGAAGGTGCGCATGGCTAAGACTTATTATGATGTGCTGGGTGTCTCAAAAGATGCCAGCGAAAAAGAAATCAAAAGCGCCTTCCGTAAACTGGCGAAAAAATATCATCCGGATACAAACCAAGATGATCCCGGCGCAGAAGCGCGTTTCAAGGAAATCAATGAGGCCTATGAGGTTTTAAGCGACAAAGAAAAGCGGTCAATGTATGACCGCTTCGGCACGGTAAACCCGCAGGCAGCAGGATTTAACGGCCAACCGGGGGGATACGGTGGCTATACACGAACGGCAAATCCAGAGGATCTGGGCGATTTTTCCAGTATTTTCGATTCTATCTTTGGCGGCGCCCGCGGGCGCCGCGGAGGCACAACGTCGCGGGTTCAGGATATGCCCTTTGGCTCCCGCGGTTTCGCTATGGATGGCTCGGACATCACGCAGAGCGCGCCAATTTCGCTGGCGGAAGCCTATTCCGGCACTACGCGGCTGATCACCCGCACCGGACGCACGATTCGGGCGAAAATTCCTGCAGGCGCGGCCACCGGCACGAAAGTGCGGCTGGCGGGCGAAGGTGAATCTGGCGCTAACGGCGGCGCGCCGGGCGATCTGTATCTCGTGGTAGAGGTTGAATCTGACTCATCATTTGAGCGCAGTGGCGACGATTTGACCACTGAGATCAAAGTGG
>DAOTUZ010000115.1:0-34145 GCA_034437295.1 Anaerolineae bacterium | reverse complement strand
CCAAATCTCTGTACCATTCCCACCGATCCGGTGTTCGGTTCTGGTTGGTCTACTAATATTGAAGCAGTTGAGGCGCTCCGCTGCCCTACGGCGCAAGTACGCGCCGAAGTTGGCAGCGGCCAATTGTTTGAACGCGGCGTGATGTACTTTATTCCCGCTGGCGATATCTGGGCGATTGTGGCGGGCGGCTCGGCAGGCGGCCCGTACTGGCATGTGTCGCAAGCTCCGCCTGAACAAACGTGGGATGCCGCGCCGCCAGATGGACTGCGGATGCCCCGCCTAGGCTTTGGCGCAGTTTGGCGGGCGGTGGATGGGGTTCGTCAGGCATTAGGCTTTGCTCGCACCGATGAAACTGCTGCGTCTCTGTCTATTCAGCAGTTTGAAGGTGGCGCGCTGCTGCTGGATAGCAGTTCCGGGCAGGTATTCGTGCTGGTAGGCGCGCCAGACAGCGGTAGTGCCTATGGGCCATACTAGAACACGCCTGTTTTCTGCCTCCCTGATCGAAGATTGTCTGAGCATCCCCGCTTAACTGCCAGCAAGGTCTAGTTACTCTGCTATAATAAACGGTCAATTCGGCAAGATATTCAGGATTCGCAATGCGACGACTGATTTTATTGTTAGGCTGTTTTCTGCTGATGGCTTCAATGGCGGCAGCGCAGGCTACGGCAGAAGGTATTCCCGCGCAGGCGTACCAGACCACCAATTTGCGCAGCGGCCCAGAGACCCGGTTTGATATCACCGGGCAGATTGCGGCTGATGAAGAAGTGACGATCATCGGGCGTGACCCGCTAGGGCGCTGGCTTTTGATTCTCACCGAAGAGGGCGTCACCGGTTGGGTGCCTCTTTACGCGCTGGTCTACGAAGATGATCTGGAACTGGTAGCAGCGATTGATCAGAGTGCGGACGGAAGCGGTGATGCGGTATGGATTACCGCCTACGGGCGCGTCAACATTCGGTCAGCGCCAGATATTGCCGCTGAAGTTGTCGGTCAGTTAGATATTGGCGATACTGCCCCAGCGGTTGCCCGCTGCTGCCCCACGAGTGACTGGCTGTATATCGTGTTTGAGACTCCAGACTCTGTCAGCGAAGCCACCCCCGAAGCGGGTGCAAACACGCTGCCGGATGCCGTCGAAGGCTGGGTTGCCTACTTCACGGTAAATATCACGGGCGATTTGACCACATTACCCATTTTGACCGCCGGGGATGTCGTTGACACGCTGGTTGAGCCATCAGTCCTGATTGAAACCCGCTTCAATGCCCGAATACGCAGTGAGCCAACGCTCGATTCCCCCATTGTTATCGTGGTACCCTTCAGCGCCACCGTGCAACCATTAGGGCGCACCGCGACCAGCGATTGGGTATATGTAGCCTATAACGGACTTGAAGGGTGGGGCAGCGCGCCGCTGTTCAATATTAGCGGCAGGGCGCTCAACGCCTTACCGGTGCTGGTAGCAGCAGAGACTACACAAGAAGCAAGATAGGTTGAGGGTAATTTAGGCTAACAATAGGCTTGTCTGTAGCTGCTTTGTGCCTGAGTAATTCGGTCTTAAAGCGTAGTTGAACAGTCTCTCTAGTGGGGGGGCTTTTCAAGAGTTCCCATCTCTCAATCCCCGCCCCATTCATTTGTAATGGGGCGGGGTTCAGAACTCTGATACGTTATGAATACTGACTTATCCCCGCGTCAGCGTGCAGCTATAGCTCTCAACGCCAACCGTTTGGCCTTGATTACTGAGCGTTTGTGAAACCGTCAGCGGTACATTGCCGCCCGCGGTAATGCTGACGCTGGTCTGACCATTGCTAGGTACATTGTTGAATACAAAGAACGGATAGAACGGAACCCCGGTGCAGGTCATGGTATAGCGGCCATTTGCGCCCAGCGGTACTGAATGGGTGAAAGTGCGTTCACCAGAAGTGAAGCGATGGCTGAACGTACCAGTGCCGCCACCACCACCGCCAGCGATAACCTGAGAGCCTTCCGTATTTGGCACCGAAACACAATCGCCAATTTCCGTCACATCTGGTTCTGCCACCCAGTAACGATCGGCCTCAGAGGCGAGGAAGTTTGCAGGCTCAATGCGCCACCATACCATGCCGCTGGCATCGGTGAATTGTCCCGTCACCGGCGCCTGAACGTTCAGCCCTAGCGAACTGCGTACGGTACGGTTGCGATCTGGCCCAACGTGAATATTGGCCGGTTGATTCGCAGCAACTATCAAACATTCGCCGCCTGTTTGGGCAACCGGTTCGGTGGTTGCCGCTGGTTCCAGCGTCGGGGTAGCTTGTGTTTCACCCGTCACCGTGATCACGCCGCCGGTGATTGTGGCTTCTATAGAATTTGCATTGAGATCGCCGAAAGCGCTGCTTGTTTGCGGGGTGATGCTGCTGGTACCCGGCGCTACTGCCGTTAATCCTAGCTGGAATAGCAGCGTATCAGCGGATGCAGGGGGAAAGCCAATCGCGACTGCTGAGTAGCCGAACGAGCCGCTGGCGTCAATCGGGCTGTCCAGAACTGCTGTTTGACCGCTGCCCAGGCTGCCCAACGCTGGGCCGGGTGTTATACTGTCTACGCGCACCACCGCCGGATCAAATGTAAATTGCAGCGCCACGACTCCACATTGTGGATCGCAGGTCAATTGTGCATCAACCGTGCCGCTCTGCCCTGGATCTAGTGTCAAATCTGACAGGGTGAGGGCAGCGCCTGTTTGTGCGCCAACCGGAAATGCAGATGTAGTAAAGGTGAGCAGCAACCCGCAAAGGAGGAGTAATTTAGGTAAACGACTCATCTTAGTCACTTGGATTATTCGACGAATTGGTTATGATTATAGGGCAGATTCTGTTAGACATGCTACTTTTCCTCGCCATGGGGCGGGGCTTAATATATGAAAGTATCTCGTAATTTCGTTCATCAGAGTGGGTTTTGGGCGCGTGCGCTAGGTGTTCTGGCCGCGGGTGTGTTTGTGTTAGTAGCTGTTTTAACGACACTGTCCGAGCCTGCTTCTGCGCAGCCTTTGCCCACTAAAACAACTGCGCCTGCAACCTCAACCCTGCGCCCCACCAGCACCATCGCGCCGACCAATACGCCTGCGCCGCCTACTGCCACCAACACGCGCCCGCCCACGTCTACACTTAGAGGCGGCACCGGTGGAGCATCAACGACGCCAAGCCCAACCAATACCCGCCGCCCGCGTTCCGCCACACCGACGGCTAATTTTCTGCCGCGCACAGCTACCTTCACGCCGTCACCTGTGCCGCCAACTGATACGCCGCGCCCGACTATCGCTGCGCCGACGGCTACGGTATCTGCGCCAACCAATACCGCTGTCCCTTCGACCAACACGCCACGGCCAACCAATACGTTAGTTCCGCCTACCGCCACGCTTGTACCCACCAGCACCATCGCGCCGACCAACACGCCTGCGCCGCCTACTGCTACCAACACACGCCCGCCCACAGCTACGCTTGCCGGGGCAACGCTTCCGCCTTTGCCCACCAAAACTGAGGCTGCGGTTGCTCTTCCGACGAACACGGTTGAACTGACGACAACTCTTGAACCTGCGCTGCCAACAGAGACCAGCACCCGGCCGCCAACTGCTACGCTGCGTGGTGATACTGGCCCGACTCCGCAAAGCACAACCGCGCCGCTGGCGACCAATACGCCTGAACCTTCGCCCGCGCCGGTCAGCGCCGCCTGTGCCTTTGATTTCAATAGCAATGGCATAGTGGATGCGTTTGATGTTCGTATTGTTGCTGCGCGCATTGGCGCACAGTTAGGATCAACTGATTATCTTCTGGAACTGGATTTGAATCAGAATGGTGCGATTGACGCCTTCGACTTTAGAGCTGTAGTCGCGCTATTCAATCAACCCTGTCTTGGAGAATAGTTAGTAGTATCTAATTGCGCTTTCTTCGCCGCCGCTGCTAGTTTCGCTGCCACTTCTTCCAGCAGTACGCGCATATAGCCATGCGCGGGGCAGGCCAATGCGACATCGCGCACATAATCCACCGCATCCCCGCGCTCAATCCGTAATCCAACTCGCCCATAGGCATCATAGATCACGCTGATATTCCAGCTTTCTTCGCCATGAAGATAGCTTCCTGCAAGTGCAGTTGTCGTAGTAGCCGCCAGCCAATCGTGATAGACCTGCTGAAACTTTGGCGCTGCCCGTGCCGGTACGCCTGCGCGCAGCGCCGCATATGCGAAGGCATGGCACACATCGCTGAAGCCGCCTGCCGCAAACTCAATTTCAACCTCACGCAGGCCAACGACATGATTGATGCTGTAGAGCTGCATTGTGAAAATATCGGTAAGCCGCGGGATGAAACCGATCCACTGATTGATAGGTAAATATTCGGGGACGGCCGCCACTACTGCGGCGCGCATCGCATTCATTTCTGCGCCCGCCTGATCAATTCGCCCTAGTCCGGTGAAATCTTTCGGGGCAAAAAGGGCAACTTCAAATGTCTCCGGAAGACCATGCTGCGCCTGATATGCTTTCAGTGGGATGAATGGGTGAATGGCGCCTTCGATGTGTAGATCCATGAATACTCAATCGAGCCACAGAGACACTGAAGAAATTCATTAGTGTCTCTGTGGTTCAAATCCTTGATTATAGATTGATGATCTGACCTTCAAGGCCGTGCGCCGCTTCCTTAACTGCCTCGCTAAGCGTTGGATGCGCGTGAACATTGCGCGCAATTTCTTCTGGCGTCAATTCAGCGAAGCGCGCCAGCGTCAGTTCCGGAAGTAGTTCAGTAACGTCTGGCCCGATCAAGTGTGCGCCCAGTATTTCGCCGTATTTCTTATCGCTGATCAGCTTCACGAAACCGGTTGCATCGCCCAGCCCATGCGCTTTTGCGTTCGCTTGAAATGGGAACTTGGAGACATTGATCTCGTAACCTGCTTCACGCGCCTGCTTTTCGGTATAGCCAAAGCTGGCGACCTGCGGTTGGCAGTAAGTGGTCTTGGGCATCATGCGGTAGTCTAGGGTGATCGTGTGCGCCCCGGCGATATTTTCCGCCGCCACAATGCCCATAGTTTCAGCAGCATGCGCCAGCATTAGCTTGGCCGTGACATCGCCAATTGCATAAATATGCGGCACGCTGGTTTGAATCTTGTCGTTCACGTCAATCGCGCCACGCTCGGTCAGCTTCACGCCGGTATTTTCCAAGCCGTAGCCCTGTGTGCGCGGGGCAAAACCGATGGCCTGTAATACACGATCAGCCTCTAATATCTGCCCCTTGCCATCTTTTCCAGTGATCGTCACTTTGACCTGTTTGCCGGTATCTTCAACTTTTTCAACTTTGGTGCTGGTCATCACCTTGATACCGGCGCGCTTATACTGTTTTTCCAGTTCTACTGAAACTTCCTCGTCCTCTAGCGGCAGGATGCGATCTGCAAATTCAACCAACGTTACTTCCACGCCGTAATTGCGGAACACATAAGCAAATTCCACGCCGATAGCGCCTGCGCCCGCGATGATGATCGATTTCGGCAGGTTATCTGCCATTATTTGTTCTTCATAGGTGACAACGTTGGCGCTTAATGTCGTACCCGGCAGCAGGCGGGTGGTTGCACCCGTCGCGATAATGCAATGCTTGAACGTCAGCGTCTCGGTTTTACCATCATTGAGCGCTACGTCAATCGTGTGAGCGTCCTTGAAAGTTCCCCACCCGTCAAACGTGGTGATTTTATTCTTACGCATCAGAAAGTGAATGCCCTTAACGCGCCCATCTGCTACCTGACGACTGCGTTCAAAGGCAACTTTATAATCAAAAGTAACTTTGCCTTCTACGCGAATACCGAACTTTTCGGCCTCGTTGCCGAAAATGTGCGCCAGCTCAGCATTTCTGAGCAGTGACTTGGCGGGAATACAGCCCACATTCAAACAAACCCCGCCCCAGTATTTTTTTTCGATGATAGCGGTCTTTAATCCAAGCTGTGCGGCGCGTACCGCCGCCGTATAACCCCCCGGCCCCGCGCCCATCACGATAACATCATAAGCCTGCGCCATAACGCCCGGCCTCCTTAGAATTTATATATGCATTTAGATGCTGCATTGTAGCCTTTTGCTTACGCCGCTGGCAATTGCCGGTTACGACAACTGGTTAGTGGAGATCCAATTTCTGTTAAACCTCCTCGCTTATCTGAGGATGCGTTTGGGCAATCTAACGCATTGCTCATGAAAATTCAGTATGCTTTAAGCTAGTGCCGACACTGTAGCATCGGGAATAGGGGACTATGACAGGCGAGCGAATTCTCCTCATTGAAGATGAAGCCCGAATTGCCCAATTTATCGAGCGCGCGCTGATCTATGAAGGCTATCGGGTCAATGTTGCGCGGGATGGTCAAACCGGGCTGGCTGTTGCGCGGGATACCCCGCCGGATCTTGTCGTCCTCGATTGGATGCTGCCGGGCTTAGATGGGCTAGAAGTCTGTAAGCGACTGCGCGCTGCTGGCGACGTACCTATCCTCATGTTGACTGCTAAAGATGATATTAAAGACCGTGTTAGCGGTCTGGATGCTGGCGCTGATGATTATCTGGTCAAGCCGTTTTCGGTGGATGAGTTAATGGCGCGGGTGCGTGCCTTGTTCCGCCGATCCACACCTGCCTCGAAACCTGAAATTTTGAAATTCGCAGACCTTACACTGGATACCGGCACCCATCGCGCTTATCGCGGCGAGCGTCCTATTGACCTGACCGCTAAGGAATATGAACTGCTGGAACTGTTTATGCGTAACCCCCGCCAAGTGCTTACCCGCGATGTTATTTTTGATCGCGTCTGGGGCTATGATTTTGGCGGTGAAAGCAACATTATTGAAGTCTATGTACGCTATCTGCGCCAGAAGACCGAGCAAAATGCCGAACTGCGTTTGGTACATACCGTGCGCGGAGTCGGTTACGTTCTGCGCGAAGATGAGTAGCAAAGTTAGCGTCTAAATGGCCTCTATAAACGCTATTCCTCTGCGTCACCGCCTGATCTTATGGTGCGCAGTTATTCTCTTCATTGTGCTCACGTTGTTCGGCACCTTGCTCTATGGCATCACCCGCTGGACGCTGGTACGTGTCCTCGATGATACCTTGACCAATACTGTCAATCAGGCGATGGCTAATGCCGCGGCAATCCCCATGGGTGAATTTAGCACCCCTGAGGAACTCATTTTGCGCCTGCCGGAGTTGGATATGTTCCAGTCTTCAGCAGTGATGATTCAAGCGTGGCGTATTCATGAAAATGGCATTTCTCTATCTGGCGCCAGCCGTAATATCGAAAACTATACCGACGCCCTTGATCCTATTGCTTTGCAGCAAGAAGCAATCGCTTCCTCAGAAGCAGGCGATATCTGGTCGGCAACGGTTATTGATGGTACTGAATGGCGGGTGATCAGCCGGCCTATGGACATCTGGGGCGAAGCCTTCGTTTTACAGGCCGCCATTTCGATGGCGGCCATCAATCAGGCGAGCCGCTGGTTGCTCATCATCATCGTCATTGAAATGCTGATTGCGCTGATCGGCACTTGCTTCATCGGTTGGATTATGGCTTCGCGTGCGCTGAGGCGCATTGACGATATCACCGCGGCGGCGGCCAGCATTGTGAACACCGACGATCTAAAGACTAGAATGCCTGCCAACGGCCCTAACGACGAGATCGGGCGATTGATCAGTGTATTCAATCATATGTTGGATCGCATTGAGCAGATGTTCGGCGTACAGCAGCGTTTCGTAGCCGACGTGTCGCATGAACTGCGTACCCCGCTGACTGCTATTCGCGGGCATCTCGATTTAGTCACCCGTTATGGGGCTGATCCGGAGTCTTTGGAAGCTCTGGAATCCGAAGTTTCCCGTATGAGTCGGCTGGTGACCGATCTGTTGATGCTGGCAAAAGCCGACTACGGCGGCTTACTCCTAACCATGACTGCTGTTGATCTGGATGATCTGGTCAGTGAGATCTACCGTGAAGCTAAAATACTGACCAAAGATCGTGATCTCAAGGTGATGATGCGCGATTTTGAACCTGCGCGTATCACCGGCGATCATGATCGGCTAAAACAGCTTATGCTGAATTTGGTCAGCAACGCTATTAAATTCACACCTGATGGGGGCGAGATTACGCTTAGCCTGCGCTCTACACCTGCCGGCGCTGTGCTGGAAGTCAGCGATACTGGTGTCGGCATAAGTATTGAAGATCAAAAACACGTATTTGATCGCTTCTACCAGTCGGAAATGTCCCGCGCGCGGGTTGATATTGGCGATCTTAGGGCAAATGATGGCGTTGGTTTGGGTTTATCCATTGCAAAATGGATAGCTGAAATGCATGGCGGCTATATTAGCGTTCGCAGCGAACCCGATCATGGCACAGCTTTCACCGTCACGATTCCGCATACTGCCGCGCACCCGCGCCCTACCAGCCTGACCCGCCGTGAGCAGACTGGCGAATGGACAATGACTAGGTAGAGTTTTCCTTCTTACGATGTCTGCTGAGTGCCTTCTGTAGAGGCATATTATTCTCAAAAGAGATGTAATCTATTCTCATTAGGATTATATGCCGGTCGGGTTTTTTCGCGTCTCAAACAGTATGCTCAAAAAGAATTTGAGATCTGTTTATTCAAAAGCTGTATCTGATGCCTCGCGGTTGTATAATATCTCTCTCCATCGAAGATGAAGGTTGACCGTCCGTGCCAATCCTCAAACAAGACGAACTTGATGTGATCAGCCACAGCGCCGAACAAACTGAAAGGTTAGGGGCGCGGCTTGGATCGCTGCTGCAACCGGGTGATGTAATCTGCCTTTCCGGTGAAATGGGTGCTGGCAAAACAGTTTTTTCAAGGGGTGTTGGCGCGGGCTGGGGCGCGCTCATCCCGATCAGCAGCCCAACTTACACGCTGGTACATCAGCATGCTCGCAGTCGTGATACCGAAATCCTGTATCATGTAGATTGTTACCGCCTTGAAAGTGATCTGGATGTTGAAAGCGCCGGCCTTGATGATGTCTTGAGCCGCAGCGCAGCGATCATTCTGGAATGGCCGGAACAGATTGAGTCCTTTCTACCCAGCGAGCATCTTTGGGTGACGCTCCGGCATCTCGAAGGCAATCGCCGTAATCTGTTGTTTGAAGGGCGGGGGCGGCGTTATGAACAACTGCTTGAGCAATTTCGCGGCATCTCTTATGGCGTATCTTGAAACGAGACTATAAATGCTGCTGGCAATAGATACCGCTACCCGAAATATTAGCATCGCCCTACATGATGGCGGCGAAGTTTTTTTTGAGCGCACGTGGTGTAGCAATAATCAGCATTCCGTCGAACTGGCTCCAGCGGTACAGGATGCTTTATATCAACTTGATATGCTAGGAAATGCTGAACTGACCGCGATGGCCGTCGCTATCGGCCCCGGCACGTATACCGGTCTGCGTGTGGGGGTGGCATTCGCCAAAGGTTTTGCTGCGGCGCGCCAGATCCCGCTCGTTGGCATCACCACGCTGGATATTCTCGCGGTTGCACAACCCGTATTTTCCGGCGCACTGGTCGCCGTAGTGCAGGCGGGTCGTGGGCGGGTCGCAGCGGCGCGATATGAGTGGCGTGAAAATCGTTGGCAGCTTGTATCGGAGCCAGTATCCACCGACTGGGAAATGCTGCTGATGCAAATTGATAGCCCTGCGCTTATCACCGGCGAAATTGATGCGGATGCTCGCGAACGCCTCACCTATGCTGTTGGCATGGGGCTGCCTGTGACCATTGCTTCTGGCGCCAGCCGCTTGCGCCGTGCCGGTTTCTTGGCAGAGGAAGCCCTTTATCGGCTCAATACAGCAGTAGATAGCCCTGAATCGAAGGCACATAACGCGCATGCATATGGCGGTGCCGCGCAGGTGATTCCCGTATACGTCAAAACGAAAGATTCCCCTTGAGCTTAACGCTGCGCTATATGTGTAATGCCGATATATCCGAAGTCATGGCGATTGAACAGGTATCATTCAATCCGCCATGGACGGCGCGCTCTTATGCATACGAAGTGAACGAATCAACTTACAGCCATATGGTGGTGCTTGAAGACGGTGATTCGCTAGAGCCACCCGTTCGCTGGAAGAAGCTCTTGAGCGCTATTACCGCGCAGCCCCCGGCGCACACGAAAATTGTGAGCTATGGCGGCCTATGGTTCATCAGTGGTGAGGGGCATATTAGCACTATCGCTAGCCATCCTGATCTGCGCGGACACAGTTATGGCGAGTTGGTGTTTGCGGCGATGCTTCATCGCTCGATTACGCTCGATGCCGATTACGTCATTCTTGAAGTGCGCGTTAGCAACATTGTCGCCCAAAATCTCTACAAAAAATACGGATTTCGGGTTGAGGGTATTAAGCCAAAGTATTATCAAAGCAATGGCGAAGATGCCTATGATATGCGCTTGCAAATTCGCGGTGTCCGTGACGTTGTGACCCAATTTAATGCGCGCTACGCTGAACTCATAGAACGTTATCAGGTGAACGATCTCTATAGCACCGCGCCTTACCCTCTGCGCGAAACCCATTGATGGGGCAGGCTGTTTATACTCCGGCGCACGCATCCGTACAGCGGGGCAGGGACTTGTAAATTAGAGCCTGTCACTGTCGGTTGAGGGCTGAAAAACAGCCTTTCAGCCCTCAACCCCTACTTCATGACGCTGTGATTAATTTTCTGTGATGGTTACGCTGGTGATGGTGTCATTTTGACGGATGGCATTCACGACTTTCTGCCCATCGCCGGTAACCTTGCCGAACACAGCATGTTTGCCGTTTAAGTGAGGCTGCGGCTCGTGGGTGATGAAAAACTGCGAACCGTTGGTGTTTGGCCCGGCATTTGCCATGCTCAGCACGCCGGTTTCATGCTTCAGCTTCAAGGCGGAAGCTTCATCCGGCCACTTATAGCCCGGCCCACCACGCCCGGTGCCTGTTGGATCGCCACCCTGAATCATAAAATTGCTGATCACGCGGTGAAATGAAATTCCATCGTAGAAGCCATCACGCGCCAGAAATACAAAATTATTCACAGTTGCTGGCGCCTCTTTTGCGAACAGCTCGATATCAAAATCACCCTTGCTGGTCTTGAAGTGCGCGGTGTACTTCTTATTCGGATCGATCTGCATTTCCGGTGCAGAATTGTATTCTTTGCTCATGAAATTTTTCCTCTCTATCAATCAGCACAGGCCATTAGCATAACACTGGTTTCTAAACCGCGCGTAAGAATCTCGGCAGATTTATAGCCATGATTCGCCATAATGAGCTGTGAACCAAGTATCGATTCATTAGAAAATCCCAACAGTTTCAAGATTTTCACCTATCTTTATAATCATCAGCGTATCCCGCCCATATAATTTGATCAAAGAGTGTGGTGCAAGCCATGCGACGCAGCATGTATAGTGATCGCAAGTGGAAGGTTTAAAATGTTGCGCGATTTTGTGTGCTCGATCGGGCAGGGGAAAACTTAATGCCTGTAACACCACACATCCTCTATATTGAAGATAACGCTGATAATCGGACGTTGGTTCGTCGTATTTTGATGGCGGTAGGCATTGATGTTGTACTTGAGGAAGCTGTGAGCGCGCTGGATGGCATTAAACGCGCACTCGTTGCGCCGCCAGACTTAATCTTAATTGATCTGAGCATGCCCGGCATGGATGGGTTGGAGGCAACCCGGCGTTTGCGCGATCATGAATTGCTGCGCGAGGTACCCATTGTGGCGCTGACCGCAAACGTGATGGAAGCAGATCGCAGGCGCGCACTGGACGCCGGTTGTGACGGTTACATTGGTAAGCCGATAGATGTTGATCGGTTTCCCGGTGAAATCATGTCGTACCTGAAGAAAGTTAGGAGTCCACATGACTGAAGCATCGGTCAACGCGAATGACTCGCCGGCAGCGGGCGCGCCATTAGATCCGCGTGATGCCCATGTGCTGGTAGTTGAAGATAATGTGCCAAATTTTGTGTTGATTGCGCGCATGTTGGCGTTTATGGGCGTGCAAAAATGCGAATGGAAAACCTCCGGTTGGCAGGTGGTTCAGTTTGCCGATACGCTGCCCCGCGTAGATTTGATCCTTATGGATATTCGCCTGCCTTACGAAGATGGCTATCAAGCCCTGCAAAAGCTGCGCGGCAACCCCCGGTTGAAAGAAACTTGTGTGGTCGCAGTAACGGCTGAAGCCAGCGAAGATCAGATGCGGCGCGCAAAGAAGGCGGGATTCAACGGTTTTCTTGGGAAACCGCTCGATCCTGATCGTTTTCCCGGTCAGATTCGCAAATTGCTGGCTGGGGAAGAAGTTTGGGAATGGAAATAGTCCAACGTCCCGCGCTGTCGGGTTGAGGTCGTAACGGAGTGGTCGCATGTTAAACCCGCAGCCCTCGGCAAATGCTTCTGTTGATCTTTTGCAGCAGCAGTATCATGCTTCTAGCACAATTTTTGGCAGCCACGATCCGGTTGAAATTCTTGAAGCCCTTACGAATTTTTTGTCCGCAGGCTTCATGCACGCTGAATTAGGATTGGTTGATCCCGAAGATACCAACGTGCTCCAAATTCTGGCGCAGGTTGAACGTGGTGAACTCAAAGCAGTGAATTTTACTCGGCAGATTAGTGAATATCCCGCTAGTGATGCGATAGCTGCCATCGAAGTGCTAGTAGTCCCCGATGTTGAAACCGATCAGTTCCTTGAACCCGAAGAAAAAAGACGATTGATTGATCAGGGCGTTAACAGCGCCATCTTCGCCCCGATGGTCACTAATCAGCGGATGATTGGCTTGATCTCGCTTACGCATCCGCATCCTTTAGCAGCCGAACCTGCCCGTTTACGCTCGCTGCGCAATCTGGTTGATCAGGCCGCGATCATCTTTGAAAACAGACGTCTGTTGGATGCAGCCCGTGCTTCAGCTTCGCGCCTTGAATCGCAAGTGCAGATGCTTCAGATTTTGAACAGCGTCACCACCGGCCTTTCCAGCTTCAGCGATCAGCGCGGGCTGCTCAATTTCGCCGTGGAACGTTTGATGCATGTCGCCGATGTTGATCACGCGGGCGTGGTACTGATTGAGCCTGGTGGCGAAACGGGCGTTGTGGTGAGCGAGTATCCGGATACTGGCTCGATTAGCGCCCGCTTGAGCATGCACGATAACCCCCTCTTCACACTGGCTTTGAAAACACCTGACCAACCGTTGGTCATTAATGATGTTGCGCAAGCTGAAGTGCTGCCGCCGGATACCCGCAGTCTATTTGCCCGTATCGGTATTTACGGTGTGATGATTGTTCCGCTTGTGGTTTACGGCGAGGTCATCGGGTCGCTGGGGCTTGACTTATATTCAGCCGATAAGAAGTTCTCCGCTCAGGCCATTGAAACTGCCTCAATTCTTAGCGCGCAAATTGCCGTCAGCCTCCAGAATATTCGCCTGTATAACGATACACGCGCACGCGCCGAGCAGCTTCAGCGCATTGCGCGGAATGAAGCTTTGCTGAACACCATTGTTGGCCGTTACCAGACCACAACCACCATTGACGACTTGCTCAGTCTAACTGTTCGTGAACTTGGACAGGCATTGAATGCTCGGCGTGGTCGTGTCCGCTTGCAGGTTACAGAGACGGAGGCGGCGACATGAGAGCATTTTTAGCGAAAATTTATCGTCTAGATAAATATCCAACCCCCGTCGCCCGTGAACGGGCGCTATTAGTTTATGCGTTGTGTACTCTGTTTTTGATCGGAATGGTGGGCTTCTCCGCCATAGATATTTTCTTGCTCCAACCCAGCTTTTTGCTGAGTGGCGATGGGGAAAGCATATTCGCCAACTACGCGCTGATGATTCTGATCGTCCTTGGTGTCGTCGGTATCGTTGGTACGCGGCAGGGCGTCCGCCTTGCATACTACGCGCCAATCGTGCTTACGCTGCTAATGGCCGTTGGGGGGTTAGGTGCGGGTTATACCGGTTCAGTTGTTCTTTTTGCCATCTTTATTCTGACCACTGCGCTTAATTTGAGTGAACGTGCCACTTTTGTTTCATGGGGCATTTCTGCGGCAATCATGTTTTTATATGTCAATCTGGTGCCTGTGCCAGAAGATACTACCCCCACACTTACGGTAGTAGGCGCTTGGTTGGGTGTGATCTCGCTGGGAATAGTTGTGCTGCTCAGTGTATTCTTCCGCCGGTTGCTGCGTTCCGTTGAATTTAGCTACCTGCTCAGCGGTGTGCGTTCGCAACTGCGTATCGCCACTATCACCACCGATATTGCCAGCCGCATCACCCGTCAGGCATCACTCAATGATGTATTGAACAGCGCGATTCAACTGATCACTGAAAGTTATCCCAGTATTTATCATGCACAGGTCTTTTTAGTGGATCTGGAAACCTCATCGGCTAATCTTTCTGCCAGCACTGGCGAGACCGGACTCCAGCTTTTAGCCCGTAAACACAGCCTGATGGTTGGTAGTCAGAGCGTAATTGGACAGGTCACATCCTCCGGAGAGTCTGTCGTAACCCGCGCCGGCGAATTAGTCCATCGGCCTAATGTGCTTTTGCCAGATACTGCCGCTGAAGCCGCATTTCCGTTGAAACTGGGCGACACAGTGATCGGCGCGCTTGACCTGCAAAGCCGCGAAGTAGATGCTTTCTTGCCGCAGGAAGTGCCAATCTTCCAGTCACTGGCAGATACACTGGCCGTGGTCATTGATAATGCCCGTTTGGCAGACCAGACCAGTATCCGCTTGCTCGAAAATCAGCAGCTTTTGGAAGAAACTCGCGCTTCAGCCCGCGAAGTAGAACGCTTGAACCGGCAGTTAACCCGTGGCGCATGGTCGCAAACCTTGTCTGCGCGCCGTGACGTTTACGATCTCACGATGGATTTTGAAAGTGGTGAAATGACGCAGGGGGCATCTGCCTTAACCCCTGCGCTCAAGCTTGCCGCCAGTGAAAATCGCATCGTAGATGAAGTTGCCAACGATGACAGCGCCCGTGTTATCGCGGTGCCGGTACGTGTACGCGGTCAGGTGATCGGCGCCATTGAGTTTGAATTAGCGCAGGCTGACGAAATTGCGCCTGAAGAAATTGCCTTGATTCAGAGCGCCAGCGAGCAGCTTGGTCTGGCATTGGATACGGTACGCCTATCCGAGCAAACACAGGCGCAGGCCGCCCGTGAACGTAAAGCTGGCGAAATTGCCGATCAGTTGTTGATGGCGAATGATATTGATGCGCTGTTGGAGCGGGCTGCTTCATCCTTCAATGAGGCGCTTGGCGCGGTCTACACCAGAGTATCTATTCGTCCCAATATAGAATCCTCACATGTCCCTGCAAGCGATGGCAGTTATGCCAGCGCCAACGGCTCAACAAATGGTCATTTGATGGCCTCTGGTGCTGATAAATAATGATGGATAGATGCCCATGAACCGTCTGTTCAAAGCTAGCGCATATCCTTTCTGGTTAAAAATTCTAATCATCTTGCTGGGCGCCTTATTTTTGCTGCTTATTCCGGCGGCGTTCATCACCCGCAGCGTGCAGGGGGCTATGGCGCTGGATAGCGCAGAAGCATTTATCGCGCAAACCGGTACCGGGCAATCCGCGGTCATTTCCGGCAATATCGCGCAGGCGCAGGTTAATCTTGACGTCTTTGCTAGCAATCCTGAATATGTCCGCATCATGCAGTCGCTCTTAATTGGCGGCACTCGCACGCAGACCAACATTAATTTGCCCGTTGTGCGTGATGACGATGTGCAAGCGCTGTTCAACCAGGTGCTGTTGAACCCTGCCACCACGCTCTTCGATACCATCCGCCTTGTCAATCGGGCGGGTGATGTGCTGGCGGACGCTTCGCTCTCCACATCGCTAGGCATCGCCTCTGTTAACGAAGCCGATTCGTTGTCCTTCCGCGCTGCGGAAGCGGCTGCGCTTGCTGGTGAAATGCGCGCCCTTTCAGTATCGCAAATCTACAATATCGGCATCCTTGAATATTCAGTGGCCCTACAGTGGCGCGATGGGCGCGTATTGGGCTACCTGATCGGGCGCATTAGCAACCCGCGCGCTATTTATCCCGGCCTTCAATTTCCGGCGGACGGCTTTAGAGGCTTTAGTTATCTTGAAAGCGCGCAGGGTATTATCATTAGCCCCACTGAAACGCGCTTTCTGATCCCCGGCGGTAGGCAGTCCGCCCTCGTCAACGCCGCATTGAACGGCGCAACGGGCGTTCAACAGTTCGAGATTGAAGGCACACCGTTTATAGGATTCTTCACACCGGTTCGCGGCGCCCCTCTGGCCTTGATTGCGCAGTTGCCTACCGCCGAACCCTTGGCCGCGGCATCTGAGCTGTTCAATGCCCGTAATTTCGTAGTGCTGCTTGGTGGCGCTGTGATCGCCGTGATGGTTGCCGGGCTGATCCATCTGATGTTGATACCCGCCTTAAATCGGATTCGCCGCGCAACCGAAGCGGTTTCTGCAGGCCATCTCGACGCCTTGATTCCCGAAACCGAACGCGGCGATGAAATTGGTAGGCTGGCAGAATCGGTGGAATCGCTGCGCCTCTCTTATGAATCCCGCGTGAATATACTAGAAACCCGCGTTGCCACGCGCACCCGCGATATTGAGGCCACGCAGGATATTACCCGTTATGCCGCTTCTGAGCGCGATCTTGAGCAGATGTTGAGCCGCGTCGTTGATCTTATCGTTGAGCGTTTTGACGGTATCTATCACGCCCAGATTTTCCTGCTTGATGATGATCAAACCAGCGCTGTGGTGCGCGCCAGCACTGGCGAAGTCGGCAAGCAGTTGTTGCAGCGTGGTCATCGCCTTGTTGTTGGCAGCGTCAGTGTGATTGGGCAGGTGGCCGAGCAGGGCAGGTTAATTCTCGCTCGTGATACCTCCACCAGTCAGGTGCATCGGCGCAATGAATTTCTGCCCGAAACCCGCGCCGAGCTTGCCATCCCCCTGAAAGTAGGCGATGAAATCATCGGTGCGCTCGATGTTCAAAGCAAACAGTCTGAAGTGTTCAATGATGACCTGATCGCTGTACTCCAAAGCATGGCTGAACAAATTGCCATCGCTATTCAAAATACGCGCTTGTATGAAGAAAATACGCGCCGCGCCGATGAATTAGAGGCGCTCAACCGCGCAGCCACCCGCCGCGCATGGGGCGAGTTTATGCGCGATCAGCATACGGGCGAGTTGGAGAAAATCGCCGGTTTTGTAGAGGCCGGCGCTGGCGATGTTCAGGGAATGCGCGCGCGTGCGGTAGCCGAACGCCGCGTCATTTTCGGTGAAGCCACTGAACACAACACCATTCCTTTAGCGGTGCCGATCATTCTGCGCGATCAGGTGATGGGCGCGGTGGAATGGGAAGTGCCTGCCGAAGGCTTCGGGCAGGATAAGCTCGATCTGGCGCAGGAACTCGCCAACCGTTTGGCGGTTAGCCTTGAAAATGCCCGCCTGTTTGCTGAAAGCCGCCGTGCCACCGAGCGCGAGCGTTTGGTGAACAATATTGCTGCGCGCCTGACCACCTCTGCCGGAATGGACGATATTCTACGAACAGCCGTGCGCGAAGTTGGGCAGGCACTGGGCGCGCCGCAGGTCAGCATCCGCCTGCACGCGCAAACGCCGGCAAATGCCGCTTCCGACTTAGCTGGTAAAGCTGACATAATTTCTGAATCGCCAAAGACTGAACCTTCTACCGAGGGTATTTAGGCCGATCTTGATGAGTATTTTGGAGCAAAAATGACGCAGGGGAAAACCAACCCGTCGCCTGCGCGGCAAACTTCACTGCGCGGGCGCATCATGCGTATTGTGGCACCGGTGGTGATGGTCACATTTTTGCTGATCGGGGTGATGCTTGCCCTGTATTTGCAAACACAAGCCCACGACCGGCAGGTGAGCGCTCAGCAAAACACGCTCGCGAATGCTGGCCTCCGACTGGACACGTTGGTGGAAAATATCACCTCCGATGTCCGCGGTCTGGCGGAAAGTCGCAGCGCCCGTGAGTTTGCTCGCGATACTCAGATCGTTGTCTCTAACGCGGCGATTGCTGATACGCAAAACCGCCTGCTCCGCGATATGTCGTCTCTGCTGGAGCAGAATATCGGCACCTATCTCAGCACGCGCTATATCACCTATACCGGCTCCATATGGTCAGAAGTGACCAATATTGACAGCACTATTCCCATGACTGATGGTGCCGTCCGCTTGAACACACTCAACGATGATGGTTTGTTGCAGCAGTCGCTGATGTCTCCGTTTGGTACTGTCTTGGGCGGCGAGCTTGACTTCACGGAATCGAGTGTTGGCACGCTGCTGCCATTTTTCCGCTTCATGTCGTCGGTGGCCGCTGAAAATGACGCCACTAATCTCGCTGGCGCGGTTGAAGTGGACGTGATGATCAGCCCGCTTGTCGAGATGATGCAAGATCTGGCTGCCAACGCGGATGCTTTCCCCGGCCGCCGCTTCATTTTGACCGACATGGAAGGGCGCGTCTTGTTGGATACCGCCAGCGCCGAGCTTGATTTGTATGCCATCGGGCGGGGGCAGCCTGTCCTATTAAGTGATATTAGCCAGCAGTTAGCGTCGGCTGTTTCACAGAACAGCACTGAACTTTCAGCGCATGCCGTTGGATCAGATGTCGCCTCCAGCGTGTTCATTTCGCTGCCGGGCGGCAGTCAGACCTTGTTCCATCTCTATTTGCTTGATCCGGCTGCCATTTTCAGCGAATCTGTTCCCCAAACCGCGCTGATTGTCTTTTCTTCGCTGCTCATCGGCGCGCTGCTGTGCGTCATCATCTATGCTGTTCTCGGTAACCTTCTTGAACCCATTCATGATCTGGCGCAGGAAGTATCCCGCGGCGTGGTGCCGTCGGCGGCAGCGAGTGGCGATGAGATCGGCCAGTTTGCCAGCGCCTTTGGCGCGCTCGCACAGCAAACCGCCGGCTTGCGTGAGCAGTTAGAAATGCAGGGGCAGCGTTTCAAACGAAATCTGGATATTACCGCCCGTATTGGCCGTGAAACGGCGACGGTTTATGATATTGATCAGCTCCTCAACCGTGCGCTGAATCTCATCTCCGTTGAATACAATTTCTATCATGCGCAGGTGTTCTTGTTGGACGATGTTGGCAAGAATGCTGTGCTGGTCTACAGTACCGGCGAGGCGGGCCGCGAGTTGTTGAACCGCCAGCATAAACTGGCCGTCGGTTCGGCATCGGTGATCGGCGTGGTGACTGGGACTGGTCAGCCTATTGTGGTTAACGATACCGCTAGCCCCGGCGATATCCCTTGGCGTTTTAACCCGCTGCTGCCATCCACCCGTGCCGAAATGGCGCTGCCGCTGCAATTTGGCGATCAGATCATCGGCGCGCTGGACGTGCAAAGCCGCGAAGCTGGCGTTTTTGATGAACGCGAACTCCAAACCTTCCAACTGTTGGCAGACCAGATCGCTATCGCCGTGCAGAATGCGCGCCTGCTTCAGCAAACGCAGGAACGTGTAGGGCAAATTGACGCGCTGAATCGCCGCCTCACCCGCGCCGCGTGGGAAGAAACTGGCCTGCTCGAAGGTGCTGCTTATTCTTATGACCTGATGCACTTGAGTGAAGATCAGGGCGCCCCCACCAAAGCAGTTGTTTCTGCGCATTCAGCCGCCAGCCCGGTTGAACGGCCGATTGTAATTCGCGGTGAAGTGGTCGGCACGCTTGAAGCTGCTGGTCACGATTTTAGCGATAACGATCATCTTCTAATGTCTGCGGTGGTCGAACGTGTGGCGCAGGCTTTAGAAAGCGCCCGCCTGTTTGAAGAGACGCAGAACAGCCTTGCTGAAACCTCAACCTTATATCAGCTTAGCCGCTATTTGAACGAAGCCGATAGTTTGGATGACGTGGTGCAGGCTATTATTCAGTCAGTGATGCCTGAAGCGGGCGGCGGCCAAATTCTCGTGTTCGAAGGTGATTCGCCTGTCTATGGTGTCTTTTCCGCAGATTGGGCGCTGGGCGGCACTGACCGCAGCGTCAGTTTACGCGGGTTGCGCATACATATCCCCGATCATCCCATCCTGAAAGAGATGCAGGCTAATAGTATCTCGTTGGTCAATGAACTATCCCGCGATAATCGCATGGATGATTTCTTCCGTGCATTGGCGCAGGATATCGGCGCACAGTCTATGGTGCTTATTCCCTTTAGCGTGCGCGGTGTTTGGCGCGGCATTATCCTGATTGAGTTCCCGCAGCCCCGCAGCTTCAGCGAAAGCGAAGGCCGCCTTTATACCGCGCTCATCGATCAAGCCGGTATCACCATTGACAACCGTATGCTGCTCACCGAAAACGAGATGGCACTGGCGCAAATTGAACGCCTCTACAGCGCCAGCCGAAGCATCAACCTCTCTAATTCGCTGCTTGACCTGCTCAATGCCGCCCATAGCGCAGTTGATGCGCAAGATTACGAGATGGGGCTGGTAATTTTTGAAGGCGATTTGGATGAGAACGGCTGGTCAAAGCTGCTGCGGCTAGCGGCGCTCACTCAGCGTGGGCAAGCGCAAGACTACAACGAAATCTATGAATTTAACCTGAGTGCAGACTCTCCGCTGCTGCGCCGTGATATTGAAATCGTAGTTGATAATGACGAGAAGCAACCATCCGGCTTGCTGCGCCTGTTGCGTGCGCATCGCCAGCGCTTTGCTGCGGCCTTCCCGCTGTTCAGCGGCAGCCAGCCCATCGCCCTCTTCCTGCTTTTAAGCCCTGAGAACATCCAGCTTTCTGATGAAGATGCGGAAGTGTTCCGCGCACTCACCGGTCAAATCAGCACCGTACTCCAAAATCGCCGCCTGCTCGAACAGACCGCCAGCGCGCTGGATGAAACTCGTCGCCTGTATGACGCTTCCCGCGCCATTTCCGGCGCTCAAGAT
Source organism: Anaerolineae bacterium (assembly GCA_034437295.1). Lineage (GTDB taxonomy): Bacteria > Chloroflexota > Anaerolineae > Aggregatilineales > Phototrophicaceae > Flexifilum. The sequence continues at coordinate 13,287 of DAOTUZ010000115.1, read as the reverse complement.
GCCAGAGCCGTCTATGCGGCTGCCGCTGCGAATCTGCTTTCGTCCACCAATCCGGCATCGCGCATTTCCATGCTGATCGTTGGGCCATCCCCGCTGGAGCCAGCCCGTTACTATGACCAGCAGGTTGTTTGGCGGCGTGAGAAAACGGATGGGGATATTGAATCGCAGCGTATTCCTGAAGAACTAGTTTCTTTTGCTTCCATCCTCAAAGAGCGCCGTGATCTGCTGCTGGTCAACGATCAGCGCCGCGATCTGAAGAAATACCCGGCGCTGGCAAGCCTGCTGGAGCGCAATAGCAGCCTCAGCGCGGTCATGGTGCCGGTGCGTACTCGCGCTCGCTGGTTCGGCGCGATCCTGATCGAAAACAGCGCTGCCGCTTCCTTTGATGTCGCCTATGGGCGCTTTGTGGCCGCCGTGGCTGACCAGATGGCGCTGGCGCTCGAAAGCCAGCAGTTGTTTGCTGAAGCGCAGGATCAGGCACAGCGGGCGCTCGCGCTGGCTGAAGCTTCACAATTTGCCAGCCGCATCGGTGAGCAGGAATTGACCGAAGCGCTCACTGAAGTCTTCCAGCGCATCGGCCAAGCTGCCGATTACACGACGTGGCTGCTGCTGCTGGCTGATCCTGCTCATACCCGCCTCAATTACATCCTCGAACATATCAGCGGCGAAAGTCGTACAGACTTAGGCGGTCAGTATATTGACCTAAATAGCAATCATCTGCTGGCACAGGCTTTCCGCATCGGCCAGCCTGTAGCCGTGAACGATCCGCGTGCCATGCCCGAATATACCGGAATGCCGGATACGTGGTTTGAAACCTTCGGCAAGCGCCTGCACATGCCGGTGAAGGTCGCCGGAGAGGTCATCGGCGTGGTGGTGGTTGGCCGCGCTTCCGATATGCCCGATCTTGGCGATAACGATATTGAACTTGTACGCACGCTCGCCGCGCAGGTGGCCGTGGCAGTAGAAAACCGCCGTCTGTTTTCCGAAGCGCAGGCCGAGCGTACCACTCTGTTCACCCTTCTTGAAACGCTGCCCGCTGGTGTGCTGGTACTCGATCCCCACACCTTCCGCCCGATACAGGCGAATCGTCAAGCTGAACGCCTGCTTGGCCGCCCGATCACCAATGAAGAAGCCTTCACGCCGGAAGCGTTCAACATCTACCGTTCCCGCACCAACGAGTTTTACCCCGATAGTGAACTGCCCATCTCTCAGGCGGCAAGTTCTGGCATACAGGCGATGAGCGACGACGTATCTGTTATCCGTGAGGATGGCAGCACGATTGCGCTGCTGCTGAACGCTGCTCCAATTCATGATGCGCGGGGGCATATATCTGCAATTGTCGCGGCCTTTGAAGACATTACTGCTTTGCGCGGCCTTGAAAATTCGCTGCAAGACAGCTTGGGCGAAACCATCACCCTTTATGAATCAACCCGTGCGCTCACCGATGCCGATACACCATCCGATGTGCTGCGTATTGCCGTCGAAAACTTGCAGAATGGGGCGTTCACTTCTGGCTTCATCGCCACTCTCAGTGGCAAAAGCTGGTATGCCGCTGGTGCTTCAGTCGTTATTGACGCGACGTGGCGCGCGAACGAAGAGAGTACCATCACTTCGATGCAAGACATGATTTTGTCGGCAGATATGTTCGCTGCGTGGCGGGTGCTGGCTTCGGCTACCCCGCTCATCATCGAAGATCTGTCTAGTTCCGACCTTAGTGAGCAAGAGATCAACGCGCTCAGAAATTTTGATATGCAGTCGGTGGTCGTGCTGCCCATCCGCGCCGGAAACCGTGCTATTGGCGTCGTAGTTCTCGGATCGGGATTGCCGCAAAAATTCACCGAGCGCGATATCCGTATCTTCCGTTCCTTCTCCGAACAAGCATCGCTGCGTATTGACGCTGCGCGCCTCTTGCAGCAGACCGAACGCCGCGCCCGCCAGCTTGCCACCAATGCTGCCATCAGCCAGATCGCCAGCTCGATCCTCGAATTGGATATGCTGCTGCCACAACTTGTAGAAGAGGTCAAAACCTCGTTCGCTTACGATCACGTGCAAGTTTTCCTGATGGACGATATGGATAAATTTGCCGTCCTTCGCGCTAGCACCGGCGATGTAGGGCAGACGATGTTGGAAGCCGGCCACCGCCTCGAAAAAGGCTCGCAAAGCGTGATCGGGCAGGTGACCGCGCAAGGTAAGCCGGTGATCGCTTCTGATATTACCGACTCGCGCATTGCCCATCGCCCGAATCCGCTGCTGCCCTATATCCGTTCGGAAATGGCGCTGCCGCTGCTGCTCAAAGGGCAGGTGGTTGGCGCGCTGGACGTACAAAGCGCGCAGGCCAACGCCTTCGATGAAGATGACGTAGCCGTTTTGACCACGCTCAGCGCGCAGATCGCTGTCGCTATCGAAAACGCGCAGTTGTTTGATGAAAGTCGCCAGCGCGCAAGTGAAATGGGCTTCCTATTTACTGTCACCACCGCCGCCGCCGCCGCTGAAAATCTTGATGATGCGCTGGTCAATGTCGCCGTTGAACTGCGTAGCTCGCTGGATGTGCTCTCAGTGATCCTCTACCGCCCTGAACGCTATATGGATGCTGAGGAAAATACGCTCACCATTTTGCGCCCTGTAGCGTTGGCCGGCAGCGATCAGCCGCTTTCTGAACTGTCGGAGTTCAACCTTGATACTGATCAAAATGCGATTGCTGAAGTTGCGCGCAGCGGCCAACCAATTAACCTGTCGGACCTGAATGATGAGCGTAACTACTTGCCTGTTTCTGAAGGTGCGCGTTCAGCGATCATCGTGCCGCTGTATGCTGGCGCAGAGCTGATCGGCGTCATTGTCGCTGAAGATGAAGAGCCTTCCGCCTTCGATTATGGCACGCTCACGCTGCTGCTCACGCTCTCCGGAACGCTGTCGGCTATCGTGCAAAGCCAGCAGCTTTTGGAACAGTTGCAGCGCACCAATGCCCAGTTGCGCGAGTTAGACCGCCTCAAGAGCGATTTTCTCGCCAATATGAGCCACGAACTGCGTACGCCGCTGAACTCGATCATCGGCTTTAGCAAGGTTATCCTCAAGGGTATTGACGGCCCGCTCACAGAAATGCAGGAACAGGATCTCTCTACCATCTACAGCAGCGGTGTGCATTTGCTCAACCTGATCAACGATATTCTCGATCAGGCCAAGATTAGCGCCGGCAAGATGGACTTACAGTCAGAATACTTCGATATGAAGAACGTGGTGGATGCTGTGCGTTCTATCGGCATTGGCCTCGTGAAAGACAAAGCCATCAATATTATTGTAGACATCGCTCCCGGCATGCCCAAAGTATATGGCGATGAGTTCCGCACCCGTCAGGTTATGCTCAATCTGGTTTCCAATGCTGCGAAATTTACCCGTGAGGGTGGCATCACCATCCGTGTCTATCTGGTGCGTGATCCTGAAGCCGGAACCTATATGGTGCGTACCGATGTAATTGACACTGGTATCGGTATCGCTGAGCAGGATCTATCACTTTTGTTTGAAGCTTTCCGACAGGTTGATTCATCGCTCACCCGTACCGTTGGCGGTACTGGCTTAGGGCTACCTATTGCTAAATCTCTCGTGAATATGATGGGCGGCGAAATACTGGTAGAGTCCCGATTAAATATTGGCTCTACTTTCTCGATCATCATGCCCACGCAGCCACCTGAAGGTGAATTGCCGCCGCTAGATGACGATGTTCCGGTGCTAGATATAACCGATACCCAAAGATTCAAGCGTGGCCGCGATACGCAGGAAACTTCAGCAGTATCTGATGGCGACAGCATAGACGATACCTCGCGTTTCCCACAGCCTGCGCGATCCCGCGATACGCTTGAAACCAGTGCCATGCCGCCCATGATGCCGCCAGTGATGACCATGAAGCGGCAAATTCTACTGATTGAAGATAATCCTGATATGGTGGATCAGTTCCGGCGCGCCTTACAACGTGAAGGCTATGAGGTGTTCGCCGCTTCGATCCCGCTGGAAGCTGAAGCGATGGCTAGCGGCCTGCATCCGACCTTGATCGTCCTCAGCGCCAGCTTTGGCGATGGCGCGGGTTGGGACATTCTCTCGCGTTTACGTAGCCGCGATGACACCGTAGATATTCCCATTGTCCTTGTATCGCTGAACGATGATCTTCAGCGCGCAAGCGAAATAGGCGCGTTCGCCTTTGTGCGCCGCCCCTTTATGCCAGAAGTGTTGGTCAAAGCCGTTGCTGAGGCCGAGCGTGACAGCCGCACGCAGCGCATCCTGATCATTGACGATAATCCTGAGAGCGTGCGCTTATTACAGGAACTGCTGCTAGAACAGAAAAAATATCGCATTTTCACGGCGGCTACTGGTATCGAAGGTATCTCGATGGTGGCCCGCCGCCGCCCTGATCTGGTGCTGCTCGACTTGCGGATGCCAGAGATGGATGGCTTTAGCGTCATCCGTGAACTGCGCGCCAATCCAGAAACTGCTAATATCCCGATTCTAGTCGTGACGGCTGAAACCCTGACCGCCGAAGAGCAGGTTGAACTGACCAGTTACTCAGTTATCTACAAAACCGACCTGACTAACGGCCATCGCCATCAGCTTGGCGATCAGGTACGTAATAAGCTAGAGCGCGAATCCGGAGTATAGCTAGCAGCTACTATAAGGGCGCGCCGCGGCGCGCCCTTATACATTTTCACAAGTTGTTGCTCATGCTAAGCGGTCATTCCACCCGTTCCACTGTCACTATAACGTCACCTGCCGTGCCGTTATAGCCGTTCACCTGCACAAAATATGTCCCGTCAGCCGGCAGCGGCAGCTCAAATACCGGGCTTAGTCCGATGGTGTCATCAGCCCCGGCAAGCACGTTTCCTGTACCGTCCAGCAGCGCCGCCACCGGATCGAGTTCTGGTGAAAGTGAAATCACTGCCACGCGGATCGTCTCGCCTGCCGCCCCTTGAAACGCATAGCGATGATAGGTATTCGGCGCAATCGTATCTGAGGCTTCTAATAGCATGGTTGTCGAATCGCGCTGCGCAGGCTCAGGCGCGGCAGTAGTGCGCGTCCACGTCAGTCGGTAGCTCCCGTAACTGCCCGCGTTTTCACCCGTAACCCGCAGGTTGTAGAGACCCGTTGCCGGAATAGTGATCGTCTCTAGCGCCATCGTCGTGTTGGAATCTCCCGCCAGTATCGCCCCATTCGGCGCAGTTATAGACAGTTCTGGCGCAAACCCGCCGGACAGCGGCATCACTTCTGCGCGTATCACATCGCCGGCATTTAGCGGCATCACCCAAATATCGCGCAGTCCCCGTTTTGCTAGCGCCGCATCCAGCGCCACGTTCTCGAACGCCTCGCCGCGAAATACGTCCGTGTGTGAGTCGCCATATCCCATCGCTACGAAATAATCACCAGTCGAATTGGCATCGCTGGTCACGAACAGCGAGTAAACGCCCCCCTCGATCACCGTGATCGCCGGAATCAGCGCATCGCCGCCGGCATCGCCCCGTGCAGACTGCTCAAATACCACCTCGCCAGCCGGATTCACCAGTTGTATATGTGGCAGCAGGCGTGATCCCGCCGTTGGCCCAGCCGCAATCGTGAACACCCCCCCCGGTTGCGCCTCAAACAAAAACCGCTGGAAACCATTGATCGTCTCAATCTGTCCTGATACCGGCACATGATCGGCTAGCATCTCCCCATTGATGATTGCCCGTGGTGTGACCACACCCGTGATAAAAGTTGGCGTCATCGTGGGTGTGACGGCTGCCGCCAGCAGCGTCTGCATGCCAAACGTTAGCGCCAGCCGGTAACTCCCTGCGCCAATATCGCCAAATACCTGCGCGTAATAGATACCCTCTTCTGTCAGCCGTATATTTGCCAACTGCGCCTTGTTGCCATCACCAGCATCGTCATCCATCGCCACAATCCGCCCTTCCGGATCGTAAAGCGCAACTGCCGGGTCTAAATCGCCGCTTTCACCGGACGCCACCAGCGTGATGATGCTGCCTGCATCGCCATTGAAACTCCAGATTTCGCGGTCAAATGATGAGATCAGATCGCCTGTCACCTGTCCGTTTCCGTCAAAAGCGCCCATATACGCGCCCAGATCGGCATAAACTGGTGTTGGCGTCAGGCTGGGAGTCGGGGTGTCTGAAGACGTGAAGGTCGCTGTCGGCGTATTCGTCGCAGTTTGCGTATTTGTTGGTGTGAAGCTGGCCGTCGGCGTAAAAGTGCTGGACGCGGTGTAGCTTGCTGTAGCTGTCGGTGTATCTGAAGGCGTGAAGGTTGCGGTTATCGTCGGTGTGGGCGATGGCCGGTTGCTATAGCCAAGTTGTACACTGTAGGCGATCTTGCCTTGTTCGCCCAGTGATGGCCGCTCGATCAGCAGGGTATAGGTGCCGGTTTGCGGCAGCAGCACTTGAACGACCTCGCCAGAGGCCAGTACGTTATCTTCCTGATCCAACAGCGAGATCACCAGCGGCGACGATAAATTTGTGACCTGTATATGAACCTCGTCGCCTGATGCGCCTGAAAGCAGCCATCGGCGTCCGTTATCGCCTGCTTGCAGCGCATCATCGTGGATAATCCATGCCTCAAGAATGCGGGTTTCAACCGGTGGAGTAGAAGGCGGCGCTGCCGATGGCGAACACGCAGCCAGCAAAACCGCGATCAGGGTTATGCCCGCTAGAAATATCCGTCTCGCAAAATGCCCATTTATCGGGTGTTTGTTAGTCATCACATGCAAGGCGTGTTACCACAGGCAAGCCATACGACAGGCAAATTCTATCGCCTTCAAGTCGGTTCTGCTTGTATCAACACCGTGCTATCTTCAAGCGGTGTCACGCTGATGATAGTGAAGCCCGTGGTTTCCAACAGTTCACGGTACTCCATCTCTGTTCTCCCCCGCGAATCTGGAGAGTCAGTCAGGCCACCTTCTCTCAGCAGCATATCCAGCAGTAGCAGGCGCGCACCGTGAGGCATCGCCTTATGCGCCGACTGCAAAATGCCCTGCGCCCAATCGCCGTCCCAGTCGCTAAGCACCCGCTCCAGCAAATACAGATCGCCGCCAGAAGGCACCTGCTCGAAGAAGTCGCCGCCTACCGGCACCAATCGCCCGTTCATCGCTTCCATATTGATCTGCACTGTTGCAATCACTTCAGGCAGATCGAACAGGATGCCACGCATCTGTGGGCAGGCGTTCATGATCATTTCCAGCGTTGTGCCGCTTCCCCCGCCAATATCTACAATCCGTCGGTAGGGTGAGAGGTCAACCAGTGTGAACAGAGGATGATCAGTAGAGTCGGTCATTTGCTTTACACCATCAAATCCCACGCCGCCAGATCAGCCATGAAATGATGCGCCGTTAAATCCAGATGAATCGGCGTAAGGCTTGCATAACCATGATGAATAGCCCAAATATCGGTTGCTTCATGCTGGAACTCGCCAAGCGGCTCCGGCCCCTGAATTCGCATGATATTGCCTTTGCGGTGCAGTTCATCGCGGTAAATACGCACCCCTTGCCGTGTCAGGCGTATTCCTTTCACCCGCTGCACATTCGGGATGTTCAAATTGAGGATAGTTAACTGCGGAATCGATTTTTGCAGCACGATCTTGACCACTTCAACCGCAACGCGCGCCGCCTCTGCATAATCTTCAACATGATTTGCATCTCGATGATCCAGCGAAACCGCTACCGCCGGAACGCCGTTAATGGCCGATTCTAATGCTGCCGTCACCGTGCCGCTGTAGGTGATGTCTTGCGCCATATTTGATCCCCGGTTGATGCCGCTGACCACCAGATCAGGCGGCCAGTCTGTTAGTCCCAGCGCGCATAGGGCGATACAGTCTGCTGGAGAGCCATCTACCGAAGTTGCTGTGCTGCCATCGGCCAGCGTCACTTCGTCTACTTGTATATCTTGAAACAGTGTTTTCTTATGTCCGGTTGCACTCTGATTGCGAGACGGCGCCGCAACATGCACTTCACCGAGTGTCCGCATTGCCTGTGCCAGCGCCAGCACGCCCGGCGCCTGAACGCCGTCATCGTTGGTGACAATAATTCGCGTCATCTTTTTCCATTCAATCTGCTGAAAAATAACCTGTGTAGTATATCTGGGAACGGTTGCTTTGTGTGGACAGGCGAAAATTTTCGTCATTCCCACATCCCGTTTATGTACAAGAAGCCGCCGGGGTGAGAGGTTCAAAATCAAATATCTCACCCCCGAAATTGAGTGACAAATATGCTAAAATAGACCTCTTGTTTGCCTGATATTCTGCCTGAATCTTCTGTGCGCGTAGATCATCTCTCACTGACCAATTTTCGTAATTATGCGCGCCTCGAGTTGGAGCTGCCTGCTGAACAACCGGTGTTGATCGTCGGTGAAAACGCGCAGGGCAAGACCAATCTGCTAGAGGCGATCTATTACCTTGCCGCCGCCAGATCCCCCTATACCCAGAGTGATCGCCAGTTGATTCATTGGCGCGCTGAGGATGACCCCATCCCCTTCGCCCGGATCGCCGCTGATATCGTCACCCGCCAATCTTCGTCAATGCGATTAGAGATCACCCTGATGATCGAGCGTGTTGGTGAAACCGGCGGGCGCTTTCGAAAAGTTATCAAAGTCAATGGTGTTGAAAAGCGGGCGATGGATGTGGTCGGCCTTTTCAATGTCGTGCTGTTTTTGCCGCAGGATTTAGCGTTGATCGAAGGGTCTCCCACCGACCGCCGCCGCTTTATTGACAGCACGCTGGGGCAGGTGGATGCCAGTTATGCCGCCGCGCTGGACACTTACGAGAAAGTGCTGCCGCAGCGCAACGCCCTGCTGCGCCGCCTTGCTGAACGCAGCGCAAACGTCAGCGAATTAGAATATTGGGATGAGCAGATTGCTGCCGCCGGTGCCGTCATCATCGCTGGCAGGCAGCGCTTTCTTCGTGAAATGGAATATGATGCCGGGCGCGCCCATGCCGATTTGACTGGTCGTGCCGAAACCCTGACTCTGCGCTATCAACCCAGCTTCGTGCCTACCTTCAATGGCAGCGGCCAGCTTTCCTTTGAAACCTACGGGCTGGATTTGCATCGTGATCTTGACCCCGCCCGAATCGTGCCACAGTTCCTAGAGCAGCTTCGCGCTGAACAATGGGAATCGATCCAGCGCGGCGCCACGCTTTCCGGCCCCCATCGTGATGAATTGCGCTTGATGATTAATGGCCGTGATACCGGTCTCTATGGCAGTCGTGGGCAAGCCCGCACCGCCGTCATGGCCTGTAAACTGGCTGAATTATCATGGATGCGGAGCCGTATTGGTGAATGGCCGGTGCTGCTTTTGGATGAAGTGATCGCTGAATTAGATGCCTCTCGCCGCGCCTATCTGCTCGAACGCATTGATGGCGTCAGTCAGACGTTAGCCACCACGACCGAACCAGATATTTTTTCCACAACCTTTCTTGAACGCGCAGCCCTCTGGCGCGTCACCGACGGTCAGATCGACTCCGATTAATATCAGGTTTAGATCTCTATCTTAGAGAGCAAAATTGCCACTATAGAGGGTGCTTCCCTTAAGCAGCCCTCTTCGCGCAAAATTCTCTTATACCAACCTTCATGAGCAAACCGATTAAAGCTTTGTTACAATCATAGTAGGACTAAAAGGCATTTCTTGCTCAAATGGCAACGTTGCAGGGCGACGCTTCCAATAACTCGGCGCGAAAAGAACAAAAAGCGCCATCCAATCTCACGCAGCGTATCATGACTGTGGTCATTCTTGGCCCATTGGCGCTGCTGCTGGTTGTCGCTGGTGATTGGGTATTTGCTGTCGGTGTGATCGCCGTTGCCGCCATTGGTATCACTGAATTTTACCTGTTGGCACAGGATCGCCCTTCGCAGGGCAGCACCCTGTTCGGCGTGCCTGCGGTGATCGCCATCGGCATCGCCAATCAGTTGGGCGTGAGTCACTGGGCGCTGCTGATTCTGGCGCTGGCTGTGCTTCTCACGCTTATCGTCAAAACGCTCAGCCATCGGGATCTCAAACGCGCCGCTGGGCAGGCATTAACTACCGCCACTGGCATCCTCTATATCGGTTTCCCGGTTGGCTTCTTGATCAGCGTCCGCATGATGCCCGATGGTTTTGTCTGGGTGCTTTTGATCCTTGCGCTCACGTGGGGCAGTGATATCTTTGCTTATATTGGCGGTCGTCTTTTTGGTCGTCACCCACTCGCGCCAACCATTTCCCCGAAAAAGACGGTGGAAGGTGCGATAGTAGGCTACTTTGGCGGATCGATCCCATCTATACTTTTGCTACAAGCCACTGGCAAATTAAGTTTGGCAACCTTGCTGATTGCTCTTATTGGTCCGATTATTGCAATTTTAGGTGATTTGTTGGAATCATGGATTAAGCGGAAGTTCGGCGTCAAAGATTCGCACCTACATGGGCTGAATATATTCCCCGGTCATGGCGGTGTGCTTGACCGCGTAGACGCCCTCATTGCCGTCACAACATTCTGCTATTTTGCGTTGTTGCTAGCGCGCCCGGTAACAGGCTGAAGGACATCTTACTATGGCATCGAATCAATTTGAGGCAGCTCAGTCACCTGACCGCGAGCAATTACTGAAGATGGCGATGACAGCCGCCAAACAGGGTAATAAACAGGCTGCCCGCATGATGTTTCAGCAGGTACTTGCCGGAGACTCGCGTAATGAGCGCGCACTCATGTGGACGGCGCAGCTTGCTGGAACGAAAGATGAGCGTATTCAATGGCTGAATCGGGTTGTTGCTGCCAATCCGCTGAACGAACAGGCGAATGCCGCTCTGCATAAAATGCAGTATTCCAGCAAGGCAAAGGATAACCGTGTTATTCTGATCTTCGGTGTAGTTGCCGGAGTGCTTTTTGTTCTGGCGTTGGTGGTGGTGATCATTTTGGTTACCCGGCCAGCAGCCTAAACAGCGCATCAAACTGGTTCCGTTCAACCCCTGGAGGGAGTCGAGTGGCTGGCCCGAATATTGAGGAATTACTGCGGCAGGGGGTAGACGCCGCCCGCAGTGGCGACAAGCTAACTGCGCGCCGTTTGCTTCAACAAGTGCTGCTCAACGATAAAAATAACATCACCGCCTTGATGTGGATGGCATCTGTCGTTGATACGCTCGAAGATCGCCGCGCCTATTTGCAGCGAGTTTTGCAGGTAGACCCTAACAATGAACGCGCCCGTGAGGCGCTGCGGCGCCTTGGCGGCGTGCCAGTAACGGCAGCATCTCCCGCCCCTGTCCGCCCGTCGTCCCCCGCCGTCTCCAACGCTAGCGGTTCCCGTACTGGTTTGTTTGTGCTGGCGATTGTGGCGCTGGTTGCTGTAGTCATGATTGTGCTGGTCTTAACCACCCCGGGGCTGGTGGATACACAACAGGCGGCTGTTCAGCCCAGTGTCACCATTCCCCCCGCAACCGCAGTAAGTGTCGAAACGCATATCATGCCTACGCTGACCGTGAATGCCGTGGTTGTACCCTTTGAAGATCGTGCCACCACTCAGCCCCTCCCGCCAACCTTCACCTCGCTGCCAACGTTAGAGCCAACCGCGCCGCCTACGGAAACGCCACCCCCGCCCGCCATTAGTCAATATTCTTACATAGCCTCCGATCTTGCGCCCGGCGCAGCGGAGTCAGGCTTGCGATTCTTCAATGGTACAAATGAGCTTTCCGGCGCATTAGCTGAAGACGCTGGTTTTAATGATGTAGCCATCAGCCCTGACGGAAGCCAGATTGCCTTTGTTCGCATGGTTTCGCCCGATGGTGAAGCCACCGCCGAACCGGGAAGTGAAGCCGAATCATCTGCCCGCCCGCAGCTTTTTGTAGCGCAGCTTTCTGCTGATCTAAGCGCTGTAAGCGATATTCGTCAGGTAACCAATGTCGCCGCCACTCAGCTGCTCTGGCCGACCTATTCGGCAGATGGCAGTTGGATAGCCTTCGCCAGTAATGAAGATGGTGATTTTGATATTTACCGCCTTGCCATCATCGGTGATCAGCATATAGATAAGCTGACCGAGAATACCACTCTCGACACACAGCCAGCCTTCCATCCAACCGAAAATAACCTGCTGCTCTACGTCTCTGATGAACAAAGCCCCGGCTTTACCGACCTCTATCTGCTCGATCAAGATGCGCTGGGCGAGCCAGCCGTTCGCCTGTACGATGGCGCCGGGGGCGCTTATCAGCCCGCGTGGTCAGCCGACGGCTCACAAATTGCCTTCATCAGCACCGCCAATGCCGATCCCGATGTGTTTCTGATCAATGCTGACGGCAGCCGCGCTCGGCAGTTAACCATTGATGATGGCTCATCTGAAGATCGCGCGCCTACATGGACGCCCGATGGCGCTTATATTGCCTTTGCCTCCAATCGCGGTGGCGAGCTTTTCCAGTGGCATATCATCAATGTGTCCTCTGCTCAGGTAAACCTACTAGCAGAAAACGACAGCAATGCCGGACGGTTGGCATTTGTACCCTGATTGTCTTTAGGAGTGAGTGAAATCTGTGAATGCGCCCAATATAGATGAGTTGCTGCGTCAGGGCATTGAAGATGTTCGTAATGGTAATCGCGATGCTGCCCGCCAGAAGCTCGAAAAAGTTGTAGAGCTTGACGAAAATAGCGAAAAGGGCTGGCTTTGGCTAGCCTCCGTTGTAGATACCGATCAGGAGAAGCGTGTTTGCCTCGGCAATGTGCTGCATATCAACCCCAGCAACGACCGCGCCCGCAAAGCCCTTGAAGCGCTTGAGGAAAAGAAAAAACAGCAGGCATCTGAAGAAGAGATCATACCCGGCATTTCCCGCCGCCAGCTCACGCTGATCGGTGGCGCTGGTGCGGTTATTGTGGTTGTACTGCTGGTGATTTTGCTGCTCTCTATCAATGCAAACAATGCCTCAATTGCTAACGCTACGCAGCAGGCGCTGAATATGCAGGCAACCGGCACCAGTCTTGTGCTCAATGCCACTGAAACCACCGTTGCTGGAACAGCCACCCAGCTTGCTATCGCCACCCCGACCTTGCCACCAACGGCCACTTCCGCGCGGGCAACCTTGGAACCAGAATGGACTGCCACGTCACCGCCCACGCTGGAAGCAACCGCCGCCTCTCTGCCCCCGCCAACTGGCTTGACCGGCATTTTAGCGGTGTGGGGTGGCCGTGATGTCGAAAACAGTGGATTCTTGCCGCTCGGCTATTACAATTTTGACTCAGGCAATACCTATACGCGCATCGGTGAAGATGTCGGCCGCGATATTCGTCTTGGCCCTAGCGGGCAGCGCGTCGTCTACACCC
>DAOTUZ010000114.1:0-5311 GCA_034437295.1 Anaerolineae bacterium | reverse complement strand
ACCTTCACCGATGTACCCGCGCTGGCGCCGGTGGCTTTGGACGACGGCACGACGGTGATTCCAACCACCGATAAGCTGCTTGGCTATATGAATGATCAGCCGATCTGGGAAATCAGCATGAACGGCGTGATCAGCGGCATCGCCCCTTTACCCGGCGGTCGGGTGGTTGCCCACACCCGCGATGGGCAGGTGTTTGTGCTTCAGGGCAGCCGCTTTGTCGCCGTATTCGATGTAGAGATGTGGGAAGATGTGCCGTTTGCAGTGGCGAACGAGCAGCTTGCTTTCTTGACTCCCAACGGCGGCGTGAATACCTATGGTGTGGATGGAACGCCGCGCTGGTCTTTGCCGCCAATGGCGCTAGACGAGAGAGCGCTTTTGCGGCTGGTAGAGTTCAGATCTGACGGCGATCAGATCGCGGTTGGCCTGCGCGATGGGCAAGAGACGCGCTGGCGCTTGTTGGACGGAGGCAGCGGCGCTGTCCTGTTCGACCAGACCTACAGCGGCAGCGTTTCCAGCGCGCGCACGCCAGAAGCATGGCTTCTGCTGCATGGCACCGTATTAAGCCGAATCACGAACGGCGAAAATGCAACACTGGCCGATCTGAATGTTGAATCAGGCAGAAATGCCCGGCTGATCGCTGATTCGCAGGGCAACGTTTACGTGTATGCTGGAGACCGCGATTCAACCCTACTTTCGGTTGATTCAAACGGTAATTTTCGCTGGCAGCAGGAATACCCCACGCCCGGCGCTTCGATTGCCCCGCTGATCGGCATTGGCGGCGGCTGCCTGCTGTACACACTGGACGCCAACGGCACGCTAAACGTGTTCGACAGCGCCACCGGCCAGCTTGCGGCACAGCGGCATTTGTTCTCTGGCGGCATTCAGAATGGCAGCCCGCGCGCGCGAATGCTGCGCACAGCGGCAGATGATACCCTGTGGGTGGGCGGCGGCTTTTTGAGCATCGCCCGATTTGACGGCGCCGCCCTCGCCCCTGAAGTGATGGGTACATGCGCGGGAGGGTGAAGGGCGCGGCGATTTATTTGGGGGCGAAGCAAGTATGGAATACGAAAGTTATCGGCATTTTCAGGTTTTCCAGTAGGATTGTGAGTTACAAGCAAGCATCTTGAGGAGAAAAAACATGCTTCTAGCGAACAAGAATGCAATTATTTATGGTGGCGCAGGCGATGTAGGCGGTGCGGTGGCGCGCGCGTTTGCCCGCGAAGGCGCACGGGTATTTCTGGCGGGGCGTACCCCTGCCACCCTGGAAACTGTGGCAAGTGAGATTCGCGCAGCGGGCGGCTTGGCCGAAACGACACAGGTCGATGCCTATGATCTTCAATCCGTTGAGCAGTCGCTGGATGACGTCATCGCCAGAGCAGGACGTATTGATATTTCGTTTAACGCAGTGGGTCATGACGACGTGCAGGGGCAATCCATCTTAGAGATGTCGCAAGCCCTGTTTGCACAGCCAGTCACCAATGCGATGGTAACTTATTTCAATACATCCACTGCATCTGCTCGCCGTATGGTTCATCAGGGATCAGGCGTTATCCTCGCGATCTCCGCGAATGCAGCCCGCCAGGCATATCCGAACATTGGGGGATTTGGCGCTGCCTGTGCCGCGATTGAAGCCCTATGCCGGCAGCTTGCTGTTGAAGTTGGCCCACAGGTGCGGGTGGTCTGCCTGCGTTCGGCTGGTTCACCGGATGCCCGCGGACTTCGTGAAGTGTTCACCATGCACGCGCAGGAACAAGGCATGACCCTTGATGAATTCACTGCGCAAGCCGCCAGCGGCATTCCCCTGAAACATCTCCCCTCGCTTGCAGAAGTTGCCAATACCGCGGTTTTCGCTGTATCTGATTACGCCAGCGCCATGACGGGGGCCGTTATCAACGTGACCTGTGGGCAAATGATGGATTAATGCGCTTCCCGTTTTCGGATAGATACTAAGGTCACACCACGCACGCCTTGTCCCTACGGTACAGCCCAGCGGGTTGGGGGCAAGGTGAGCATGAGCTTATCCTCTGTCGTTTCACGACAAATATCACCTCTTTAGCCGCAGCTATCCCCACCGCCCCCCGAATGCGGTAATCTACATGCAATGATCATGCTGAGGCCTGAAGTTGATGAACGCTGCCGAAATGACCGCCGAACCCACCGCATCTGCCCGCGAACTGCTGCCGGTTCGCAACCCGATCACGGGCGAAATTCTCGCTGAACTGCCGATCATGACCCCCGATGAGGTGCGGGCGGCAGCCGAACGCGCGCGGGCGGCACAGCCTGCATGGGAAGCATTAGGCGTGAAAGGCCGCGTGAAAGTGCTGCGCCGCTTTTCCGAACTGATGTGGACAGAGCAAGATCGCCTGATCGAGATTATCCGTTCAGAAACTGGCAAGGCGGCAGGCGGCGCGTGGAGCGAAGTAGCCGTACTGGACAACACGATCCATTACTACAGCCTCAAAGCGCCGAAGCTGCTGCGCCCCCAAAAGCGCAAGGCGCTCGTCCCTTTCGCCCAACATGCGAAGGTGATCTACAAACCTTATGGCGTGGCCGGCTTTCTGACGCCGTGGAATTACCCGTTACAAAATGGACTGACGGATGCCATCGCCGCGCTCTTTGCGGGCAACGCCGTTCTGCTGAAACCCAGCGAGATCACGCCGCTTTCGGTGCTGGCCGCCGTTGAGCTGATGCGTGAAGCGGGCATGCCGCAGGATATTGCCCAAGTGCTGACTGGCGATGGGCGAATCGGCGCGGCAATGACCGACGTTGTAGATTACATCTCCCTCACGGGAAGCACCGCAACAGGCCGGAAAGTGGCTATGCGTGCCGCCGAACGCATGATCCCCTACAGCCTTGAATTGGGCGGCAAAGACCCCGCCATTGTGCTGGAAGATGCCGATCTGGACGTGGCCGCCAGTTGGAGCTTGGTCGGCGCGTTCGAGAATGCTGGTCAGGTGTGTGTAAGCACCGAGCGCCTGTATGTTGTAGATGCCGTATACGAACCGTTCCTCGCAAAGCTGCAAGAATGGGCGCAAAAGCTGACGGTCAGCGCCGAGACGGGGTATCACGTGCATATGGGCAGCCTGACCAACACCCGCGAACTGGTACGCGCCGAAGCGCATATCGCTGATGCTGTGCAGCGCGGCGCAAAAGTGATCATTGGCGGGAAGCGCCGCCCTGATCTAGGACCGCTGTTCTTTGAGCCAACGGTGCTGGTGGATGTGACGCCGGATATGGCGATCATGCAGGAAGAAACTTTCGGGCCGCTGCTGCCAATCCTGCGCGCAAAAGATGCTGATGAGGCGGTGCGCCTAGCCAACGACAGCCCTTATGGCCTTTCCGCCTGCATCTTCACAAAGAATATCCGGCGCGGCGAAAAGCTGGCGGAAAGTATCGAAAGCGGGGACGTGACCATCAATCACCCGATGTTCGTCTTTGGCACGCCTGATCTGCCGATGGGCGGCTGGAAAGACAGCGGCATTGGCCGGCGTAACGGGCCGGAAGGGCTGCTGCGGTTCGTCAAGCCGCATGCTATCCTCAGTGATAGTATGCTGCTAACTGGCCCCTCGCTAACTCAGACCGACGAGAAAACGCGCGGCTTTTACACCCTAGAGCGGCGGTTGCGAAAAGTTCTGCCGTGGGTATGAGAGACACCTTTGCTTGAATCGGGGGCTGGATGGGCAAATAAACCCCTCCCCCCACCAACCCATAATTAAAGGGACAAACCGGCTGTGGAACACGATCAGCAGCACATAACCGAAAAAACCGCCCTATCCCGCGAAGCTCTGCGCGACGTGAACGAGATCGCGTTATGGGCGGGCGCGCAAATGATGTCCAGCGGCGCAGAGACGGATCGCATTGAAGAGACGGTGCATCATATCGGCACTGGGCTGGGCGCAAACTGGCTGGATATCCTCGTTTCCCCGAACGCTGTGGTCGTGACCAGCAGCAGCGGGGACGAATTTCGCACCCGTTTGCGGCGAGTGCCGGTGCTAGGCGTGAATATGCGGGTATTGGATCGCATCAATGCCCTCAGCCGCCAGATCACCACCAGCGGGATGGATCGGGCGGCAGCACGCGAAGAACTGCGGCAAATCAGCCATCTGCCGCATAACAACCCGTTTCTGGTCGCGGCACTGGTCGGGGTGGCCTGCGCGGCATTCGCCCGTTTATTTGGCGGTGGCGCTGCCGATATGGGCATCACCTTTCTGGGGGCGGCGGTTGCCCAGTATGTGCGCTATCTGCTCAATCACGGGCATTTCAATCCCTTCTTGATCACTATCGTCACGTCGATGGTCGCTTCGATCATCGCCTTAGCCCCGCGAAGTCTTGGCTTAACCACGTCCTATATTGCATTCCTTTCGTCCGTGCTGCTGCTGATTCCCGGCGTACATTTGATCAACGCCGCGGAAGACCTGTTAAAAGGCCATCTGGTCACCGGCTTTGTGCGCGGGATGCTGGGCGCCCTGCTCACCGGATGCATCGCGCTGGGGATGATGATCGCGATGTGGCTGCTGCAATCACCGGTGATATGACATGATACCTTCTCCAACATTCGGCTTTTTTCTGGAAGATATCTTCTGGGCGGGGCTGGCAACGCTGGGCTTCGCGGTCTTATTCAACGTTCCGCGCCGCCTGCTGCCGGCCTGTGTGCTCTGCGGCGCTGCCGGGCATGTACTGCGGCAAATACTCATCGTCGCCTTCGGCACCAGTCTTGAAGCCGCAACCTTTGCCGGCGCGATTCTGGTTGGGGTGATGGGTGAACTGCTGGCCCGGCAGCAGCGCGCACCCGCAATCATCTTTCAGGTGGCGGCGGCGATTCCGCTGGTACCGGGAGCCTTTGCCTATCAGGGCATGCTGGCGCTAATCCGCCTGCCCGCCGTTGAAACCAGCGTAATCGGCCCGTTTGCCGAAGCTGGCATCTACATCATTCGCACCGGCTTGATCCTGGCGGCCATCGGCGGTGGTATTGCGATACCCAGTCAGTTGTTCCACCGACGCAAACCCACCCGCGATTAGGGCGCAAAACGGCCATCTACCTGAAACTCACGCTACAATAGGGCAGTGACCACCCGCGCCAGTTGTAGAGAACTTGCTTCATGCTCCGGATTGCCGTCATTGCAACCGTACTCAACGAAGGCGAATCCATTCGCGGGCTGATGGATTCCCTGTCCGCACAAACGCTTCAGCCGGACGAAGTGATCATCGTAGACGGCGGCAGCAGCGATAACACCGTTGAAGTGCTGAACACCTACCGCAATCGGCTGTCGCTGCAAGTGCTGGTGGAACAGGGCAGCAATATCAGCGCCGG
>DAOTUZ010000113.1:0-28251 GCA_034437295.1 Anaerolineae bacterium | reverse complement strand
TATCAATAATGTCTTCTACGATCAAAAGATCTTTACCTACAACTTCATCGCGCAAGTCCATATCAATACGTACTCGTCCGGTTGATTCGCGCGCGCCGCGCCCATAGCTAGAGACAGCCAAAAAGTCGATTTCGTGCGGCACTTCTATCTGACGCATCAAATCAGTCAGAAACATCACGCCACCCTTCAGAATGCAGATCAGCATTAGACCGGGCGAATTCGCATAATCCCGACTAATTTCCTGTCCTAATTCTGCGATGCGCTGTTTCAGGCGCACCTCATCAATCAAAATTTCTTTTAAGTAACGCTCATAAGCCATTGTCATCTGGTATCCTCACTCCTGCGACGCAGATTATAGCAACCCTTTTTGAGGGAAGCGGTAGAATGGTAATACTGCAAGCAATTTCTATAGCAAAAGTGAATATTAAATGTCAGATATTTCATCTTCAGTCCACTTGTCCGAGCCGCGATTAACTGTACATGTCACCTTTCCTGATGGGACGGTGCTTGAAGCGCCAAAAGGCACACCTGTCGAACACTTTTTACAAAAGCATCGTGAGATTCATCCTGACGGCTATTCCAGCGAAATCATGGGTGGGATCGTGGACTCACGGCTACGAGAATTATCTTATCTGATCCAGCGCGATGCCTCTATATCTCCGGTTACACTTTCCGAAAGCGATGGGCGACGAATCTATCGGAGAACACTGGTTTTACTGCTGGTTGCAGCAGTGAATGAATTATTTCCCGGCGTTGAAGTGAGCGTAAGTTATGCTGTGCCTGACGGTGGGTATTATTGCATGGTCAAAAATCACGCGGCCTTCACTGACGATGAGTTGAAGGCGCTGGACGATCATATGCACGCTATTGCTGAAGCGGATAATCCGATTATTAAACAGGTGATGAAGCTTTCAGAAGCCATCGAAATGTACGAATCCCGCGGCAATATCAATAAAGTGCGCTTGATGAAGCAGCGTACCCGTGGTGACCTGAACATTTATGCGCTGCGCGGTCATGCCGATTATTACTATGGCTATATGCTGCCTTCAACGCGCTACCTGAAGTTATTCCGGTTGGTGAACACGTCAACAGGCGGATTCATCTTACAGTACCCGCGCAGCAGTACTCCGAACATACTCAACGATGAGGTTGACAATGAGGGAAAAATCGCACGGGTATTCGAGCGCGCCGAGGAATTAGCAGAACGGCTTGGTGTTGAGGATATTGGCCGTCTAAATGAGATCGTAAGCCGTGACCACATTCAGGAACTCATTCTCGTAGCCGAAGCTATTCATGAGCAGCAAATCAGTACCATCGCGCAGGCCGTCTATGATGCCTACCATGAAAGGGAACTACGTTTAGTGCTGATCGCCGGGCCGTCTAGCTCTGGCAAGACCACTTTTTCAAAACGATTGGCTATTCATCTGCTGGCGCATGGGCTGCGCCCCTTCACAGTCGAATTAGATAACTATTTTTTAGATCGGGAACTCACCCCGCGTGACGAGGCCGGCAATTACGACTTTGAGGCGTTAGAAGCCATCAACTTGCCGCTGTTTAACCGTCAGTTGCAAGAACTTTTTGCCGGGGAGCATGTGTCACTGCCCCGATTCAATTTCAAGTTAGGGAAAAGTGTTGAAGGCAATTCGATTAAGCTTGATAGCAATCATATTCTGGTGATTGAAGGAATTCATGGCATCAACCCGCGGTTGGTGACAGATATTCCGAATTCGCAAATTTATCGCATTTATGTTTCGGCACTAACGCAGCTTAATATTGACAATCAAAATCGTATTCCTACAACCGATGTACGACTGCTCCGACGAATTTGTCGTGATGCGTATAATCGCGGCCATAATGCCACCGCCACAATCGGTATGTGGCCCAGCGTGCGGCGCGGTGAAAAGCGCAACATTTTCCCGTATCAGGAAAACGCCAACACAATTTTCAACTCAGCATTGAACTATGAACTGGCGTCGTTAAAGCCGATAGCAGAGCCGCTGTTACTGCAAGTGCCGGTAGGGACGCCTGCTTATATCGAGGCGAACCGCCTGCTTTCGTTTCTACGCTGGGTTCAACCCTTAACACCGGAGCAGCAAATGATGATTCCTGACACATCGCTTATACGTGAGTTCATCGGCGGATCGATTCTAGGTGACTATTTGCCGGGCGGGTTACATACCAAAGACGTCTAGCTTCTATTGCGATAGGTTTTAGTCAGGATTAGGATTGACGTATGATGTTTCATTGAAGGAAGGATTCGCTGTGAACGGCGCTATACTCATTCATAATGCGCGGCTGGTTATCCCCGATCAACCAGCAAAACGCGGTTGGTTATTGTGCGTTGATGGGAAAATTGACCGCATCGGCTATGGTGATGCGCCAGCATTTGAAAACATCCGGCAAATAGACGGGCATAATCGCCTACTGCTGCCCGGCTTTGTGGATATTCATGTGCATGGCGGCACCGGGCATGAAGCGATGGACGCACAACCAGACACGCTGCCTGAACTATCACGCTTTTATGCCCATCACGGGGTAACCTCATTTCTGGCGACAACATGGACAGAGACCCGCGAGCGTATTCAGACTGCATTGGACTACATTGCAGAATCGAAGGACACCCCGCTGCCGGGCGCAAGGATGCTCGGCGCGCACTTGGAAGGGCCATATCTGAATGCTGATAAAGCGGGGGCGCAAAACCCCGACTATGTGCGCCCTGCGGCAAAAGATGAGGCTACCGCATTCTTAGATACAGGCGTCATCCGGCTACTTTCGCTAGCGCCAGAAATTACTGAGAACCAGTGGCTGATCAGTGAATGCGTCCGGCGCGGCATCACCGTCTCGGCGGCGCATACATCGGCTACCTACGATGAAATGAAATATGCCGTTGACCTTGGTTTGAAGAACACAACGCATACCTACAATGCGATGACAGGGCTGCATCATCGCGATCCGGGCACACTTGGCGCGGCGCTGGCATTTGACGAACTACGCTGTGAACTGATCGCGGACAACATTCATGTGCATCCGGGCGCAATGAAGGTGCTGTATCGCGCGAAAGGGTTGGATCGGGTGATTCTAATCACCGATGCCGTGCGCCCTGCTGGACTGCCAGACGGCGATTACCCCATAGATAATCGGATCATTTCGGTAAAAAATGGCGCGGCGCGGCTGCCGGATGGCACGCTGGCAGGCAGCATATTAACCATGGAACGGGCATTAAGGAATTTCGCAGCTGCGGTGGGCGAGCCGGTTGAAAAAATCTGGCAGGTCAGCAGCTTAAACGCGGCGAAATCTATAGGCGCGGCGGCGCATGTTGGCAGCATCGAAGTGGGCAAAGATGCCGATCTGGTGCTGGTTGACGAACAAGTCAATGTATTTGCAACGATCGTTCAGGGGAATCCAGTTTATCATCTCGATTAAATTCACAACGGACAACCTCATTTTTCCGTATAAATCTAGGGGAAAAAGCTGCCTAGTAATACAGGGTTTGCGCGTTAGGAGAGCATTACGATGAACAGCTTTGAGCGCATATTTGCAACCAGCATCATCTGGCTAGCGGTAACCGGTATCGCAGTTGCAATGATTTTTTCACAACAAATGGTTAATTCCTTTCTGTTTGTGGTTCTGATTGCCGGCGCTTTTTTGAGTACGGCGGTAGTCTGGGGAACGAGCGTGGCTCTGGCCTCAAACAAGGCATCAGCAGAACGGCAAGCCCGGCATAGCGAACGAAATATAAGCAATAAACCTAAGCGCCGCCCGCAAAACCCTGAGAATTGGCTGAACGATCTCGATGAGGATCAACTTCAGGCGCTGGAGACAGCACTAACACTGCGGCGCAGGCATTTGGATGAAGACGAGCAAATTGAGTTGAACCGCCTGCTCGCAGAGCAAGAGAATTCCCGAAAAGGCTATTGAATCTTGCCTATCCGATTCAATATAGGGCGAAAAAACAAGCCGCGTGTGGCAATTATCGGCCTTGACTGTGCAGAACCGTCGCTGGTTTTTGAACGTTATGCCGCTGATCTGCCAACATTCAGCCGCCTACGGGAAAACGGTGTATGGGGCCGGCTTGAAAGTGTAATTCCGGCGATTACAGTACCGGCATGGTCGTGTATGCTATCCGGGCAAGACCCTGGCGCATTAGGCATTTACGGCTTTCGCAACCGCGCTGATTACACCTATGATCATCTCATCGTCTCTAATGGAGACGCGGTACAGCAGCCGCGCCTATGGGATACCCTTTCGCGCTACGGCAAAACCAGCATTGTGCTTAACGTTCCCGGCACTTATCCGCCGCGCCCGCTCAACGGGCAAATGATAAGCTGCTTCCTCACACCCGATGCCGAAGCCGAATTCACCTACCCTACAACTCTAAAACCACAGATTCAGGCGGTATTTGGCGACTACCCATTTGACGTAAAAGACTTTCGGACTCACGAGAAAGATCGCCTACTCAAACAAATAACGGCCATGACCAGAACTCATTTTGAAGCGGCGCGATGGCTGCTCAAACAGTCTGATTGGGATTTGTTCGCGATGGTCGAAATTGGTCTGGACAGAATGCATCACGCCTTCTGGAGCTACATGGACAAAGGCCATCGCAACTATGAGCCAAACTCGGCTTATGAAAATGCCATCCGCGATTACTATCGTATGTTGGACAGCGAAATTGCCGCGCTGCTGCCGCTTTTAGGCGAGGATACCGCGATTTTTGTAGTATCTGATCACGGCGCGAAGAAGATGGACGGCGGTATCGCAATTAACGAATGGCTGATCCAAGAAGGTTATCTAACGCTGGCAGAGCCATATCCGCAGGATATTCGCAAGCCAGAAGCGCTCAAAATTGACTGGTCAAAGACGCTGGCATGGGGCGAAGGTGGTTATTACGGGCGCTTATTTCTGAATATTCAGGGGCGTGAGCCTCAAGGTATTATCTCCGCTGAGGATGCGCCGCGTGTCTTAAGCGAACTCAAAGAAAAACTTGAGGCGCTTGGCGATGAAAATAGCGGCCCTATAGACACGCGCTGTTTCCTTCCAGCCGAAATTTACCCGGTGGTTGAAGGTATTCCGCCTGATATGCTCATCTATTTTGGCGATTTATCGTGGCGTTCACTGGGAACCGTAGGCTGGAATCGCGTACATGTGCTAGAAAATGACACCGGGCCGGACGATGCCAACCACGCGCAGCATGGCATCATCATTGCTTATGATCCTCAAAATCCAGCCAACGGACGCCAACTTGAGAATGCCCACCTACTGCAAATTGCGCCGATGGTGCTGGATAAATTCGGCATCGAAACGACGAGGGCGATGAGGCAGCCGCCATTGGCACTAAAATAGGCGATATTGCATATAAATCAGCCTGACTCTATTCGCCTTACGCCTTCGCAAGATGCGCCTGTAAGCTTCGCACTTTCAACGGCTTTTGCCGCAGCGCCTTGATTCCCTGAACGGTTGCCATAGCAGCGCTCATCGTCGTAATGATCGGCACACCATACAAATGTGCGGTACCGCGTATGATGCCGCCATCGTAATGCGCCTGCCCGCCGCGCGGCGTATTAATCACCATATCAATTTGGCCGGCGCGAATGGCATCTACAATGTTTGGCGAGCCATCGCTCACCTTATGGATGATTTCCGTCGGAATTCCGATACTCTGTAAATAATTGCCAGTACCCATCGTGGCAATCAGCTTAAACCCCAACTGCTGCAAATCGCGGGCGATCTTGGTCACGGCACCGCGATCATAGGGGTTTACGCTGATGAATACCGTCCCCTCTTCAGGTAAGCGCGTATTCGCAGCTATTTCTGCCTTGGCAAAGGCATGCCCGAAACTGGATGCATGCCCCATCACTTCGCCAGTTGAGCGCATTTCCGGGCCTAAGCGGGCATCAACGCCGGGGAACTTCTGAAAAGGCATAACAGCCTCTTTAACGAAGAAACCGTCCACTTTCGGCTCATCCAGAAATTCAAGCCCGGCCAGTGTCTTTCCCGCAGCAATCTCGGCGGCATAACGCGGCAGTGGCTGACCAGTGGCCTTGCTGACAAATGGCGCGGTACGGCTGGCGCGAGGATTCACTTCCAGTACATAGACCTCTTCGTCTTTAATGGCGAACTGAATATTGAACAGTCCCTTTACGCCTAGAGCCTTGCCAATGCGATCGGTATATTCACGGATAATTTCGACATGGTAGTAGCTGATTTTGTAAGGCGGTAACACACAGGCAGAATCGCCGCTGTGTACGCCAGCCTCCTCGATATGCTGCATGATGCCGCCAATGGTGACATACTGCCCATCGCATAAAGCGTCTACGTCTACCTCGAAGGCGTCATCCAAAAACTGATCGATCAAGACAGGATGCTCGCTCCACTGAATGTGTTTATTCAGCCATTCATGAAGCATGGCATCATCAAAAACAATCGCCATACCACGCCCGCCTAACACATAGCTAGGGCGCACGAGAACCGGATACCCTACCTGGTGGGCCGCTTCTATCGCTTCTTGATGATTGTAGGCCATCGCGCCGGGTGGTTGGGGTATCTCCAACGCTTGCATCAAATCATGGAATCGCTCACGGTCTTCAGCCAGATCAATGGTTTCAACGGAAGTACCCCAGATCGGCGCGCCAGCGTCAGCCAGAGATCGGGCAATATTCAGCGGGGTTTGCCCACCAAACTGCACCAGCACACCATCAGGGCGTTCATTGTCTATGATGTTCAACACATCTTCGGTAGTCAGCGGCTCAAAATAAAGTCGATCCGCCGTATCATAGTCAGTGCTCACCGTCTCCGGGTTGCAATTCACCATGATGGTTTCATAGCCAAGTTCTTTGAGCGCAAAGCAGGCATGAACGCAGCAGTAATCAAACTCAATCCCCTGCCCTATGCGATTTGGCCCACCACCAAGGATGATCACCTTCTGGCGATCCGTGCGCTCGGTTTCATCACCCGGCTCGTAGGTGGAATAAAGATACGGTGTGTGCGCTTCAAATTCAGCAGCGCAGGTATCCACACGATAGTAAGAGGGAATAACACCGAGTGATTTACGCCGCGCACGCACTTCGGCTTCAGTCGTATTGAGCGGAACCGCCATTTGTGCATCGCTAAAGCCAGCACGCTTCAACTGCCATAAATCAGTAGCGGTCAGGGTTGCAAGCGCGCTGCCTTCCAGCAAATCACGCTGAAGCCCGACAATTTTCGCCAGTTCGTCAACAAACCACGGGTCAAAGCCCGTGCTTTTCACTACGGCATCAAGTCCCATGCCATTTATCAATGCGCTGGCAACCTGAAACAGGCGCTGTGCCGTTGGCACACGTAAGGCTTCAGCAGGTATCTCTTTTACGTTGTAGCCAAAGCCAAGGATGCCAATATCCAGCGAGCGAATACCCTTTTGCAGCGCCTCTTGAAATGTTCGGCCTATTGCCATGACCTCGCCAATGGCTTTCATTTGCGGGCCTAAAGTGCTGTCTGCGCCGGGAAATTTTGCGAAATCCCAGCGCGGAATTTTGACCACCACATAATCAAGCGAAGGTTCAAAACTGGCAGGAGTCACACGGGTAATATCATTGGGGATTTCATCAAGGCGATAGCCTACTGCCAACAATGCCGCAATCTTGGCAATTGGGAAACCCGTCGCTTTACTTGCCAGCGCCGACGAGCGCGAAACACGGGGATTCATTTCAATCACGAACACGCGGCCATCAGCAGGGTTCACTGCAAACTGCACGTTTGCGCCACCCGTCGCCAGCCCGACACGATCTAGCACCGCGCGCGCCATATTTCGCAGGCGTTGAAGCTCTTTATCGGTCAGAGTTTGGGCGGGCGCCACGGTGATACTGTCGCCGGTATGCACGCCCATCGGATCAATATTCTCAATGCTGCACACCACCACGAAATTGCCGCTGGTATCGCGCATGACCTCAAGTTCATACTCTTTCCAACCGATCACGCTCATCTCGATCAGCACCTGCCCGACCGGACTGAGCTTCAAACCTCGTTCGGCAATCACCTGCATTTCATCAGGATCATGGGCGATACCGCCGCCAGAGCCGCCAAGCGTGAAGGAAGGGCGGATGAGCGCTGGATAGCCTACACGCTCTGCCGCGGCTAATGCCCCGTCAATCGTTGAGACGATTTCGCTAGGCGGGCATTCCAACCCGATTTCAATCATCGCCTGTTTGAACAGCTGGCGATCTTCAGCGAGATCAATACTGGGCAAGGATGCGCCGATCAGTTCAACACCATGCCGTTCCAGCGCGCCGTTTTCGGCCAGCGCCTTAGACAGATTCAGCGCAGTTTGCCCGCCAACGGTTGGCAGCAGGGCATCTGGCTTTTTCTGCGCGATGATGCGTTCGCAGATTTCCGGCGTGAGCGGTTCAACATAGGTGGCATCAGCAAATTCAGGGTCGGTCATGATAGTAGCGGGGTTAGAATTGACTAACACCACACGGTAGCCCTCACGGCGCAGCACTTTGCAGGCCTGCACACCGCTGTAGTCAAATTCGCTGCCCTGACCGATGATGATGGGGCCAGAGCCGATGATCATGATGGTATGGATATCTGTTCGTTTGGGCATGTTATGCGATGCTACCTTCAGCACGTGGCGTTTCCTGCTTCACCCTACTCACAAACTCATCGAACAAATACAGCGAGTCGTGGGGGCCGGGCGAGGCTTCCGGGTGATATTGCACGCTAAACGCGCCAAGTTCAACGTGGCGCAGGCCTTCAATCGTGTTGTCGTTCAGGTTGATATGGGTCACTTCTGCGCCGTGCAAACTGCTGTTCGCGGTCACAGCGAAACCGTGATTATGGGCGCTGATCTCCACGATACCAGTCAGCAGATTTTTCACGGGCTGGTTGCCGCCGCGATGCCCGAAGCGCATTTTTTCAGTTTCGCCGCCTAACGCCAGCGCCAGAATTTGATGACCGAGGCAAATACCGAAAATAGGCGTCTTGCCAAGCAGATCACGCACATTCTCGATCATATAAGTGACCGCAGCAGGATCGCCGGGGCCATTGCTCAAGAATACGCCAGCAGGGTTCATAGCCAGCACGTCTTGGGCAGAGGTTCCCGCAGGGACGACTTTCACACGCAAGCCGCGGTCGGTTAGCATTTTGAGGATATTACGCTTGATGCCAGTATCGTAGGCGACGATTAGGGGGCCGTTCATGTCGTACTGACGGGCTTTATACCATGCTGGATCGCTAGTTTCAGACCAGTTATATGCTTCTTCAACAGTGACTTCATCCACCAGATTTGCGCCTGACATATCTGGCGCGTTCAAAGCTTCCTGCACAAGCGCCGCCGTATCCAGCGCCGCCTCACCGTGGGCGATGGCCGCGCGCATCACGCCGCGAGCGCGTAAATGCCGCACCAGTTGGCGGGTGGCAACTTCAGAAATGCCGATCACCTTTTGTTCGCGCAGGTAGCCATCCAAATCGCGCTGACTGCGCCAATTGCTCACTCTCGTGCTCAGCGAGCGCACGACAAAACCGGATACCCAGACGCGATCAGACTCAATATCTTCAGGGTTGATGCCGGTGTTGCCAATATGGGGTACGGTCATGGTCACAATCTGCCGATGGTATGACGGATCGGTCAGAATTTCCTGATAACCGGTCATTGAGGTATTGAAGACGATTTCGCCAGTTTTCACTCCCTGCGCGCCAAAGCCTTCGCCGGTGTAAATACTGCCATCTTCCAGCGCTAATGCTGCCTGCATAAATAAGTCCTCACCCTACCCGCTTCCTCATAGAGGGGTTTCCCCTAGCCGACTAAACTGGT
The DNA here is from genome assembly GCA_034437295.1 of Anaerolineae bacterium. Classification (GTDB taxonomy): domain Bacteria; phylum Chloroflexota; class Anaerolineae; order Aggregatilineales; family Phototrophicaceae; genus Flexifilum. The sequence goes on along the minus strand of DAOTUZ010000113.1, from coordinate 18,464 downwards.
TCAGTTGAACGTTTAGAAATTTACCGCTTGAAACAGAGGCGCAAATGCGCTTTTGCCCCTGCTAGCTGCGATAGCTGCCATTGATGGAGACGTAATCATGGCTGAGATCGCAGGTATAAACGATTGCTTCGCCTGTTCCCTGCCCAACTTCTAATTGAGCGTATACTTCTGGCGATTTCACAATTGCAGTTGCCAATTCTTCGCTATATTGCGTCGGCATTTCGTTCTCGAACAGCAGCAGATCATCAGTGAGCGTTTCGCCTGCCGCAATGCGCAATTTTACGCTGGCAGCGCCAAAACTTACGCCAGAACGCCCTGCCGCGGCCACAATTCGCCCCCAGTTCGCATCGCCACCATAAAATGCTGTCTTGACCAATGGAGAGGTGGCAATTGCGTTTGCAATCTGCTTTGCAGCAGCATCATTGGCCGCGCCCTTGACATGCAGGGTGATGAACTTAGTTGCGCCTTCGCCATCCCGTACAATCGCCTGTGCCAGCGTACGGCATACTTTGAGCAGCGCATCTGCAAACTGCGCCTCAAAATTAGGGGCAATGCTCACGCCAGAAGCGCCGTTCGCCAGCAGCAGTAGGGTATCATTTGTGCTCATATCGCCATCTACGACAACGCGGTTGAAGGTTGGCTCTACAGCCTGTTTCAGCAGGCGATCGGTCTGTTCGGGCGAAAGTACCGCATCGGTGACCACTATACTGAGCAAAGTTGCCATATTCGGGGCGATCATGCCTGCGCCTTTGGCAATACCGGTCAGCGTAACTTTCCCGTTCGGTGTATCAAAAGATTCTATCGCCAATTTTGGGCGGGTATCAGTGGTCATAATCCCGCGCGAAGCTGCATCCCAATCCTGACCTAAGGTGTTAGCCCCAAGTTCAATGCCGCGCGCAATCTTCTGCATCGGCAGATGCGTGCCAATGACTCCGGTAGACATCACCAGCACCTGTGAAGACTCTAAGTTCAGCGCTTTCGCCGCTAACTGAGCCATTTCACGGGCGTTCGCCAACCCCTGCTCGCCAGTACAGGCGTTGGCACATTTTGTATTAACGACCACTGCGCGAATATCATCACTATTCGCGGCAAGTTGCTGAATATCGAACAACACCGGCGCAGCTTTCATCAAGTTGGTGGTGAACACACCGGATGCGGCACATGGCCTATCGCTAAAAATGAGCGCCATATCTAGGGCGCCATTGGCTTTTAACCCAGCATGTACGCCGGAAACGCTGAAGCCGGAAACGCTAGCCATTCGTTTGCTCTCCCTGTTCGGCCAAAATCGCAGTCAACGCATCAACCAGTTCATCAACCTGCGGCTTGTCTACAATGAGCGGTGGCACAAAGCGAATAATATTTGTGCCAGCATTGACCATCAGCAAGCCATGTTCATAGCCTGCTTCGATAACAGGCGAAACATCTACGCTCAATTCAAGGCCAATCATCAAACCGCGTCCACGCACTTCTACAATCAGCGGGCTGTTAATTTCGGACAGCCGATCCATTAGATAGCTGCCTACTTCCGTTACATGCGCCAGAAATTCCGGTTGGCTGATACGATCTACCACGTAGCAGGCCACCGAAGTGACAAAGGTGCCACCACCAAACGTGGTGCCATGATCGCCGGGGTGAATGTGCGACGCCACCTTTTCGGTGGTCAGAATTGCGCCGGCAGGTAAACCGCCAGCCAACGGCTTGGCGAGAGTCATGATGTCCGGAGTTACGCCTGAATGCTCATAAGCCCAAAGCGTTCCAGTACGTCCTAACCCACACTGAATCTCATCAAAAATAAGCAGCGCGTTATGCTGATCGCAGAGACGGCGCAGCGCCTGCAAAAATTCAGTGGAAGCAGCATGAATGCCGCCTTCTCCCTGAACCGGCTCAATAAACACCGCGCAAGTGCGGTCATCAATGGCTGATTCGGCGGCGGCGATGTCATTGAACTCAACAATCTCAACGTCTGGCAGCAGCGGTTGGAAGGGCGCCTGATATTTTTCTTTTGGCGTCAGCGCCAGCGAACCCATTGTGCGCCCGTGAAAAGCATGGGAAAAAGCCACGATTTTCGTCTTATCCGGCTGGCCGGAGTCTTTCGCCACTTTACGCGCAAATTTAATAGCGCCTTCATTGGCTTCAGTGCCGCTGTTGCTCAGAAATACGCGGTCGGCAAATGACTTTTCAACGAGCAGCGCGGCCAATTCAGCCTGTGGCGCAGTGTAATATAGGTTGCTGGTGTGGATTAAGCCGCCTGCGGCTTCTTGCAACGCATGGCTCAGGCCGGGATCGGCATAGCCCAGCGCATTTACGGCAATACCTGCTACCCAATCAATATAGGCTTTACCGTCACTGTCATAAAGCTTCACGCCCTTTCCGTGAGTAAGCACGAAAGGCGGTCGTTTATAAGACTGAACCAGATGATCCTGCTCTAACTCAATAATCGGGTTTGCGGTCATCACCCCTACCTATTCACCTTTCCCGTAGATTCGATAAGACCTGCTGACAAATTTCAGTTTTCCGACACCATAAGGAAGCCAGCTTAGGATTCTCTATGTGCCAGCTTTTGCTGCCTGATTCGCTATACGGATAACTTCTGCCCACGAAAGCTGTTTTTCAACATTTTCACGTGAGCCAGAGCTGCCATCAATCCAGCCATTGGAAGCCTCATAACGGATAGTCGCCAGCACCCAGCCAAGTAGTTTTCCGGCTACGCCATGATCTAACCGACCGGAAAGCAGCACATGGCGGGCAATTTTCCGGCTGTATTCTGCCCGCTTCACCAGCGCGTTATACATCAGATGGAACAACTCGTGGCAGTTGGCGCAAAGCTGGATTGTCACCTTATTTTCGCCATGAGCCGCAACATCCCAAAGGTGATGCCGGTGGGATGAAGGATAGCCGCAAGCCGAACAGGGTGTAGAGCGCTCCAGATATGTTGGGCGGCGGCGCTGCTTGATCCGCCGGTACTCCTGCAAGCGATAAAAATCTATCCAGTATTCTAAAAGTTCGCGGCGATTCTCTGCGTCTGGCTGCGATTGAAACACGACCTCAAAGGTTTGGATAATCTCATCGGCTTGCGATTCCGGGTAAAGATCACGAACGATCTTCTCTAATTTCTCCAACAACTCGGTTTGGCTTGACATTCTTCCTAATCCGCTCACTCGTTTATGGAGTGAATACCGTACCACTCCGTGCCATCAGGCCATCCAGATCGGTGATCACAGCCTGTTTCACACCGTCTTCCAGCGCGTGCAGCGCGGTGCGTACTTTGGGGATCATGCCTCCGAAGATTGTGCCGCTGGCGATCATGGCCTCAGTTTTTGCGGGTGTTAAATGTGGCAGCACCGCACCCTCTAGCAGCACGCCCGGCACATTAGAAAGAAAGACCAATTGTGCCGCATCCAGCGTGCCGCCAATTGCCCCGGCGACAAGATCCGCATTTACGTTGTAGTTATGGCTCTCACCAATACAAATCGGCGCGATAACGGGTGTAATATGCCGCGCCAATAGATCGAGAAGTATATCGCCGCGCACACCGGCCACTACGCCGGTGAAGCCCATATCCTGCCCCGTCATCTGCATTTTTTGGGCGCGCACCAGCCCCAGATCCACACCAGACATGCCCAATGCATCCACGCCGTTATTGACCAGCGTTCGCGTCAGGCGCTTATTAACCGTGCCACACAGCACCATTTCCACCAGCTGCAGCGATGCAGCATCGGTGACGCGGATGCCATCCACATATTTCGGCTCAATGCCCATTTGTGCTTGCAGCGCTGAAATTTCCTTACCGCCGCCATGCACGATGACAACGGGCGCGTTGAAGGTACGAATAACCGTCGCAAATTGCGCCAGATATTCAGCATCGTCCAGTTCATGCCCACTTATCTTAATGACGATTGGTGCGGTCATTGTGCGTCCTATAACAGCGCCGTAAATTCGGGAAAGCCAGACATCAAGTTAAAACACTGTACCGCCTGCCCCGAAGCGCCCTTGCGTAAGTTATCGGTCACGCTGGTGATATGCAGATGTTTTTCGGCAACCGGCGTCAGGCTAATCGCAGCGCCATTGGTGCGAATAACATGCTTCAGGTTTGCATGCTGTCCGGGCGGTAGTATCTTTACAAGCGGCTCATTCTGGTAGGTTTCTTCATACAACGCTTGGGCATCGGCGCTGTTCATGCCGCCGTTGAGTTCGACATAAATGCTCGCCATCAATCCGCGATCTACCGGCAGCAGATGCGGGGTAAAAATCAGCATCCCGGCATCTGGCTCAATTTTTCGCATTTCCTGCTCAATTTCGCCAACATGGCGATGTGAGCGCCCCACGCTGTAAGGAGAGAAATTGCTATAGACTTCCACAAATTGCAGATTCGGCTTCGGCTCACGCCCCGCCCCGGACACCCCGGACTTGGCATCTACGATAATGGGCTGATCTTTCTTCAAAACGTGCGCCGCTAGCAGTGGATAGATTCCTAGCAGCGTAGTCGTGGGGTAACATCCGGGGGAAGCCACATATTGAGCGTCTGGAATATTAACGCGATTGATTTCCGGCAAGCCGTAGGGCGCGGGCAGCAGTTCAGGATGCGGATGATCATGCCCATACCACTTCTTGTAGCTTTCGGGCGTGTCCAGACGCAGATCGGCAGAAAGATCGACAACCTTTGCGCCGGCTTCCAACGCTCTGGCAGCCGTTTTTGCAGAGACACCGTGCGGCAGCGCCAGAAAAACCACGTCTACAGATGATGGATCCGCTTCTTCTGAGGGAAGATAACTTAGTTTGGTGAATTGAACAGGCTGCCCCGCGTAGGTATTTGAGGTCGCAAATACCAAATCAACATAAGGATGTTCTGCCAGTATCTCGATCAAGTCTTGTCCGGCGTAGCCAGACGCGCCGTAAACCCCCACCCGTAATTTCGAAAACGCCATTGTCAAATCCTCAAATAAAAATCCCCCGCCTCATTTGAGGTCAGGGGATTTGCTGTTCAGATCGGCGGGACAAGCCACCGCCACCGCTAACGCAAAAATCCCGAACTGACCTCATTGGTCATCGGACGACGGTTGCGACGACGGCGCGGAATAGCATTGAAGAACATTTTCTGCGTGTTGTCCCGTAAATATTCGTTCCATAGTGTACGGAGATTGCTAAGGGTTGTCAATCTTCAATCAAGAAATCTTGACGCTGTATGATCGCGCCTTTACTATCATCGAGTCTATCGAGGCTGTTACATGATTGAAGTTAAATCACTAAGCCGGTATTACGGCGATTTTCTCGCAGTAGACCAGCTTTCATTCAAAGCCAAACAAGGCGAAATTCTAGGCCTGTTGGGGCCAAACGGCGCAGGGAAAACCACCACCATGCGCATGCTAACCGGATACCTTCCTCCTAGCAGTGGAACCGCGCTGATTAGTCATCACGATATTATCAATGACTCGGTAGAGGCGCGGAAGCATATTGGCTATTTACCGGAGCGCGTGCCGATATACCCCGATATGACTGTGCAAGGGTATATATTGTTCTGGGCGCAGCTTCGTGGGACGAAGAATGCAAAATCACGAACAGAAACAGTTCTCAAACAATTCGATCTGTATACGCGCAAAGACAAACTGGTACGCCATTTATCAAAAGGTATGCGGCAAAGGCTAGGGCTTGCGCAGGCATTGGTACACGAGCCACCCGTGTTGATTCTGGACGAGCCAACCATTGGCATTGACCCACAGCAGATTATAGAAGTGCGTGACGTGATTCGTGAACTTGGCAAACAGCACACAATCCTATTGAGTACCCATATTTTGAGTGAAGCTGAAGAAATATGTAACCGCGTGCTGATTGTCAATCAAGGAAAAATCGTGGCGCAGGGTACCCCGCAGCAGCTTCAAAAGGAGATTCGCTCGGTTCAGTATTACGTGCAAGTAGGCGGCGGAAAAGCCGCGAATGTGCGCGAATTGCTGCAATCTATTCCCGGCGTGGCTGAGGTTTCCCCTGAAAACGGGGGTTTCCTTGTGCGGTCTTCCGCAAATGAGGATTTACGCGCTGCCCTCTCAACCAGTATCGTAAATGCAGGGTATACCGTCTTGGAAATTCACCAGCGTCGAAGTTCACTTGAAGATATTTTTATAGAAGCTATAAAAACTTCGCCCGCCGCCGAAACCACTAAGAAGGCGAAGCGCTAATGGAAACAGCGACCATTTTTCGCCGCGAGGTGGGCAGCTATTTCACCTCTCCTTTTGCTTATTTCATTGCTGCTGGCTTTCTACTCTTTTGTGGCATCCTCTTTGCGCGAGATTTCCAAGAGGCGGCTACACAAACGACCACCATTAACCCCGCCTTCATTCCGGCTGTAATTTCTTTCCTGATGGTATTTTTCGCCCCCCTTCTCACCATGCGTTTACTCGCTGAAGAGAAGCGCGAAGGCATGATGGAACTACTGCTCACATCGCCGGCTAGTGAATCCAGCATTGTAATGGGCAAATTCTTCAGCGCGTGGTTTTACTACACGATACTGCTGGCACTGACGCTGCTGTATCAACTGGTCTTGTTTGCTTATGCACCCCCGGACATCGGGCATACTATTCTGGCTTATTTAGGGGTGTGGCTTTATGGCGGCGCGATGATCGCCATCGGACTTTTCTTCTCATCGCTGACGGAAAATCAGATCGTTGCTGCTTTCCTTTCGATGATCACCCTACTGATCCTTTATATTGGTGACGCCGCCGGGCAAGTGATTGGTAATATTGATATAGCGCGGGTGGTTCGCAGTCTCTCATTACAGGGACACTTCTCTACTTCATTTCAAGTAGGAATTTTGCGTGCTGAAGATGTGGCGTTTTTCGCAGGGATTATCGTCTTAATGGTGTATCTCTCTATCCGCGCAGTCGAATCACATAGGTGGCACTAATGCGAAAAGGCATCGTCATTACCCGCGGAAGACTGGCACAAATTGCTAGTTTTGTGGGTGTTGGCGGAATTATTATCGGCTTGATCGGTTTGATATGGCGCAGCGGCACCGTCGCCAATTATGCGATGTTTGCGCTGGGCGCGGGTATCGCTGGTTTGATACTGTGGGCAGTTCTTACCCCACGCGAATTTACAGATACTATCACTGGCAAGAAGGTTCGCAACAGCACCATCACCATTGTTACCGCGCTGCTTTTGATAGGCATTATCGCGCTGACATATCTTCTGCTCACGCAAGCCGCCTTCACCCTTGATATGACGCAGAATCGTAATTTCACTCTGAGTAGTGAAACCAAGCAACTGCTCAACCGGATTAACCGTCCAATTCAACTAACCGGCTTTTACACCTCCCGAAACCTGCGCAGTCGAGAAGTAGATGAGCAGTTTTTTCGGCAGTATACAGTTGAATCCGATGGGTTAATCCGCGTTCAATATATCGATCCTGAAGAAAGCCCGGCGATGGCAAATGCCTATGGCGCAACTTTTGACGGACAATTATTTATCTCCTATCTGGATGCTGAGGGAAATGTTGATTCTTCATCGCTGGCAAGGGTGCCACGCGGCGTGAATCAAGAGCGTGATATCACGCAGGCAATCTCACGCCTGTTGATGGCCGGTTCGATCAAGGTTTATTTTGAAACAGGGTTAGGCGAGCGCGAAACGTTGGACAGCGGTACTGAAGGACTGACCGGGATCAACAGCGGCATTCAGGAAAGCGGCATGATCACTGCGCCACTTAACCTTGCAGAACTTGCCGCAAATGAGGGGGATGTTCCCTCTGATGCCGCGGCCGTTATCTTTGCGAGGCCGTTACGCGATCTAACGCAGGGTGAGGTTGACGTCATCAGCCGCTACCTTGATAGAGGCGGCTCGTTGTTGATTATGTCCGACGTGCTGTTCACTGATGATGCATTTCTTAAGGAAGATGGCGCGTTTAACCACTATTTATGGGACAATTATGGCATCCGGGCATTAGATGCCGCCGTAGTTGACCCGGATGCCAGCGGTCAAACACCACTAGACATTATCAGCGCGGCAGTATTTAACGACACCGACATTGGCGCCCGGCTTGATCCTTCGGCTGATACCCCTACCCTTTTCCGATTGGCGCGTCCAGTTGAAGTTAACTTGACCAGCGCGCCGCCAAATGTCGCCAATGGCCGGGTGATCATGACCACAACTTCGGGTTGGGGTGAAACGGATCTCGCCGCGCTAGGGGCAACTAACACCTATCAGTTTGATGCTGCTAGCGATATCGCCGGCCCAGTATCAACCGTGGTCTGGTCGAGCAACTTAACGAACGATTCAAGGATTGTGTTGATTGGTGACAGCGATTTTGTCACCAATGGTCAGGTGCTGAACGGCGGAAATGGCATCCTATTTACGGATTCGCTGGTGTGGATTAGTCACTATGGTGAACAGATTGAATTTGCGCCGCAGGCATTTGCCGCCGGGCTGCCCACGGTCTTTGTCAGCCAGCAGCAAATTGATTTTGTAGTGTTTTTAACCGTATTGCTAATGCCGGCAGCAGTATTGGTGGCTGGCCTTTCAGTTTGGGGGCGGCGTACGCGGCGTTAGGTGATGATGAAACGGGGAGAAGGCCGACAGCTACTCATTCTCTTACTGATTTTCGCGGCGCTGCTGGTTGCAGGGTTGGTAGTGACAACACAGCAAGCCAACCAGCCCGCGCCGGAATACCCGTTTTTGCGGGTGTATCCTGAGCTTTCCGAGGGTGAAATTGTGGCCGTTCGCCTACGCAACCTGAATACTGAGCAGTTCTTTACCATGACACGCGACCAGAATGGGGCATGGATTACACCTGAAGGGCTTCCGATCGACGAAAATGGTGTTTTAATTGCCCGTACACTGGCGCTTCTCCCCTACAGCCAGAAGATAACCGTCTTGCCGGGCGTAGATTTGGCCGAATACGGATTTAGTCCGAATAGTGGGCTGTATGTAGAAATCATCCTCTCCGATGGAAACACCCACGGTGTAGCCATTGGTGGGCTGGCACCCACTCAATTGACCTATTACGCCCTAGTAGATGACCAATCCGAAGTATACGTAATCCTACGGCCAGCCGTCGAATACCTTATTGCTCAATTAATAAATCCGCCGACTGCTTGACAAAAATTTAAAATCTCGCTAACCTGTTTTTATACGACGAGAATTTCAAGAGACGGCTTTCGCCGTCTATTTTTTCGCCTGTTTCCAGAGCGAAATTTATTAGATATTCATACTGATCGTAAGGTTGTCGCTCAAACAGGCGTCAGATATAAGCGATACGGCATTGATTAACTAGCCGTATTTATCAGGGTGGTATATGCTCTCAGTAATGGACCGTAAGGAAGAAATTCGCCGCCAAATTTTGGACAAGGCACGCCGTCAGGGCAATATCAGCGAGGATGAGATTTACACGCTGATTCCTGAACCTGAACGCGATGATTCCATGTTGATGGATGACATCTACAACGATCTTCTGGATGCAGGGATTGATGTTATCACGTCTATGGATTCTGACGCCGCTGATATGGTTCTCAATTCCCCCCGTCGTAACGACCTCGAGGTAGAGCTGGAATGGCTCGAAGATGAGGGCAACGAATATGGGGCGTGGCTTGAGCAGGATTTAACCCAGGATGCTGGTTACCAGCAGGCGCTGGAAAGCGATGATGTCGTTGGGCTGTACTTAAAGGAAGCCGGGCGTGTTCCCCTGCTCACTGCTGAAGAAGAAGTGATGCTGGCGAAGCGTATGGAAGCTGCCGATATGGCGCAGGCGCAGTTGGATGAATATGGCGAACAACTGCCGATGGATGATGTATATACCTTACGCGATCTACTCTCTGACGGGGAACTCGCGCAGGAGCATCTTATTCGCGCTAATGCCCGTTTGGTGATTAGCGTCGCCAAGAAATATATTGGCCGTGGTGTGCAATTCCTTGATCTGATTCAGGAAGGCAACATCGGGCTGATTCGCGCAACTAAGAAGTTTGACTACCGGCGCGGACACAAGTTCAGCACCTACGCAACATGGTGGATTCGGCAAGCGGTTAGCCGGGCTGTCGCCGATCAAGGCCGCACCATTCGCGTGCCGGTACATATGGGCGATCAACTGAACCGTATGCGCCGAATTCAAATGAAGCTGACGCAGGAACTGGGACGCGATCCATCAATTGATGAAATTGCCGTTGGCATGGAAATGACGCCAGACAAAATCGAAAATCTGCTGGAAATTGCCCGCCGTCCTGTCAGTTTAGAAACCCCTATTGATGAGGAAGGCGATTCCACATTCGGCGATTTTGTCGAGGACGTAAACAGCCCTGCCCCCGCCGAAGAGGTGGCAACCAACCTGCTGCATGAGCAATTAAAGACCGCGCTGGATCGCCTACCTCCCCGCGAGGCACAAATTCTGCGCCTGCGTTACGGTCTCGAGGATGGCCGAGTATATACGCTCGAAGAGGTTGGGCAGGCTATTGGGGTAACCCGTGAACGTGTGCGCCAACTTGAGGCGCAGGCGCTGAATCGGTTGCGCCAATCATCTGCACACGTTATCCTTCGAGACTATCTCTACGAGGATTAACCAACGAAGGAGGCGCGCGTGAGCGCCAAAGGTTCGCGCGGGCTAGTCTTCGGGGCGATTGCCCTTGTTTTTCTGGGCGTTGTCCTGCTGCTCAACAATTTCCTTCTGATCACCAATTTCAACGTCACGGCGCTGCTCCCGTTGCTGCTGGTGCTTGTTGGTGTGGTTAGTTTGCTGCGCGGCGATTTTGTCGTTAGCAAAGCCACCAAAGCATTCGGCATTACGCGGGGCAGCGTCGAATCGGGCATACTGGAGATCAGCGCGGGGCCGATTGACGTTAACATTAGCGCCATGGAGCGTGAAGGTCGGCTTATCGCAGGGCAATACAGCTACGATTCACGCCCACAACTCACTGTGGATGGCAGTGAAGCACATCTACGCTTTGATCGTGCAGCCACGCCATGGCTTTCTTTCTCCGACTGGAAAATGGAAATCGCCCGTGATCTTCCGTGGTCGGTATTCGCATCTACATCACTGGGTAATATCAGCCTCAATTGCTCCGGCCTAATCGTCAGCAAAGTAAATATTGGCACGGGTATCGGCAGTATACGCTTTGTCTGCCCACAGGAGGCTTTCGAGCCGCTTCACCTCCGCTCAACACTCGGCAATATCCGCATTCTGACGCCAGTAGGCGTTCGTGTCCATATTGTGGTTAAAGGCCCCCGTAGTTTTGGCCTTCATGCTGATAAAAATCGCTACGAACAGCTGGAGGACGGAAGTTATATAAGCTGCGAAGCCAATTTGGAAAATGCCGAAATTGAGCTTCAGGTTCATGGTACCTTTGGCGACCTGTATCTCGCCTGATATTCACGATGGTCGCAAACGCCCCTATCCGCTGTATCATTCGCGATGGCATTGACGCCGATATTTCCCGATGCTGGCAAATTGATCATACCTATGAGACCGATCAGGTCTTACAGATTCACGTACAGCAAGATGATCAGATCGGCTGGGATATCGATCTCAAGCGTGAGCGTTTACCCCGCAGACTTGAACTAAGCACGCCTAAGAATGCTAATCGCCTGCGCGACTCGCTGGTTGATCATGAGGCATTTTTAATCGCTGAACAGCATGCCGGCGGCACGCTGCTAGGCTATCTCGCTATGCAAAATGATCGCCACCACAAAATCGGGTTAATTCATGATTTCGTTGTAGATCGCCCCTACCGGCGGGCGCACGTAGGGATGAAGCTGCTCGGCGCTGCCCGAACATGGGCAAAAGAACACGAACTGCTGCGCGTCAGCGTCGAAATTCAGACAAAAAACACGCCTGCAATTGCATTCTTTCAGGCGATGGGATTCGTGTTTTGCGGCTTCAATGATCGCTATTTCCCCAATCAAGATATCGCTGTCTTCTTCAGTTTATCTCTACGTTAAGAGGGCGCTGTGGAGAATATTTTCGCACAGCTGCTTGCCCTGCTGAATGAAACATTGGCTTCGGCGATTGTCGTTATCGCTGCATCCATGCTGCTGTATAACCTGACGCGCAATCTCAGAGATCGCGTTGCTCGTACATCAGCATTGCTATTAGGCTGTGTAACCTTCACCTATTTATGCGATGTGCTGGTTGCGCTCGATCCAAGCGCTGGCACGTATCGTTCTATTCTGCGAATGCAGTGGATCGGCATCGCCTTTTTGCCTGTTTCCATGATTCACCTATCCGATGCCCTGCTAGCAACCACGGGGCTATCCTCTCGAGGCCGCCGCCGCCGCATCATACGCATCCTTTATCTGGTCAGCGCCTTGTTTGTGCTGGCAGCAGCCTTTACCGATTCGCTGATCATCCCCACGGCCATCAATCCCGAATATTTCACTGGCGTGTATTTCAGTGTGCAAGCCGGGCCGTTGTTTGCGGTGTACTGTATTTACTTCGTCATTGCGACTGTTTTCGCCTTTATCAACGTCGGGCGCGCACGCCAACGCTGCCTTACCCGAGATACGCGACGACGAATGGGGTATTTACAGTTTGCGCTGCTCACGCCAGCTTTGGGCATCTTTCCATTCTCGCTACTTATTGGCGCAGGGCAAGAATATTCTCTATTAGGGTTAGTGCTCGTTAATTTAGCTAATTTAGTGGTAATCCTACTGCTGGCGTTTTTGTCGTATCCGCTCTCCTTTTTTGGATCGGACGTGCCTGATCGGGTCGTAAAAACAGACTTACTGCGTTTTTTCCTGCGCGGCCCAATGACTGGCGTGCTTGCGCTGGCAACAATTTTGTACTTCACGCCTGCTACCCGTATTCTAGGGATCCCAGTACAGGGGTTTCTGCCTTTCGCCGTCGTTGCTGTCGTCTTATTATGGCAGTGGTTCATTGCACTAGCACTACCTGTGCTTGAGCGCCGTTTGGTGTTCACTGGCGAAGATCAGGAGCAGTTCGCCCGCCTTCAAGAACTTTCTGAACGACTGCTTACCCGTGAAGATTATGTACAACTACTTGAGGCAACGCTGGCTTCAATTTGCGAATACCTTAGAGTTAGCACAGCATTTATCATTTCACTAATTGATCCAGAACCAGAAATTATCGCCGGAATTGGGCCGCTTCGCCCAAGCACGGCCAGTCTAAAGATAGAAGCTGACGCCCTGCGCGAGTTACTAAATAATGCGGAGGAAGCACAGCTAATTGTCTGGCAGTCTTTCTGGGTTACGCCGCTAAAAGGCAGGCTTGAAGGTCAGTCGCTTCCTATTGGTATTCTTGCGATACAGGCACGTGCAGTCATGATTGATTTATCGGAAGACGATCAATCTGAATTAGCGAAATTTGTCTATCGCGCCGACCAAACGCTAGATGATCTGATGGTACAGAACGAAATTTTGGCTGCGCTGGAAGGCTTACTGCCTCAAATGCAGCTCACGGCTAAAGCGCGTGAGCAAATCGAATATTTGCCGCCAAGAACAGCCCAACCTGCCCCGCTAATGCCCGAAGACGAGAAAGTACGGTCACTCTTTAACGAACAGATACGCGCTGCGCTGCGCCACTACTGGGGTGGCCCAGGATTAACCAACAGCCGCCTACTTGATCTGGCGATTGTACGTAACGCCATGAACGATCACCTTGACAATCCGACGACTACGCTGCGCGCCTTATTGGTTAAGGCTATTGAGCTGCAAAGACCTGTTGGGGAGCGAAAACTTCATAGCCCAGAATGGACACTTTACAACATCCTTGAGCTTCGTTTCATCAAAGGCGAAAAGGTGAAAGATGTAGGGCAAAAGTTAGCGATGAGCGATGCTGACCTGTATCGCAAACAGCGTTTGGCGATTGATGCGGTTGCTGATACGTTGTGGGAAATGGAGAATAAAGCGCGTTTAGGCGACTCTGACTCCGCTCCATAAGAGAATTTTTGGGATGAAGTCTGTCACAATGCTATACTTAAATATGAAATGTAAGAAACATATTCTTGTATTTATTGTTTGAAGAGGATTTTGCATGCCGACAGACAGTTCACGGGAATATTCTGCCGCTCCACCACCAGAGCTTGATGAAGGATATTGGCGGGCACTTCTGGATGAAAATGCAAGCATTGACGATACGAATTCTGAAGCAGCTTTAGAGGATGGTTTTCCGGATCAAAATACCTCCCTTTTCGAAAATGATGATGAACCCACATCAGACTCTGATTGGGTGCTTATCCGCCGCTTAATGGAAAATGATGCCGCGCTTGACCTTTCGGTCACCGGTTATAATCGGGGCGGCCTATTGGTGGAATGGCGGTCTTTGCGCGGTTTTATTCCCGCCAGCCAGCTTGTTGATTTCCCAGTTTCCAGTAATTCGATGCAGCGGCAGAAAGCATTAACTTCCCGTGTAGGCGAGCTGCTTCATTTACGCATTATTGAGCTGAGTGAGGATCAAAGTCGCCTAATTTTTTCAGAACGGGCGGCGCAAGTGTTACCCGGTGAACGCGCAGGGTTACTTTCACGCATTCATCCCGGCGATACGGTAAGTGGCGTTGTCACCAATTTATGTGATTTTGGGGCATTCGTCGATCTTGGCGGGCTGGAGGGGCTGATTCATATTAGCGAATTAAGCTGGGGGCGTGTCGGTCATCCAGCCGAGATCATCGGAAGGGGGCAGGAAGTACGTGTTTACGTGCTGGATGTGCAGCAGGATGCAGGCCGAATAGCGCTCAGTATTAAGCGTCTTCATCCGGATCCATGGGCAACGGTTCAACAGCGCTATCACATCGGTGAAACAGTACACGGTGTGATTACAAATGTTGTAGATTTCGGGGCATTTGCGCGAATTGAAGATGGCCTTGAAGGGCTAATCCACGTTTCAGAACTTGCCGAAGGCCATTTCCTACACCCGCGGAACGTGGTTTTTGAAGGTCAGGAAATTGATGCGCGAATTCTCAGCATTGACGGGCGTGCACGACGATTGGGGTTGACCCTCCGCGCTTTCAGTCCGTGAAATCATCCAGCAATCCATTCTCTAGAGGGTAATAGAGCGGCTCATCCTGATTCTGATTTTCCTTTTCCTGAATCTTAGGGTCTACAGCCGGTATATTTTATTGCTTACAATCCGACTACTACAGGCAATCTTTCTCCTACATGAACACATACCTTCTCTGGGCAACTGCATCAAAATAGGCGCCCAGATCATGCGCCGCGAGACATTTTCTGTAGGGGCGATCGGTATATTGCCCTAATCCCCATCGCCAAAGCTAAGGGATTTACGGCACTTTTCTGGTAAAATATCTCTAATACAACTTGCCTCTAGCCAATGTAATTTCTTTCAATTGAGGTGTCGCTTTAGGTGTCACAGCAAAAGCCGACCGGCGAACGCTCATCTTCGCAGCGCGGAAAAACGGAAAAAACCGGTAGCCGTTCAACCGCTGGCAAAAATCAACCCCCTGCCCCTGAAAATTCGTCTGCTTCACCCAACGATAAATACACGGTGAAGCCGGAATTTTGGGATTCAGTGATGGATGCGATTCCGCCATGGAGCGATGAGATCGCCGCATTGCTGCTGATCGTGTTCGGGTTGGTATCATTTCTATCGTTGTTAAATGTTTCAGATGGTAACAACACCATCGCTGCCGCGTGGTCAAATGCGCTGCGCGGGCTATTTGGGTACGGCAGCGCGATAGTATGCGGCGGCCTATTTGCATTAGGGGTTATTCTTCTTTTACCCCGCGCAGGGATCATTATTCGCTTCCCCGCGCGGCGGATTCTTGCTCTAGAAATGGCCTTCTTTGCCGCGCTGGCGCTGTTACACCTTACATCGGGAGACGATGAGCTGCTGGCTTTAGCCCGGTTGGGACAAGGCGGCGGGTTGGTAGGGTGGGCATTTAGCTCACTGACTGTATCCATCGTTGGCGTTCCGGTCTCAATCGTGATCTTCAGCATATTATTCGCGATTAGTACCGCAGTGGTAATCGGGATTCGGCGTGACCACATTAAAATTGTGCTCAATCGCGCTAGCGCATGGCTAAAGCTGCACGGCAAACGGTTGAAGCCTGAATCAGCGCCACGCCCTATCAGAGTTTCTACGCTTGATGAAGCAATGTCCCAGCCTAGGACGACCATTTCTGCTCAGGGCTTAACCGCGCTGGCAATGCCCACAGAAGCACAAGTTCAAAGAGCAAAAGCTTTCCATATCATGCGCATCCGCCCAGATCGTGATCGGCTTCCGCCATCAATGCGATCCACTGAAAGTACAACGATTACCGAGACATCCATCGCAGAAGACTTGACGTTAAGCGGTCGCAGGGAAATGCCCACTTCATTTAATGCAATTGGGCAGGTTAAAGGTAAGCCAGCAAAAGGTAGCAGCTATGTTCCGGTAGAGCGACCGGATGGCCGGGTTAAACGTTATTTTGTGGTCAGCAACATGCATGAACCTAAAAGTACGCTCAAGCGCGATGCAGCGCTGCCACCGATGGATTTAATGCGCGATGTTACTTTGAATTTGCCGGATGAGCGCGAAATCAATAACAATGTTGTGCTAATTGAAAACACACTGCTTGAATTTGATATTGATGTAGATGTTGCTGATGTCAAAGTTGGGCCAACAGTGACCCAATTTGCAGTACAGCCCTATCGTGAAAATGCTAATGGCGGCGGTGAAGTAACTTTCAGCCGTACGCGAATCAGCAAAATCGCTTCACTTTCAAGCGATCTTGCACTTGCACTTTCAGCTAGGCGCT
The DNA here is from genome assembly GCA_034437295.1 of Anaerolineae bacterium. Taxonomy (GTDB): domain Bacteria; phylum Chloroflexota; class Anaerolineae; order Aggregatilineales; family Phototrophicaceae; genus Flexifilum. The sequence goes on along the minus strand of DAOTUZ010000113.1, from coordinate 1,788 downwards.
TGCGCCTTGAAACGCCGATCCCCGGCACTAACACCATAGGCATTGAAGTTCCAAATCACAATCCCAGCACAGTGGCGCTAAGATCGGTCTATGAAAGCAAGATGTATCAGGACGAGTCTGCGCGCCAAAAATCGCCATTATTTGTTCCGCTGGGGCGCGATGTAGCCGGTGCGCCCGTAGGCATCAATCTTGCGCAGATGCCCCATATGCTTGTAGCGGGTACGACAGGCTCAGGGAAATCTGTTTGTATCGCAGCTCTGGCCGCGGCGCTAATTCTTGATAACACGCCGGCCACCGTGCGAATGGTTATGCTTGACCCCAAAATGGTTGAGTTAAGTCGCTTTAATGGTATTCCCCATTTGCTAGGCCCAGTGGAGACGGATCAAGAGCGTATGATCGGTGTGCTGCGCTGGCTGACGAGAGAAATGGATCGCCGCTATAAGGTTCTAGAGGAACATTCATCCCGCAATATTGATATTTACAATTCGCGTTTGGGCCGCCGCCGAAAAGAAGATCATATGCCCTACATCATGATCTTTATAGATGAAATTGGCGACCTAATGCTTAGCCAACCTGAAGCAACTGAGAAAACTGTCGCGCGATTGGCGCAAATGGCACGCGCCGTGGGGATGCACATGATCGTTGCTACCCAGCGACCCAGTGTTGATGTCCTAACCGGACTCATTAAAGCAAATTTCCCGTCCCGCATCTCATTTGCTGTCGCCAGTGGCACCGACTCGCGGGTGATTCTGGACGCGGTTGGCGCAGAAAACCTGATAGGTCGTGGAGACATGCTCTATCAGGCCGCTGATGCAATGGCGCCACGACGCTTGCAAGGATGTTTCATTTCCGATGACGAAGTTCGGGCCATCACCCAATACTGGAAAGATCGCGCGGCAGCACAGGGTGAGACGACGGGTGAACAGACACATCAGACGGCGCCGTGGGAACGCGGTTTAACCCGCCGCGAGTTCCTCTCTGAAACCGACCCTCTACTTGAGCAAGCAATCTCGATGGTCATTGCTGATCAAGAAGCTTCAGCTTCTATGATTCAACGGAAGTTAGGCATCGGTTATCCACGGGCAGCGCGCATGATGGACTTGTTGGTTGAATTAGGCATTGTCGGAGACTTCAAAGCAGATCGCCGCAGCCGCGAAGTGTTGATCAAGCAGGGCGAGGATCCATTCAAAGATTTGATTGATAAGCGAATGAATAAGGCTTAGAACCGCGTTTACGCGACCGGCTGAATTAAATCAGGAGAATCTACTACCGCGCGATTGACCGCTTTTGAAACCTCAAATGCTGTGAGCGCATCGGGGGTGAAGGGGCGAAGCAAATTTTTGAGCGCGTCAGTCGATCCTTCTTCATCTTGAAGCCACATAGCATAATCATCACGATGCAGAATGACCGGCATACGATCATGTATGTTCTTCATAAACGAATTAGCCGATGTTGTAATAATGGTGAATGTGCGCAAATCACGGCCTTCCCCATCGCGCCACACTTCCCATAAACCAGCCATCGCAAATAACGACTGTTGTTTTAGTTGAATATACATTGGATGTTTGCCGTCTTCGCGTGCCTGCCATTCATAAAAACCGGTTGCTGGCACAAGACAACGGCGGCGTTTGAAGGCGGCGCGAAACGAGGGCTTCTCATCAATTCCCTCGGCGCGGGCATTAATCATTTTTACGCCAATCGAAATTTCTTTTGCCCACGAAGGAATCAACCCCCAGCGATACATGACCAATTGATCAGGGTATTCGTTCGTAATTACAGGGGCTAGCT
>DAOTUZ010000112.1:0-14291 GCA_034437295.1 Anaerolineae bacterium | reverse complement strand
TATGCAAGCTGTGTTTGGGGCAAAATTTTGAGTGGGCGAAATTACTCCGCAGGCTGTTACACCGCGGGAGAGGGGCTGATTGGGGTGAGAATCTACCGCGCTATCTACTTAAAACTGGCGTTATTTTGATTCCCGCGTCTGCTGTGCCTGTAGGGGCGACCTGCTAGGCCGCCCAAAAAACGAACGCCTTATGCTTCGCCCCTACAAATACACTGCGCCGTTCCTTACAAACTACTCGTTAATACCTAGTAGTTCAATTTCAAATACCAGAATACTGTTCGGCGGAATCACGCCGGGAATCCCCTCAGCGCCATAGCCCAATTCCGGTGGAATCCAGATCGTGTAGCTTGAGCCAACGGTCATCAGCATCAGGCCTTCGCTGAAGCCCGGAATGAGTCCGCCAACCGGAAATTCGGCAGGTACGCCGCCCTCACGGCTGCCATCAAAATTGGTGCCGTCGGTCAAAAAGCCTTCATAATGCAGCACGACCATATCGGAAGCTTGAGGCCGTACATCGCCGGTACCCTCAACATCAACGCGGTATTGTAGGCCGCTTTCGGTGGTCTGTACGCCTTCCTGCTCCGCATTTTCAGCGAAGAATGCCTCATTTGCTGCCACAGTTGGATCTCCAATACTGATCAGGTCAATTTGAAATACCAGAATGCTGTTCGGCGGAATCACGTTACCCGCGCCCGCTGAGCCGTAAGCCAGTTCCGGCGGAATCCAGAAGGTATAAGTTCAACCAGCAGTCATCAACTGGATGCCTTCAGTGAGGCCGGGGAACAGATTGGCTAGGGAAATAACCAGTGGGTTTTCATCCCGTTCGCGGCTGTTGTCAAATTCAGTGCCATCAGTGAAACTGCCAATATAATGCATCACCACCACATCATCGGGGTGTTCGTCGCCCTCGCCTTCAATATCAACGCGGTATTGCAGGCCGCTTTCGGTAGTTTCAACGCCTTCTTCATCAGCATTGGCGGTGAAAAATGCTTCGTTCAGCGCAATCTGCGGATCAACCATATCTTCAAGCGGGGTTGTCAGCGCCGCTTCAAGAATTTCGAGAGGGGCGCCGCCGCGATTGAAAGTGACATCATCAATCCGAATAAAAATCGGATCGTTATTCCCGGAGCGAATCATGACGCTGGGTGTGCCCTTGATGCCAAAGCTTTGACCATAGCGGGTATCCACGTCCACCTGCGAGGCATCCTGCATGCAGGCTTCCAGCGCGTCAGCATCCAGATCCAGATCGGCAGCTAAACGATCAACCAGCCCGTCGCTGTATTGACCGGATTCCACATACTCATAAAGCAGGGTATGAGCCTCCCAGAATGCGCCCTCACGCTGCTCATCAGCACATTCAGCAGCATGACCCGCAACCACGCTGCGCGCGCCACCAGCGGTGGGGAACATGCGAAATTCAAAATTCACATCGCCAGTCGTCACAAAGTTGGCGATAAATGCCTCGATGACCACCCGATAATCCAAACAATGCGGGCAAGCCCAATCGGCAAATTCAATCAGAGTTAGCGGCGCATCCGGGTTGCCAAGGATGAATGAGCCATCCTCCCCACGCGAAACCTCAAGATCAGCGATCACTTCCTGAATGTTGATAGCCTCTTCTGTTGTGGCTTCTTGCGCGAAAACGGCGGCGGGCAGCAGCAGCGCCAGCAGCACCAACAAGAACAATCGTTTCTTCACAGGAATTCTCCTTTTCAGGGCAAGCATATACCGCCCTATATAAACATATTTCAGAATGATCAGATTAGGTCAAAGCTGGTGAATTGTACAGAGGATAATGCCGCAACGGCATTAGACGGTGATGAGTACTACATGCTGCACAGAAGACAGTTTTCGGCCAATCAAGACGCCGCATGCGGCGTCTTGATTGGCAATGCCCTGCCCCGCAGCAGCTATGTGTCTCGCAGCAGCGCGTTTATTTCAATCATCGGCTTGTGGGTAATGCCCGGCGGCGCTTTCAGGTTAAAAGTCAGAACGCGGCGGTTGTGTTCCTGCGTATCAATACTCAGCGCTTCCATGCTGTACTGCCAGTGTCTTTCTACATCGGCGCGGTCTTGTGACGGCGTTTGGCTGCGCGATGCCACATCTAACCCAACTCGACGCCGGCTTTGCGCGCGTTTTATCTTCTGAATAATCGATTCGCGGGACTGATCCAACGACTTGCTCTCTAGGATCCAATCCGGCGCAAGATCGTTATCCCGCAGCACTTTATGGGCCATCCGCAGGTGTTCGGGCGTGTGCGATTCATCATCCAGCATCAGCGGCTTGCCCGTCCCTGGCAGATGATCAAACGTCCCATTTTCCATCGCTTCGTGAATTATATCGTCTATCGAACTCATCAAGGCACCGTAAAGACACTTTGCGCGCGGCCTTCACGGTCGGTCAGGGTAATAGACTCTCCAGAGGTGAAGGCGGCCTGCTCACGATCCCAGTACAGGGCAATCGGCGTATCATCGCCAACGCGGGTGAAAACCGTGAGGGTACCCCCTTGAAACAAGCGGCGCTGATCCGGGAAAACGAAGTTGTTACCGTCGTTGTCGCGCAGCGACCAGCCGGAAAGATCAACCACCGGGCCGTTATTGCGAATCTCGACGTTTTCAGCGGTGATATTGCCCGGATTAATGATCCGCACAATGGCAACCTGCGCGTTGGCAGCCGTCGGCGGTAGGGTTGATGTCGGCGTCGGGCTAAGCGTATATGTGTCCGTCGGTTCCGACGTTTCGGTGGGCAGGTTGGTTGCGGTGTTTGTCGGCTCCGGCGTTTCGGTGAACTGTGAAGTGTTGCTCGGCGTTGGCGAAAGTGTGGCGCTTGGCTCGAAAGTGCCGGTTTCAGTTCCGGCGATAGCGAGCGCGGTCAACGGGCAGCCTTCCAGCGGGATGATCAAGGTTTGGCCGATTTGCAGAAACGCGGCATCTTCTTCACTGAGGCCGTTCACCGCCAAAATATCGAAAACACTGACATCGTATTCAACCGACAAGCCAGCCGGCGTATCGCCAGACTCAAGCGTGATCGGAATGCAGTTCTGCGGCAGCGCGGTAGACGCGGAAGCCAGCAGTGGGCTGCTTGTCCCTTGTGCCATCTGGGTTTGATCCAGCGTTGGCAGGGCGCTTAGCGTACCTGAAGTTTGCTGTTCAATCTCGTTGATGATATTCGTCGGTAGTTGAACCACGCCAGCCGGCAGAGTCGCAGTAATCACCACTAACGTAGGGCCAGCGTTAGGATTCGGCGTAGTAGTGATAACTACCGGCACCGTAATGACCACCGGACTTTGAGATGTTTCTTGAGGGCGATTACTGTTCAGCAGGGAGATAGCGATCAGCACAACCCCCAGCGATACCAGAATATTGACTAGAATAAACATTAGTGATGAACGCCGCTGCATGAACGCTCCGCTCATTACAAAGAATCGAACCTACTAGATTCGGAGTGTAGCACATGGCTTAGCATCGGACAAAGTGATAAGGAAGAGGAAGTGAGGGATAGCTTTAAAATTTACGCATAGATCGTAAGCAGTTTCGCTTTCTTTTCTACGCCCAACGAATACTGAGAAAAATAAAACGGCCTTCTCAAACATTCGGGAAGGCCGTTTCTTAAAAAATATTACGCTTATGGCGCTGGCGATTGCAGCGTAGCAATTGTATCGCAGGCCGGGCAGCTCCCATCGGGGCGAATGATCGCAAAACCGCCCTGCGGATCATCATCTACGAAGCGATCAAAATCCACATTGAAGATGATGAACAGGTCAACTTCTGCGTCCTGCTGCGTAGAAGCATAGACGATAGCATCGCGCAGCCATTCAGCCTGTTCTTGCACCGAAGTATTCGCCGCCCATGCGAAAGGCGCGGGCAGCGCCGGGAAACCGTCGCCGCTAAGATAGCCGATCTCGCTGAAGCACAAAGGCATCGGGGTGCCGCGCACCGAGAACGGGAAAGCCGCGCGCTGGATCATCAGCGGCAGGTAGCGAGTCGGGTATTCACCGCGGGGATCGCCGCCGCGCGCCGTAGGCGGCAAAATGCCTTCGTTGTAATGAACACCGATGCAGTCAGTATAGTTAGCAGCGCCAGCGGCGGCCATCTGATCATAGTAAACGTTATCGTCGCAGCCGCCCTGACCACACCCGCCGAAGAATCCAGTAGGGGCAGGCGCGCCAGTCACAACCATGGTTTCTGGCCGCACCGACTTGATGGTTTCGTAAGCCTGCCGCAGCAAATAGACATAAGACTCGCCGCTGATCATCTCCACCGGCCACTCGCGATCAATATTCTGCTCGTTCCACACCTGAATCGCATCCGTACCCAGATCGGCCACCTGCGCTACGAAGCCCGCATACAGCGGGGCGTAGGTTTCCAGCCCGATGGCGCGCAGTTCATACAGATCGCCGGGGATGCTGAGCAAAATTTTGAAGCCATTTTCATGGGCGAAGTTGATCCGGTCACGGGCAACATCCAGCAGTGAGGCATCGCCGTTGATGTAGCGAATCTGGAATTTCATCCACGTCATGCCCGCCCCGCCGATCAACTCGGCGGCATCAACATCCATCTGATCCATATGGCCGCCAACGTTCAATGGCAGCAGATTCACAATATCCGGTGAAGGCACAACTTCAGGCGCGCCCGTTTCTGCCGGCGGTGTTGAGCCGGTTTCGACCACTGCGCCGGCGGTGTTATTCACACGGATCGGCCCTACAATGGTTTGCTGATTTGTCCCGTTCGTCAATGCCGCAGTCAGGCGCAGGGCGTAGACGCCGTTGGCAACCAGCGTAGTATCCCAACTAGCGATAACGCCGCTAGTCACCGGCACGCGCCCCGGAAGCGTTACCGGCGTCCATGATGCGGCGGATGGGTCAAGCGCGAATTCCGAAACTTCCAGAAAATACGCTTGCAGATTGGGCGGGTTCACCGTGCCGATTACATCTACCAACCCGCTGACGGTAGTCGTAGCCTGTGGGCTGGTGATATTCAAATCGGCGCTCTGCGCGAATGCCGCCGTGCTCAAAGCCAGCGCCAGTAAAAGGCTAAACAACAACACGATACGACGCATAGAGAGACTCCTGTTGCTAAACCGAGTTGATTATTGCAGAGGCGCGTTCAAGAAAACTGGCCTTCACCCTACAATCACCCTACTTCCACTGTCGCAGACTGTATATCAGCACGATAGATCACACGGAAAGAGAGTCAGTAGCGGGCGCTTCTAAGATGGCGAAAGCCAGAAGGGGCGCACTTGTTAGCAAATGCGCCCCCCTTATACTCCAAAGTGGAGATTAGCTGCATCCACCCTGTGCCAGCGTGTAACGGTGGGTTTGAACGTTATCGGCACGGGTAGTTTCGGGGATCTGTCCCTGCGGATCAATCGTCAGGGTAAGGATATGTTCCTCGTTGAAATAGGTGCTGATCGTCAGCGGCATATCTACGCGGAAAGTCTGGCCCGGTTGAATCACCGGGAAGCCGCCAATCGTAGATCCCTGAACGGTGCCAGTGGCCGCGTGCGTGTCTACCAGCGAAACCGTGCCGCTGAATGCCGTCGCTTGCGATCCAAGATTGGCAACGTCAAAACCCACATTGAACGTCTGCGCGCAAACTGGCGGGGCGGGATTCGTAACCACAATGCCTGCCACTAAGTTCGCAGTCGTAATCGGGGTGGGCGTAGCCGGAACTGGCGTAAAGGTTGGCGTGACCGGCGGCGGCGGCGGCTGAATACGCGGCAGGCGCGAAACCTCACCCGTAACATTTAATACAGTCGGAGACATCCAGCCCAGACCGCCGTTGGGCATCTGTACCTGATACCAACCGCTGCCCTGATTGCTGATGCCTACCAGCGTAACAACTGTATCCTGCGTCCGTGCGGTGATCGCCGGGAAATTAGTGCCGTCGCCCGTACGAACATTGGCAGTCGCAGTCGTAACTGTGCCGCGTGGGGTGGGATCATTCGTCGGGACAATCGTTGCCGTCGGCGGTGCCGTCGGGATGATTGGCGCTTCTGTAGGTACTGCGGCGCTGCCGCCGGGGAATGGAATACCCAGGGTGGTGAAGATCAGTTCTAGCGCGGGATCGGGCGTATTATGCACGCGCAGCGGGCCGCTAAGAACGACGACTGGCGAACCACCGCTCACGTTAATCGTTAGCCGCAGTTCATAAAGGCCGTCCGGAATCAGGGTGGTATTCCACATGCCCAGCAGCCCTGCGTTTACTGGTGTGTTGCTCGGCAGCACCGCCGGAAAGAAGATTGGCGCTTGGGTGGCGGCGGCGCCATTGGCTGAAGGATTAAGCTCCGAATCCAATACCGCTCTGAATTCAAGGAAATAATTGGTCATGCCCGGAACATTGGCGGAGCCAATGATCGGGAACTCGCCAGCAACAGTGTAAACAGCCGGCGGGAAAAGGATATTTGCATTGGGGTTAACGGCGGTATCCTGCGCGGTTGCTGGCAAAACGGCAAACGCAGTCAACGCCAGCAGCAGCGCCATAACGATTTGCCGCTGTAATAAACGGGCTGAATGTCGCATCAGCTTGTCCTTTCTTCAATTTCCTTATAATTGTCAGCATAATACTACCCGAATTTGTATCTAATGGACACACCCACGCGGACGAATGTCCTACCACTACCCACCTCATATAAGTTGAAAGAGCGTGAAAGTGAAAAAACGTGTTGCGAGTAACAAGGGGTGAGGTTTTCTCTAGAGGCGGGGGCTTGCAGACGCTTTTCTAAATGCCCCGTTCAGAACTTATTCTGTATTGTGAGAACATGCGCTTACAACGGCTAGGCCTCATCTTTCTATCGGTGTTCGTCGCCTTCATCGGGGCGGGCGCCTACTATTACACCATTTTTCCGGTGCGCGTTCTCACACATCTCGTGCTAACGCTGTGCTTTGCCGTATGGCTAATCCTACGCTTGCGGCGCGGCTTAGGGCTGCCGAAAACGGCGCTCAATCTGCCGCTGTTTTCGCTGGTTGGGGTGTGGGCGCTGTCTATCATCTTTGCGCAAGACCCGCGCATGGCTTTAGAAAGCGCGTGGCTTCCGTTCATCAATGTGCTGATCTATTTCTTCATCGCGGCGCTGTTCCGTAATGGTAGACAGCGGCTGGTGTTTGAGGCCAAATTCATGCTGGCGACGCTGGCTGTGATCATGGCGGCGGTGCAGTTTGGATCATTTTTATTTGGTTGGGGCATCACCCCGGAAACCACAGTAGGTTGGTTAGAGGCGGGGCGGCCTCCAGTTTCTCCGATGCTTTATCTGCCGTTGGGGGTCAGCACGTGGCTGGCCGCCTACACCGCGCCGCTGGCGCTGGTGGTTTTTGCGTGGTCGCTAACCGCGCGGCGACAAGATGAACGCTGGGTACTGCGGGTACTGGCGGCGCTGCTGCTGCTCACCTTGATCGGCACTTTTAGCCGGGGTGGTTTCTTGTCCTTAGGCGTTTCGCTGCTCGTTTTTGGCGGGTTTCAGCTTTATACGCCGTTGAAAAAGCGGCTTGGCGCGGCGGCCTTGCTGCTGCCCATCGGCGCGGCGCTGGCGGTGGCCGCAGTCGTCCTGATCATCGGCAGAAATCCGGGACGCTTGGCCGGCGATGAGCTGCGCCTGAATCTATGGGAAAGCGCCATACAGGCGGCTCAAGAACGCCCTGTATTGGGCTATGGCATCGGTGGCTTTGGGCGCGCAGCCCGTGAATTTCGGGATGCCTCACGGGTAGATGACCGCTTGGGAACCGCGCATAACATTCTATTGAACACAACTGCCGAAACCGGAATCGTCGGGGCAGTTGTAATTCTCTGGATCGCTGGAGCTGTAATCATCTGCTGGTGGCGAATGCGGCGAAAAGCAGACCGCGCTTATCGTATCCGCTTGGATGCGGCATTTGCTGCGCTGGCCGGGCTGGCAGCGCAGAGCATGGTAGATCTGTTCACCGCCACGCCAATTGTGATGCTGGCGGCGCTGCTGGCGGCTTACTGCGTCGTGCCGGTTGCTCAGCCAGATGGGCGGCGACTGCGCGAAAGTCGAAATGGCATGCTTGAAATGCTGGCGGCGGGCGTGGCGTTGATCATATTGTTAGGTTATGGCATCTTTTGGATACAGTCAGATCGTGCGCAGGCGGCCTTTGGGCGAAGTGTTCGGGGCGGCGATCTTGAATCCGCGCAAGAAGCAGCGGCCATAGACCCCGCCCTGCATCTCTATCCGCTGCAAATAGCCTACCTTGCCGGTTTAGACGCGCATACGCCAGCACAAATTGAGGCGGCAATCACCCTTTATCAGGAAGCGCTGGCCTTAGAGCCAACATGGGATACCGGATGGATCAACCTTGCCGCGCTCTATGAGCGTGCGGGGCAGATCGATCTAGCGGTGAACGCGCTGGAACGGGCGGCTGTTTTCAACCGCGCAAATGCGGCGAAGTTTAATCTGGCGCGGTTGAGAGAGGCGCACAATCTGGCATCTGATGATCAGCTTGCCGCCGAATACCTCACCGCGTTAGCCTATTCAGGGTTGCCCTTTTCCGAATTTTGGCGTGAAACTGCCCCCCGCCGTGAAGCAGTAGAGGCTTATTACGAAGAATCGGCGCCAGAATTACAATATCGGATGGCTGAAGTGTTATTCCCTGATCGTCTGCCACAAATTGACGGGGCAGACAGCGCATGGATTCAGGCGCTGCGTGCGCCAAATTCTGAAGCCGCATTAGCGATCATGGATCAGGCCGCAGTCAGTGGGGATTACGCGGCAGCGCGGGCAGCGCTCATGATCCCCACGCTGCGCGACAATCAGGGCTTAGCCGAATTTGAAATGTGGCTGAACCGGGCGCAGTTATTACGCACCAGCTACGAATATCCGGATCGTATTCGGCTGGCAGCGGCACAGGCTATGAATTTTCCGCCTGAGCAGTTAGAGTCCTATTTGCTGTCCGCCGTTCCCCCACGCATTTTGGCGCAAAACTTTGAGGGCGTTCTCTTTGGCGGGCGTACCGCTGCTTTCATGCTCTACCCTGAAATGCGGCTTCCGGGGCCGGGCTTTGCGGTGCTTGAACCCTGGTATCTCGCCGCTGAAAATGCTGAAAACGCCGGAAACATTGAACGGGCGATTTTACTCTATCGGGCGATTCTGGATTACGCGCCAGATGAGCGCCTTGCTGCCGAGCGCCTGAGAATATTGGAGCAGAATTGACGATACTAAGAAGCTGGATTCCCCGTATCCTACTCGGCGGCTTTTATGCCTACATGATGGCAATTGCCGCTAATTATGAGGGAGTGCTGGGTGTTCATCGGCGAATGAGTGGGTTAGCTTTCCTAGGCGTTTGCGCCGCTGTATGGCTGCTGATTCGCTGGAGGCGTGGCTGGAAATGGCATGCCGATCCACTCGATCTGTCGATGCTGCTCTGGATTGCCGCCTTTGCCCTCTCGCTGTTCGCCAACCTTGAAGATTGGCGGCGCATCGCTATCGGCCTCTGGTTCATGGCGGCCTATATGCTTGGCTACTATATCTTCAATGATATGCTCGCCAATCGGGGGCTGGCGCGATGGGCGCTGCTGGATGCGCTGCTCATTGGCAGCCTGGTGGTCGTAATGACCGGTTGGTTGCAAATTTTCGTCTCTTTGCAAGCTGGCGGTGGCATCCCGCGCACAGTGGGAACGTTAGGTAATCCCAATACCTTAGCTGCGATGCTGGTGGCGCTGCTTCCAATCATCTTCATCCGTGCGATGCAAAGCCGCGTGAAATTGAATCGGTTTGGGCTGCTGGCTTATTTTGCGCTCGTCTTGGCCTTGTTGATCACCACCTATTCACGCGGCGCATGGATTGGCGCGGTGGCAGGGCTTGCTTTTTGCGGGCTGTGGCTGCTGCAAAATCGCGGTTGGACGGTAGCGCGAGCGAAATCTGCCTACCAGCAGTTAAGCGGCGGGCGTAAAGCGCTGCTGACCATCGCAGGTTTGGCGGGGGTGGCGGCGCTGGTTGCTGGGGCTGTCTTCATCGTCTATTCGCTCAGCTTTGCCGGGCGCACAGCCGATCTGCGAACCTTCATCTATGAAACGGCGCTTCAAATGTTCGCAGAAAAACCGGCCTTCGGGCATGGTGTTTTTACCTTTGGCGGCGGGCTGGCGCGCTTGAACCCAACCCCGCCCACCTCACCGCACAGCCACGCGCACAGTGTGCCGCTGAATATTGCCGCTGAATTGGGCGTGGTGGGGCTGGCGGCATTGGCGGTGACGGTCTACCTGATTTACCGTGCTGCGCGGCGCAATTTACAAACCGATACCAAATCGGCATCAGGCTCGGCCGCAGCGGCGTGTGGGGCAGTGATCGCCTTCGGCGTGCATCACTTGTTCGATCTGCCGGCCATGAATCCAGCGGTCATGCTCACGGGGATACTTGTATTATCGGCGTTGGTTGCGCCTATTTCGCCGGCAGCCGTCGTGGTCAAGCGTGGCTGGCTGCGCGGCGCAGTTTTGATTGGCGTGGGGCTTGTGCTGTTCATCTCTGGAATGATCGGCGCGTTTCGCTACCGTGATTACTGGTTGGCGTTGACTGGCGCAGCGGATAAGAATTGGATAGGCGTCGCGGATTCGCTGGAAACGATAATAACGAGTGATCCTAGCTTTGCGCCGTACTACCAGCAGCAGGGGTTGGCGCTAAGTATCGCCGCGATGGAGGGCGACGAAACCGTTTTGCCGCGTGCGATTCACGCCTTTGAGCAGTTCACTCGGCTTGCCCCGCAGTATGCTTCAGGTTGGGCGAATCTCGCCGCGCTTTATGCTGAAGCAGGGCAGATAGACGCTGCCGCTGCTGCGCTGCGGCAGTTGGCGCTGCTGGATGCGCCGGTCTTGTTTAGCTGGCGTGAAACGGGGGTAGCTTATGGGGAATATAACCCTGATGATCCGATAGCGGCAGAAGACCCGATACATGCGGCACAGTCAAATATCAACTATATCCAATGGCTGCATCTGGCATTCCCGCGCACCTTTGCCCCGCAAACGACCGTGCCGCTGCCAGATGCCGTATGGGCGGAATTTGATAATAACTCATAAAAAATCATTTACATTTCCCGAAAAGCGCTTATAAAGAGTCCATACGCTAAATCGCGCTGAAGGGGATAGATGATGCCGGATGTTGGGGGTATGGTAGGCGGAACCATCGGGTTGACGGTGGCGATCATCGTCGTCAGTTTCATTGCTGCTGGTCTGATCGCGTTTTTCGTGATTCGCTGGGCGCGCAAATACAGCGGCAAAGATGCTGCTTCGCAAGAACTGCTGCGTACCGGTATTCCGGCGCAAGCGCGCATCGTTCAAGTGACTGAAACCAATATGTACATCAATGAGATGCCAGTGTTGAATTTACTGCTGGAAGTACATCCCCAAAACGGGCAGCCCCCGTATCAGGCATGGGTTCAGCGGCGCATCCCCATGTACCAGATGATGCAGTTCCAGCTAGGCGCGACAATCCCGGTACGCTTTAACCCCGCCGACCCGACGAAAGTCGCCATTGCTATGTAGGCAGGTAAATTAATACCACAAATCTACCCGTACGGGCGCCCTACAGGGGCGTCCGTCAACTAAAAAATCCCTCATCCGCCAGCTTCGCCCACCAACAATCGCCACATGCATTAACGCTAGATTTGCCCGTTTATAGCCTTTGCCCGCCCCAAAATCCGCCCTCAATCTCATGCTTTTGAGTGTAACAGGACGAATTTCCCGTCTGCTGCTGGCAAATCTTTTCGTTTATGTCCGCAGATAAGGTCTATACTGAAAACGATGGTTTCATAGCTTGTTCTGGATATGGTGAAATATGGCGTCATTGCCTCGCATTTTAACAGTAGATCCAAGCGGCGCAGCGGCACGGCTGACCCGCGCAGCGCTCAGCCTGCTTGATCGGCAGGTGATACAAGTGGATGTTCCGGGCGATCTCGAAGCGCTCGATGAGCTTGAAAACGGGCGTTTCCGAATCGTGATCGCCGCGCTCGTACTCTCAGATACTTTCGATGGCATCGCTTTGGCAAAACGTATTCAGCAAATGCAGCCGGAAGCTAGCATCGTCTTGATTGGCGACGAAGACGACGCTGGGTTTGAGCCGCAAACCCGCGAAGAGGCAAATTTCCTCTATTTGCGCCGCCCATTGGATGGCGCGAAGTTTGTCCGGGTACTGACTGCCGCGCTGGATGGCAAAGATGTAGTTGCCGCGGCCTACAGCCAGCCATCGCCCAAAGAACGCACCCGCGAAGAAGCCGCGATCATCCCGCCGGTAGATATCCGTACTGCCGGGCGAATCATTGATACGCTGCTCAATGACGTAGGCGCCATGGCCGTGGTACTCTCCAGCCGCGCTGGGGAAGTGCTGCTGGAACAGGGTGCTGTCGGCTATATTGACCGGGACGAACTGACCACAGCGCTGCTGCCAACAGTGGGGGCAACCATCAGCATGGGGCATATCGTTGGCGGGCATTCCTCCGCGCTCATGGTCTACGATGGCGCATCCTATAGCATTTATGTCATCTCGGTAGGGCTGCATCATTTTCTGAGCCTGATTTTTAACGCAGCCACCGGCGCAAGAGCCTTAGGCGCTGTCACCCGCTACGGAAGGCGCGCTGCTGAAGATTTGATCGCTTTAATTGGCGCAAATGCCTTGATCGTTGAAACCCCGCCATCCGAAGGCAAGCGCAAGAAGCGCACCACCACCGTCGCCGCCGCCGTTCAACTTGAACTTGATGTTGAACAACCGCTTGAGCCGAGCATCATCAAAGCCGAAGAATGGGGCGATGCGCCGGTTGAGCCAGTCCGCCCCGAACTGCCGCTGCTGGAGCCAATTCAAGACCTCGATATCACCATCTTTCAACAAGATATGGATAGCTTAGACGAAGGCGCGCTAGCCGATCTTTTTGATCCCGATAAGCTGGCCGCCATCGCCAATGAAACCCGCCGGGAGCGCGGCCCATTGACCTATGATGAGGCGCGCGAACTGGGGCTAATCCCCTAAATCTCAACCCCAATCCTTAATCCTCACCGTAAGGATTGGGGGCTTGCAAAATTCAAGAATGCCCCTGCCCCAATGTGGGTTATATATCGCGCCCTGCAGGATTTCTTAATCCGGTAATGTGCCAATCTTAATGGAACAGGTGTTCCGTTTCCCTTCAAGCATTGATGAAAAATTCACAAGATTCACGTAATTGCTATATTGCGCTCGCAGAAAGGTGGGTTATGATATTTGTACGAAGGTATAAATTTGGTTTGTTTATTATGTAAATATCGTTTGTTCGTTGCTGGTTGAGAAATGGGGAAGTCGCCATGTCCAACAATCCGCTAGATGAGCATAGTATAGATATTCTGCTCTTTCTACTGCGCACACAGTCTGCGGCTGATCGTTCGCGCGTGAAAATTCGTGAATGCTGCCAGTTGTCCCTGAAGCAAGCTGATGAACGGATACGACGTTTGACTGAACTGGGGCTGATCACCAAAGCCACCGACTACTACAACCTGACGGCATCGGGCAAAACTAGAGCCAAAGAACTAGATCAAACCCCAAAAACAACCGGCGGCGATAAAGCATTCATCACCCTCAATGGCCCTATGACCGACAGCAATGTAACGATCACTGGCGTCAGCAGTGCATCAATACCGGGCACTGGCAAACTTGAGACGCCTGCGACTACGAAGAATACGCAGTTGGATCCGCTGGCGACGCCGCTCAATTACAGCGATATAATCGGCATGAAAACGGCATCCCCGGTGTTTGTCGAAAATGCCGATCAATCCACGTTGGATGCATCCGAGAGTCCGATTCCGGCTTATACCATCCACCCGCTGCGTTTCACCGATACTTCGTTCTTACAAAACGAGCGGCTCAAGAAAGAATCAGATATAGCCGTACGCTTTGTCCTCACTTTTGAGGAGTTTCCCGCGGCGCTGCCGCTGCCAGTTGTAGATCGTGACAGCATGGGGCGTTCGCGCAAGAATGATATTTGGCTGCGCCATGACCTATGGGTCAGCGGAGAACAATGCCGTTTTCATATCAAGCAAACCAGAGGCAGCTACGAGCTTTACGTAGAGGATTTGAACAGCAAGAACGGCACCTTTGTAGACGGAAAGCGAGTTGCGCCGCGTAAACAGGTACTTTTAAGGCATGGCACGCGCCTAAAAGTTGGGCAGCATACAGCAATGATCATCACCCAGATTGCCGAGCCACTCCCTTTGCTTTCAGAGGCGATGAAGAAAATAGCATCTTCTGCCCCACAAAATACAAATGGGAAACCGCATACCACCAGCAAGCAGCCGCCTACTACCCCTCGTTAAAGGGCAGTCACTTACAAG
>DAOTUZ010000111.1:0-5838 GCA_034437295.1 Anaerolineae bacterium | reverse complement strand
GGTGAATTCAGAAACCTGTAACGCGCGGGCTTCCTGAACTGCCAGCGCGCCAACTTGACGGAAGCGCTCCACATCCACCTTATCTAGGCTGCCTAAGCCAAGCAGCAGCAGGCGGCGGGGGCCAAGCGGCGATGGTGGGTAGAGCAGCACTTTCTGATTGGCGGCCCCGCGAAAATCTTCGGCGGGCAGCAAATTGACGACTTCGGGCGGCAGCGGGTTTCCTTCAAACACGCAAAGCACGCCCAACTCGGCCACTTCGTGAAGCACATTTCCTATTTTGACACTGATTTCCATAGCGATATTCTCCTTGTGAGTTCTGCGAATTAAGGCTGTGTTTAGCGACTCATTTCTTCCAGATATACGACGGCAGTTTCAATGCCCCGATGGAACATTTCGATGCTGAACCGTTCGTTGGGCGAATGCAGTCCGTCATCGTCCAAGCCGAAGCCCATCAAAATGACGGGAATGTGCATCAGCGCGGCAATTTCAGCGACAATCGGAATACTACCGCCGCCGCGAGTGAAGATCGGTGATGCGCCCCAGCCGATTTCATAAGCGCGGGCCGCCGCCGCCATTTCAGGGCTGTCAAAGGGGAACAGCGCCGCCTTGCCGGTGGTCAGCAGTTTGACTTCTACGGTCACGGTGGGCGGGGTGATCGACTCGATATAGGCCTTCATCAACTCGAAAATTTTATGCGGGTCTTGGTTGCCGACTAGGCGCGAACTCATCTTTGCGCCGGCTTTGGCGGGGATGATGGTTTTGGGGCCGGGGCCAGACCAGCCGCTCCAGATGCCGTTCACATCGAGCGTGGGGCGCGCTGAAATGCGCTCGCGGATGTTGTATTTGGCGTCGCCCCAGACTGCGGGAACGCCGGTAGACTGCTTGTACTGTTCTTCGCTGAGATCGGTTTTGGCGATCATGGCGCGTTCTTCATCGGTCAGCGGCACGACATCATCGTAAAAGCCGGGGATGGCGATGGTATTATCCGGATTGTAGAGCTTGTGGATGATCTCCACGAGCGCCAGCGCCGGATTGTGCGCCGCGCCGCCCCATAACCCGCTGTGCAAGTCTTCTCTAGGCCCCTGCACTTCAATTTCGATGTAGGTCATGCCGCGCAAGCTGTGCAGGATGGCCGGTTCGTCAATGGAGCGCATGGAGGTATCGCTGATCACGCAGACATCGGCGCGCAGCATATCAAGATGCTGCTCGATGAATGGCAGCAAGTTGGGGGATGAAACTTCTTCTTCGCCCTCAAGCAGGATTTTAACGTTAACCGGCGCGGCGCCGGATGTCTTTAGGTAAGATTCCAACGCCTTGATGTGAATGAACAACTGGCCTTTATCGTCGGTGGCGCCGCGCGCGTAAATTTTGCCGTCTTTCTCAACTGGCTCGAAGGGATTGGTTTCCCAACCGTCGGCCATTTCGGCTGGCACGACATCATAATGCCCATAGATCAGCACAGTAGGCTTATCTGCCCCCGCGCCCAGCCATTCCCCATAGACGACCGGATGCCCGGCGGTCTCCATCACCTGCACATTTTGCAGGCCAAGATCGCGTAGGTGAGCCTCTAACCATTCGGCCATGCGGCGAATATCCGGCGCATGCGCCGGGTCGGCGCTTAAGCTGGGGATTCGCAGCATTTCATAGAGTTCCTGACGAAAACGTTCGGCATTTTCGCGGGAATACTGGCGCGCGTTATCGCTGGCTACTGACATTTTATCTCCTCTTAACTCATCACTAGAACTGCGTAATTTTGAACATCACTTCCCTGATCATCAGCGATTAGGCTGGTGAAGGGGCTGAACCCTGTGTCTCTTGCGGCGCATAAGCATCTGCAACGGGCGCTTTTTCGGGGTCGCCGCCGCTATCGCCTTCTGGCGCGGGTGAACTTGATTTAAGCTGCTCGTCAGGTTTGCATTTTGGCAGGCTGCCTGCGGGAATAATGCTGAGCAAAGCCAACCCGCCTAACACCAAAAATGAGATTTTTAGCGCGCGTAAACGCGCCTCTTCGTTAATACGGGTCGCTTCTTCGGCTTCTGCCTGCGAAGCGATGGTTTGCGCTAAGACTTCATCAAGCCGTTCGTTGCTGACGAAATCAATGTTGTTGAGATCAATCTGGTTCAAAACGGCAGGCCTGATCACCGGATTATTGAGCAGATAGCCGTTCACGATCACCGCCAGCACCCCGGCGGCCATCGCGCCGGCAATGGCGGTACCGACAGCGGTTGAGAGGTTATTGACGGTGCCACGTAGGGCGCCGACATCTCCCGCCAGTTCTTTGGGGGATGCGCCGACCAGCGTCGCGAACATCAGGGTGAGCAGCGCGCCTTCGCCCAAGCCGATGATGAGCAACCCCGCAATGACCAGCGGCGTACCCCAATCATTTTGAATGGCGGCGGCCAGAAAGGCGAAACCAGCGGCCACGACGATGAACCCGATACGCCCGATCATGCGCGGGGTGAAGCGGTCAAAAAAGCGGACGATGAACATGGCAGAGGCCACAATCGACAATGAATAGGGGATGATGGCGATTGAGGTTTGAAAGCTGGAGCGCCCTTGAACGATCTGGATATAGAGGGGGATCAGGAAGTTGACCGCTGGCCCCAACGCGCCGATGATCAGCATACAGAAGGTGGCGGCGCGCTCTTCGGTGGAATCCAGCACGCGCAGATCGAGCAGCGGGCTTTTCCCGCTTTCCTTTCGCGCATATGACCACGAGAAGAAGGCCTGCCCCAGTACCACGCCAATGGTGATCATGATTGGCGCCAGCGACATGCCCAGTATGCTGAAAGGCGCGTTTGGCCCGGCGACGATCAACCCCCATGCGTTCAGGTTGTTGAAGCCGATGCTGATCAGCGAAACTGCCAATGCCGCCAGCACCGCGCCGGTCAGGTCAATTTTGACCTCTTTCTGCCGCGGCACATACTTGAGGCGAAAGCTCAAGATAAAGACGACGATAGAGATGATCACGATCAGGCCGAAGCCGTAGCGCCAACCGATAGTGCTGGCGAGGATGCCGACGATCAAGAAGGCGAGGACAAAAGCCCCTGCCGAAGATGCTTGTTGAAAGCCCAGCGCCTGCGATAACTGCTTCCCCTCATAATGCGCCGCGATCATGACGACTAACGCTGGCACTAACAGCGCCGCGGCAATTCCGGCAAGTATCTGCGCCTCAATCATCATGCTTACGCCGGTGCTGAGCGCCATCATGCCCATTGAAGCGCCGTGCAGCGCCACCCCGATTTGAAACATCAACCGCGAGCCAAAGCGTTTGCCCAGCTTCGCGCCGAGCATGACCAGCGCGGCAACTGCCAGCGAATAGACCACCAACGCCGTGCCGACGCTGGATGGGGAAGTTTGAAATTCCTCAACAATGCCGCCCATGGAAACCGGCAGCGCGCTCACGTTGAAGCCCATCTGGATTTGCGCCAGCGCGATGATCAGCATTGGAAACCACGAAGCCCGCGAGGTTACCGGTGGATTGGCAATAGAAGCTGTTTGTGCTGCCATAAATGAAACCCTTCGCTAGCTGAAAATCAGAGCGCAACTCGCCAAGGGATGAGTTTAACCTGTTTGTGAAAAAGTACATTAGTTTGCGATGAATCTGTGGACGGCCTGCTGGCAAATGCGGGTGGACTTGCGATGAAGATTTGCGCGGGCAATAAACTGTAAAACACAGTCTATCCGTAATTTTTTTAGTTGTATTGTCTGTGCATCGTAACAACTGGGTAGGTGGAGGGTGTGGCAGCTTTCCCGAAAATTTCTGTTGGGATGAGAGCACAATGTCTCTTGAGCGGAAATCAGTAGATTTGATGCCATCTCAAGTGCAAAAAGCGAAATGGTGAAATAATGTCTGTGAACTATGCCTACCTTGAGTTTCGATAGATGGCATTCTAGACCTCACCCGTTTAACGGCTGAGCGGATAAGGCATGCCTTGTCCCTACACGGCACAGCGCGGCGGGTGAGGGTCTGCGCGGCAATTTTGCCCACTTAAATGCCTATCCGAAACTTAGGTGGCACTTATAAAATCGGCTTCATCGCGCCTTATGGAGATGCTAGCTATGCCTGAGGATAAAGGATCAATCCGGAAGCGACTGCTGGATTATCACTGGCTGCGCGCCAGATTAGAAGAAACCGACGCGCGCGTATTGATCGCTGCGTGTGCGCCGCTGGCGCAGAATGATGCCACGATTAAATTGCTGTATTCGGCTTTGAGGATGAGTGAATATGTGCTGGCACAGGATAAACGAGCCTTAGCGCAGCAGCTTTATGAACGCTTATGGGCGCACGACGATCTGCCTGAAATTGCAGCGTTGAGGGATGCCGCCAAAACAGATTTAAGGATCATTCCCGAATATCAGCCCACGCTTGAACAGGCTGGCGGCGCCCTGCTGCAAACCCTTGCCGGGCATCAATCAGGCGTTCAAGCGTGCGCCTACAGCCCTGACGGATTGCGAGTGGTTAGCGCAGCAGCAGACAAGACGCTGAAGATCTGGGAAGTGGCAACTGGCGCCGAACAGATGACCCTTAGCGGGCACGAGCGCGGGGTTGCGGCCTGCGCGTGGAGTTCTGATGGGCAGGAAATTGTGAGCATTTCGGAAGATGGCGCGCTGAAGACATGGGATGCGGAGACGGGCGAGCAGCGCCTGCAACGATCAGGATATGCGGGCGGGCGGCGCTGCGCGTACAGCCCTGACGGCAAGAGGCTGGTGATTGCATTTGACAGTCAAATTGCGGTGATCGATCAGGCTACTGGTAAGGCTAATTGGATGCAGACAGGCCATCCAGCGCCGGATGGATCCAACTACTACATTAATGGATGTGCCTACAGCCCCGACGGTCAAACGGTGATGAGTGTGGCAGATGATGGCATGGTGAAGCTGTGGGATGCTGGAACTGGCGGCGAACAGCTATCGTTTATGGCACATGCGGGGGCAAGCGTATGGGCCTGCGCCTATAGCCCCGATGGCAAAACACTGATCACCGGGGGGACGGATCATCAATTGAAGCTGTGGGACGCCGCCAGCGGAAAAGAACGCCTGACAATGACCGGGCATACACACTATGTCCGTGCCTGCGCTTACAGTTCGGACGGGAAGCGCCTGATCAGCGGTTCTTTTGATCGCACCCTGATCGTGTGGGATGTTGAGACAGGCGAGCAAGTTCGGGTTTTGAGAGGGCATGCCGCAACTGTGACATCGTGCGCCTTCAGCCCTGACGGCAAAACAGCGGTGAGCGCTTCAGCAGACATGACGTTGAAATTCTGGGATCTCTCTTCGGGCGATTCGCCTTTGCCTTCAAGGATCAAGCACGAAAGTAGGGTGAATACGTGTGCCTATGCTGCCGACGGCACAAGCCTTGCCAGCAGCGCTGCTGATGGGACGGTGCGCGTGTGGGATGCAAAGACCGGCGTACAGCGCCTGATGCTGCCAGCGGGACAGAATCATTATGAGACGGTGTGCGCCTACAGCCCGGATGGCAAGACGATAGCAAGCGCGGCTTTAGGCGAAGCCTTGCAGATATGGGATGCAGGGACGGGCGAGGCGGGCTTAAAGTTGGAGCATATGGGAGGGTGGAAAACGCTCGCCTACAGCCCGGATAGTAAGCGGCTTGTTACGGGTGGGCCGCACAATCGGACATTTCGCGTGTGGGAGGTAGCGACAGGGTTGTTGCTTTCGACGATGACGATAGAACATCAGGAGGAGATGAACGCGACGGCTTACAGCCCTGACGGCAAAACGTTAGCCAGCGCATTGGAAAATTCATTAAGGACGTGGGATGTTGAAACTGGCGAGGAGCGTTTGACACTGACGGGGCATAACATCCCTATCCTAGCG
>DAOTUZ010000110.1:0-7094 GCA_034437295.1 Anaerolineae bacterium | reverse complement strand
ACGTTGATCAAAAAAGTGATGATGAATCGCATCGCTGCACTCCAGTTTCAGCGTAACGCGGTATTACCGCCGCGGCGTAACGCGCTTGCGCCGGCGGGCGTAAACGAACAGCGCCACAAGGATCGCCAGCAGTAAGATCACCAGCAGCGCGATCAAGAGGCCGCCGCTGCTCGCGTCTGCCGCTTGCGGCTGAGCTTCCACTGGCACCAGCGTTGGCGGGATGGTGGCAGATGGCCGCGTCGTCGCCTGTGCCGCAGCTTCTTCGATTTCCGGCGTGGTTTCAGCAGTGGTTGTGCCTATCGCCGCTAAACGGGTATCCAGCGTTTGCTGGGCTTCGGCGGTGGCCGTCCCCTGACCAATACCCACTACGGTGCTGCGAGCGTTCACCGTTTGTTCGAAAACTGCGGTGGCTGTAAACGCCAGCGATTCGGCGGTGGCCGTCCCCGCAATTTCAGCATCGGCGGTGGCGGTTGCCTGCGCCTGCGCGGCGGCTGTGGATGCCGCGTCAACGGTTTGCTGCTGCTGCGCTACAGCGGTTTCCAGCGCAATTCGCGTGATCGTGATCTGCGCCTGCGCGGTAGTCGTGGCGATGTTATCGGCAAGCGCGGTGCCGGTTGCATTCGAGACGAAGAGCGCGGTTTCGCGGGCGATTTCGGTGCCTGTGGCGCGGGCTTCAGAAGTTGCCGTTTGAACGACGCGGGCAGTAGAGCGCACCGCCGATGTTTGCTGCGCCGACAACCGTGCTTCGGCGTTGCTGGTCGCCAGCGTATCGCGCGTGGCAATTTGCAGTAGCACGCGGGCTTCGGCGTTGCTGGTGGCGCGGGCGTTGGCGGTGGCGGTGATTAACATTTCGGCGCTGCTGGTCGCGGCGGCTGCGGTTTGCTCGCCCGCTTCTAAGCTGGCTTCAGCTTCAAAGGTGGCGGTTGCCACTGTTTGCGCTTCCAGCGTCGCCATTTGCGCGGTGGATACCGCCGAGTCGGTGGCGGCAAGCGCCGTCACGGCGGCGGCTGTGGCAGCCTGTACGACTGCGGTCTGGCTTTGCTGTGCCGCCTGCGTAGCTGCTTGTATCGCGCTGTCGGTTGCTTGTGCCGCGGCTGTTGAGGTCTGATCGTTGGCGTTTTGCGCTGCCGCGGAAACGGCGGCCTGCGTTTGCGCCTCCGTGGTTGCCGCTGCCTGATTTGCGCTTTGCGCGGCGGCATCGCTGGTGGCATTGGCATCTATCACCGCGGTGGCGGTGGCCGCTGCGTTGGCTTGCGATGTGCCGGTCATGGCTGCGAATAATGCTTCGGCGGTAGTGGTCAGCGGGATGGTGGTCATCGCCACTGCGTTTGCTGTGCCAGTTAAATTCGGCGTGGGCGATGGCGTTTGCGTGGCGGTTGGCGCCAGCGCGGTTGCCGTTTGGTAGGCCGCGTTCGAGAAGCTGAAATTCAGCGAAATTTCGCCGTGCTGCCCTTCGGCTGTATCTGCGGTGATTAACAGCGTGTGTTCGCCAGGCGCAGATTGCAGCGGCAGCAGGTTGATTATCCATGGTTCCTGTGCCAGCAGGGCAAAGTTAGCGCCATCCAGCAGCGCCTCTACTTGATTGATCGGCGTCTGGCTGATCAGCGTCACTTCAACGGCGGTCTCGCTATCCAGTAACTGCCCCTCTTGCAGCCCGGAGGTGATCACCTGTACTGGCAGGTCTGCGATCTCAAACTCGGCCAGATAGCTGCCGCTTTCGCCATCTTCATCTGTCGCCACGATCTCGATGCCGTGCGTTCCCGGCGTAAAGGCGTAAGGATCAATGTCGAGGCTAAACGGCGGCTCGGTAAATTCGGCCACCTGCTGGCCGTCAATATTGACCACCACCGATTGCAGCGGGTCATCGGCCAGCACCTCAAAGGGGATTGTCGTAAGCGTATCAATCGGCGCGGTTGGCATCGCCACCTGAACCACCGGCACCGGTACTGGCGCCCGCAGGGTGGCCTGTGCAGTGGCGCTGTCGTCGCCGTTTTGGACGCTCAAAATCAGCGGGTATTCTGTGCCGTCAGCCGGCAAGTCGCAGTCCAACGTGATCACATACTGGCTGGTCAGCAGCGCGCCGAGATTCTCGTAAATGGCGGTGAGTTCGTCAGGGGTGGGCGATTCGTAATAATCGGCGTTGGTGGCATTGGCGATGCTTTCCAGAAATGAACGATCAGCGCCAAAGCCGAGGCCGATGGTGTACACCGGCACCCCGTTGACGACGGCTGCCGCGGCCACTTCTTCCGGCGTCACGCTGTTTAAGCCGCCATATTCGCCGCCGTCGCTCAATAAAATCATGGTTCGGCGCGGGTCTGGCGATTCCACGCCAAATTGGATGCCTTCAAAAGCGGCCTGATAGAGCGCGGTGCGCCCGCTAAGCTCTAGGCCGTCAATCGCCGCTAGAATTGCTTCGCGGTCATCGGTGTAATCTAATACCCGTTCAACGGTGCTGGCGAAAGCCACCAATGCCACTGAATCGCCGGGGCGCAGCGATTCAACGTAGCGGCGCGCCGCGGCCTTCGCCCGTTCTAACGGCGCCCCGGCCATCGAATCGCTGACATCAATCACCAGCACCGTAGAGAAGGCGAGATCATCATCGCTGATATTTTCAACCTCACGGATCGGGCAGGATGCCGCTAGATCGCCTTGCAGCGTAAAATGCTCCGTATCCAGCGCGGGTACTGGCTGCCCTAACGCATCGTAGACGTTTGCGGTGATCGCCACTTCGGGGAATCGGGTGGTGTTCACGCCGGTAATTTCGAGGCTGAGCGCGGGCTGCTGTGCGGCGGCCACAAGGCCAAGCAGCGAAAGGCAGATCAGCGCAGCAATAACAATAAGTTTTTTCACGTAAAAGTCCCACAGATGGATGAATTGATACAACTATAGCGAGTCGATCTTAGCGAGAATCAGGCCAATTCACAAAAATGAGCGATTAGGGATAATTTTTTAAGAGTCCCCCGCCCCATAATTTCCACCCCATGGCAGCAGAAAGGGGATGCTAAGCGAAGCGCAGCAGCGGCTATTTTCCCACTGCTGCCAACAGCCGCCCATAGGCTGCGTTCAGGTTGCGCATGGTGTCTGCTGTATCGCTTTCTGCGTTCATGTCTGGATGGTAGCGCCGCGCCAGCGTTCTGTAGGCCATCTTAATCTCGATCAGCGTCGCGCCCGCCTCCAACCCCAGAAGCGCATAATCTCCGCTCAGCACCGATTGCATCTCGTGTTCGCGCTCGGCATCATGGCCGCTGCCGAACTTCCCGCCAAAATCAGCGATCAGCCATGTGCCATGCAGCCCTGCCAGATAGGTGCTGATCTCGCGGGTTTGCAGCAGCGAAAAGCGTACCGCCGTCCCAAATTCTGCTTTGCGGCGCAGCCCTTCGCCGCGAAAATGCACCGGAAAGAGAAATGCCTCACGCTCGATGATCTCGAAGGCATAAATGCTGCCGCCGTATAGGGTGTACAGCGCCTCCATCCAGTCATCGGCAACGTAGACCTGATGATCTGCTGGCAGCATCATATCAGCCCACAGAATGTACAAGGTGGCGATGCCTTGTGCCTGATTATCGGTCAGCACATGCTGGATTTCGTACAGCGGTAGCGCGCTGTCAATGAAATGGACGCTGATCTGCTCTCCGGTGTCGGCTTCAAACAGCACAATATCAACCCCGTTATGCAGCATTTTTCCCAACCGCCCAGACAGCCGCAGCCATTCGATAAACACCATGCTGGCATAAGACACCTCAAAGCTGATGCGACCCATGAATCGTGACACCCTATTTTTTAGTGAATGTACCGTTTTTGACTCGCAAAATCGCGTTTTTGGGTGTTTTTCTCTCTCAAATTTTGAGTCCATTTTGTTAGCAATATAGTCACCAATTCATCGAACAAATGTGCTATCTTGGATTCGATGAGTGATGCTGAGCGCCGCACTTTAACAACTGAATGGCTGTCCCCATCTGCACCACAAAGGGATACCGCGTGTGGAACTGCGGAGACAGAGAAAGGCTTACCAAAAACGATACCCAGAAGCCGCCGCATTGAGCCATCAGGGGCTTTAGGCTAGGCGGCATTTCAAATGATCACGGAAGGAGATCAACATGATGCCTTTAGCACATATTGGCCGCGTGAAAACGCTTGGCGAAGGCCGCATTGGCGGCTATTTAGTGGTGTGGGGCGACCCGCATCATCCCGATTTACAGGGCGAGTATTTCACGCCCGAAACCGAATTAGCGCTGGAGTGGTATGAACGCCGCCCCGCGCTTTATCAACATGGGCTGGATGATGCCGTGAAAGCGGCGGTCATCGGCACGATTGATACCCTGACGCCCGATGATACCGGCGTATGGGCGGAGGCGCAGCTTGATCTACGCCATCAATACGCCCGCGCTGTGCTTCAGTTGGTAGAGCGCGGCGCGTTGGGCTGGTCATCTGGCAGCCTGTCGCATCTGGTGGAAGTGGCCGACGATGGCCGTATCAAGCGCTGGCCGGTGGTGGAAGGCAGCCTGACGCCCACGCCCGCCGAACCGCGCCGCACCGACATTCGCACGATTAAATCAGCCTATCACGAAATTGGACTGTCTTTAGAAAAACTAGCGCTCGAAGGAGAGAGCAACATGAACGACACGACGATGCACCCACCCTTAAAACGCCTGCCGGTGAATACCAGTGAGGCCAACGCTGGACGTATTGAAGTGGGCAGCGAATTTGACCGCCTTGATGCGCTCGATCTGCTGCATGGCTACTTACTTCTGCGCCACACCAAGCATTTCAGCGGCGTTAGCGAGCGCTACGCCAACGCGCTTTCGCACAAGGTTCACAAGGCCGGCATCAGCGCGACGAAAGCCGATGAACTCAGCCGCAGCACGCTGGCCGGTTTTGGCGATGAATGGGTTCCCGATCTGTGGAGCGCGCAAATTTGGCGCAAGGCTCGTCTGGAAAACGCCATCATGCCGCTGCTTTCAGGCATTGAACAGCCGTCGAACCCGTTTGAAGTGCCGACAGAAGGCACCGATCCACTGGTGTACTTTGTGCCGGAAACGTCGGACGAATCGCAGTTGAATCTCGCGGGCGGCAACCCGATCCCTGACAGCAAAATCGGCAGCGGCAAAGTGCAGTTGAACGCCAAGAAGCTGGCGCTGCGCGTCGGTTTCAGCGCCGAACTGGTTGAAGATGCAGTCGTGCCGGTGCTGAACCTGTACCGCGAACAGGCGGTGCGCGCCATCACCGACGCGATTGATAACGTGATCCTCAACGGCGATACCACCACCGCCGGAACTGGCAACATCAATAAAGATCACGCCGCGCCCATCGGCACGGATCGCTATCTGGCGTTCGACGGCCTGCGAAAACTGCCGCTGGTCACCAATACCGCCAACAAGGTAGACGCGGCCAACGCTGCGCCCACGCTGGCGCTGCTGCGTCAGACGCGCTTCAAGCTGGACTCGCGCTATTCGGTGCGCCCCGCCGATCTGATCTGGATCGTGGATGCGGCCACCTATGCCAAACTGCTGGCGATGCCGGAATTCCTGACGATGGACAAAGTGGGGCCACAAGCGACCGCGCTGACCGGCCAGATCGGCTACATGGACGGCGCGCCGGTGGTGGTGTCCGCAGAATTTCCTCTGACCGAAGCCGATGGCAAAGTGGGCGCAGGCCCGAATGATCGCGGATCGGCGTTATGCGTGTATCGCCCCGGATGGGTGGTGGGCTACCGCCGCCGTATCGCCGTGAGCGTGGACTACCTGCCCTATACCGACAGCTACCAGCTCACGGCCACCGTGCGCCTGGCGCTGGCAAACTACGATACCAAAGTGGCCGCCGCGCTGTTCAACTTGGCGGTGTAAAAGGACAGTGATGAGTAGCGAATAATACGTAATGAGCGGGCGGCGGTGTAGGAGGGCCGCCCGCCCTGTGTTCAGCTAATCCTGCCACACATCCAGCAGTACAGCATTTCGGGCATAGCTCATCGCCGGCTCAACCGCGCCGCTGCGATAACCGCGCAGTAGAGATAAATCATCATTTTTTGATAAATTTTTCGGAAATCCAGCCTAATCACAATCTCATGCTAAAATTCTTCAAGACACACGGAGATTTAACTGCAATGATCGCCCCTCCACTTCAAGCCCTAACCGCCGAAGAATTCTGGGAATTCTGCCAGACGGATCATAATCTGGGCTAATTATGCACATCATCACACGTAAGCGGTTAAATGAATTCGCTCTAATCCATCCAGATACTAAATCTGCATTGCAATAATGGCATAAACGGGTGAAAGAAAATTCTTTTCAGAACTTTGTAGAACTTCGCTCAGTATTTCCAAATGCTGATCAAGTGGGAAAGCTGACCGTATTTAACATCGGCGGCAATAAGGTACGTTTGATTGCTGCAATTCATTACAATAGACAGAAGCTATATATCCGCGCGGTGTTAACCCACAGCGAATATGATGTAAGCAAGTGGAAGGAATAATCTCATGGCGATGGACGTAATTGTTCGCCAGGCTGAAGATGGTTGGTCATCCGTTCAAAAAGTTCTATATGTACCCCACACCGAAGCCGAATACGAACGCCTCGTTGAAATCTTGGATCAACTCATTGATGAAGTAGGCGAGGAGGAAGAACATCCCTTAGCCTCGCTGATGGAAGTGATAGGCGTACTCATCGAACGCTATGAAGATGAGCATGTCCCCGAAATTACAGGCTTGTAGGGATACCCTTCAGGGCATCCGCCTTTTGGCTGAAAGGTGGCGATTGCCAGCATCGCTAATCTGATTCTGTCTAACTATCCGACATTTGGTTGACGTTTTGTTATACGGGTTGTAAAATAGTGAATAGGCATCAGAGGACAAAATTCGGCTTCATGCCGTGTGACTCCGCAAGGATCCTATATCCTCTGGTGTTTTTTGCTAATCTAATGGTGGTAAAATCTCGGCTGAAAGCGGCGTTTTCCCCTGGTGGTATACGCCGTATTTTTTTGTGCGAACGTCATCAATATCGTAAACCAGCTTTACTTGCGACCAAAGATATTGAATGTATCGATCTTCACGTTTTTCATAGCAACGTTGCAACGCCCATAAAAAGTAATCAGCTGCTTGT
>DAOTUZ010000109.1:0-15504 GCA_034437295.1 Anaerolineae bacterium | reverse complement strand
AGCAAATCCCAACCCGTGAGGCTGATGCCGCCGATCTGGATGCGCTCGCTTCTGGGCGCAGTCACGGCGGGATCATCGCCCGTGTGGGGGGACGCCGTTACGCCGATCTGCCCGACTTGATCGCTGGCCTGGATACGCCCTTCATCGCCATGCTCGATGGCGTCGAGGACCCGTTTAACTTCGGTCAGGCCATTCGCGCGCTGTATGCGGCGGGGGCAAATGGGCTGGTCTTGCGCCCGCGCTCATGGGAAAACGCCGCTTCTGTGGTCGCCCGTGCTTCTGCCGGTGCTAGCGAAAGGATTGCAACCGCCATCGCTGAAACTGCCGAAGAAGCCGCCGTATTTTTTCGAGAGCGTGGCTTTACTATCGCTGTGACCGATAAAGACCGCGCGGTCAGTATTTACGATGCCGATTTAAGCGGTAAACTCTTTTTGCTCATCGGCGGGGAACGGCGCGGCGTCACTCGCTCGTTTGCAGATGCTGCCGATGTTCGGCTGAAAATTCCGTATGGGCGGGGGTTTCCGATGTCTTTAGGCACGACATCGGCGGCGGCGGTGCTGGCATTTGAGGTCTTTCGCCAGCGGCAGGGGAAATAAAAAACGACCAGTTTTTTGCCAGTCGTTTTGTCGGGGTGGCGGGATTCGAACCCACGACCTCAGCGTCCCGATCGCTGCGCGCTACCAAGCTGCGCCACACCCCGTAACTGCTGCGAACTATACTGGAACTAGCCTTGAACTGCAAGAGTAGACTTACGTAAACTGGAGCGATGCGCCATGCCTGAACAAACGCCTTCATCTCCCTCCCAACCCGTCCTTTCTGACCGTCTGCGGGCTGTATTCGCCGGCGTCACTTCTCGCGCTGGCGAAACGGTGCATGGTTGGGGTGTGCATCCTGACTGGATCACGATTGCCGGCTTGATCGTGGTTGGCATCGGCGCGTTCTTCATCGCGCGCGGTGAATTTTTACCCGCCGCTATCCTCTTGCTGATCAGCCTGCCGCTGGATGCGCTGGACGGCGCGGTTGCCCGTGCGATGAAGCGTAAAGATCGGCGTGGCGCGGTGCTTGATTCCACGCTGGATCGCTATGCTGACAGCCTGATCTTCATCGGCTTTGCTTATTATTTCGCCTCAATTGGCAATCTGGGCTACATGATTGTGGCATTGGTCGCCCTCACCGGCACGTTTGCCGTCAGCTATACCCGCGCCCGTGCTGGTGAAGCTGGCTTGAGCGTGAAGATCGGCATCTTTTCCCGCCTTGAACGTGTCATCGCGCTGCTGGTCATTTTGTTCATTCCGCAGGTGATCGAATTGGGCATGTGGGTGCTGGCGATTGGCACGAACTTCACCGCCTTGCAGCGCCTTTGGTATGTCTATAAGCATCTGGATCGGGATATATCACCTGAATAGAGAAGGGGCTTTACCTGAAATGAACCCCCGCATTGTGGTCAGGCCGCGAATGTCTCTCCGCTTCATGCGAGTAATGGCTTGAATATCGTTCATTCAGGCTCTCTTTAGTGGAAGTCCTTCCTGAACTATATAGCATTTCACCGGCAATTCTGTTGGAATTTGCTGTTTTAGCCATCATTACGCTTGAGCGGTTGCTAGTTTCAGCGGTATACTAATGCCCGTTTGTGACCAGCCCCGCTTAATCGGGACATAAAGAATTAGAGGAAGTACCCATTATGGAGTTTCAGGCAGAATATATCGTCCTGTTTGACCGCCTTCAGATTCGCTATTACGGCATCATCATCGTTGCTGCCATGCTGATCGCCGCTTATATGGCCTCGCGCCTAGCGAAACGTGCGGGCATGAATTCTGAGCATGTTTGGGGCGCCCTAACGTGGGCGATCATCCCTGCGATTATTGGCGCGCGCTTGTGGTACATCCTGTTCCCCCCGCAGTCAGCCGTCGCGTTGGGTCAGGATACGGCGTGGTATTTCCAGAATTTCTTCAATCTGCAAAATGGCGCGATTGCCATTTGGAGCGGCGGACTGCACATTTTCGGCGCGGTGTTAGGCGGTTTCCTTGGCGCCTATATTTACCTTCGTAAGAATAAGGTGCCGCTGCTGCCGTGGTTGGATATCGCCGGTATTGCGCTGCCGTTGGGGCAGGCGATTGGCCGTTTGGCAAACTTCGTGAATCAGGAACTTTATGGTGTGCCCACTTCTCTGCCATGGGGCATCCCTATTGATGCCCGTCACCGTGTTGAGCCGTTCACCAGCATGGTAGACTATCCGGCCAACTCAACGCTGTTCCATCCGATGTTCCTTTATGAAGCGATCTGGAACTTCGGCGCGTTTTTGATCCTTTCCTATCTATTCACGCGCAAGCGCAGCTCGTTCAAGAGTGGCGATTTCTTCCTGCTGTATGTGGCGCAGTATGCGTTCATCCGCTTCATGATGGAATTTATCCGCGTGGATGTGGCGCTGGTGGCAGGGATCAACTTGGTGCAGGTGTTATGCGCCGTTGGCTTCGTGGTCTGTGTCGTAATTTTCGTCATGCGCCACCGCCCGGCAGCTTCCACCAGCCAGCCCGCGGCTGCCTAATTTCTGCGTAGTTAACCCCTCACCTCGATCCCTCCATCGGGGTGAGGCTGCCTCATCAAAATATTGCCCTCGTTCACGATTTATTCATGCCATTCAATTGCAGGTTCGTGCGATAATCATAGGATGTTTGCTTACAGAGTAAGACTCTATGATTGAAGCGTATGAGCTGACGAAAGACTTTGATGGCTTTCGTGCGGTGGATACTATTACCTTAGATGTCCCTGCGGGTTCGGTGTTAGCGGTGCTTGGCCCTAATGGCGCCGGCAAAACGACCACGGTGCGGATGCTGACCTCGATTCTTCAGCCCACTTCTGGTTGGGCGAAGGTTGCCGGCTATGAGGTAACCCAATACCCCGAAGCTGTCCGCGCTAGTGTGGGCGTCTTAACCGAGCAGCACGGCCTTTATGAGCGGATGAAGGCGATTGAATACCTCGATTTTTTCGGTCAGGTATATCACCTTCCTGTAAGCGTGCGCCGCAAGCGCGCTTATGAACTGATGGAGCGTTTTGGCCTAACCTTCGCGCTCAGTAAGCAGCTTGGCGAATATTCCAAAGGCATGAAGCAGAAGCTGGCGCTGGTACGCGCTATGCTTCACGATCCGCCGGTTCTGCTGTTGGACGAACCGACCAGCGCCATGGATCCGCAAAGCGCCAAACTGGTACGGGACGCCATTATCGAGCTTCAGCGCGATAAACGTACGTTCCTTATCACCACGCATAATTTAGCCGAAGCGCAGGCGCTGGCTGACCGCATTGCCATCATTCGCGGCGGGCGTATTATCGCCAATGGCCGCTTTGAAGAACTGGCGCGCCAGTTTGTAGGTGAGCCAATCGTTG
Source organism: Anaerolineae bacterium (assembly GCA_034437295.1). Taxonomy (GTDB): domain Bacteria; phylum Chloroflexota; class Anaerolineae; order Aggregatilineales; family Phototrophicaceae; genus Flexifilum. The sequence goes on along the minus strand of DAOTUZ010000109.1, from coordinate 12,123 downwards.
AACTTAAGGTTCAGGGCGAATTGAATGGGCTTGCTCATGATATTGAAGATCTCGTACAGGTTGAAGAAAGTGGTATCAATTGGCTGCGTTATCGTGTGGCTGAGCCATCAATCACCAACCCGATTCTCGTGCGGCGTTTGGTAGAACTGGGTGTTGAATTGATCGCGCTTTCACCGACCACCCAAACGCTGGAAGATATTTATCTGCAGGTGGTCAAGGAAGATGAAATGAATGGCGGGTCGGTAAATGAACACCTCCACTAGTTCCGAAGTGATTTCTGCCGAAACTGTACGGGGCGATCTGCCTAGCGCGGAGCTAGGCGGCATGTGGTCGAATGCGCTGATCATCACCCGCCGTGAAGTGCGCGACAGCCTGCGCGATTGGCGTATTATGGCGCCAATTGTCATGCTGACTCTGCTTTTCCCGCTGTTGGCGCAGTTTGTTGCCGGTCAGTTTTCTACATTCCTGCAAGGTTTCGGCGCTGAAGTCATCGGTGGGCGAACTATCCCCTTCTTGCTGATGATCGTCGGTTTCTTCCCGATCTCGATTTCTCTGGTGATCGCGCTGGAAACGTTCGTCGGTGAAAAAGAGCGCCGCAGCCTTGAGCCGCTGCTTAGCACGCCGCTTTCAAATACCGAGCTTTATGTAGGCAAAACGTTGGCCGCTATCCTGCCGCCGCTGGTTGCCAGTTTCATCGGTATGACTATCTACCTCATAGGCCTGTTTAACAGCCCTGAAATTGCGTGGCATCCCCCCGCCGCACTCGTGATTCAGATTTTCCTGCTGACCAGCGTGCAAGGACTGGTCATGATCACCGGCGCGGTGGTCGTCTCTAGCCAGACCACCAGCACCCGCGCAGCAAACCTGCTCGCCAGCTTCATCATCATCCCCATCACCATGCTGATCTGGGTTGAGAGCGCGATCATGTTCCTTGCGCCGGACGCAGAATCACCGAATGGCATCGGGTCTCTGTGGGCGATCATCATCGGCATGTGCGTGGTGGTGGCGCTGCTTCTGCGGGTGGGCAACAGTATTTTCAACCGTGAAGAACTGCTGGGTCGCACGCTTGATAAAATAGATATCAAAGGCTTCTTTCGGGGCGTTTGGAGCCGTGTACTTGCAGTAGACGATCAAGGGGCGAAAGCCAGCAATATCTTCGTATGGTATCGCCGCAGCATCCCCCTCAGCCTGCGGAATCTGGGCTTTGCTGTTCCTATCACTACCTTGTTTTTTATATTGGCAGTAGTGAGCGGCTACGTATTTGGCATGATCGGCAGTTACCAGCTTCGGCTGCCTGAAGGTCTATCTTTGCAAGATGCGGCGCAGTATGTAGATGCGGGGCTGCTGTTTACAGGGAACGCGGTTTTTGAAGTTTTTATGCAGAATTGGCGTATTCTTGTATTGGCGACATTGTTCGGCGTATTCACCTTTGGCTCGATGGCTTTTGTGCTTACGCCAACGGTCTATTTCATCATCGGTTATCTTGCTAGCCAGCTTTTGCTCAGTGGCTACAGCCCCACATTTCTCATTCCGGCGCTGCTTACGCATGGCATTATCGAAATTCCGGTGATCATTATTGCTACTGCCGCCGCGCTAAAACTTGGCGCAGTAGTCACCCGCCCCCCACACGGTAAAACAGTCGGGCAGGCATGGTCGTCAGCCTTTTCCGATACCGTCAAGTTATGGTTGGGCATTCTGCTGCCCGGCTTGCTGCTGGCGGCCATCATTGAGGTTTATATCACGCCTGCTGTTGTCGCCGCTTTCCTTAGCGCCCCCTAAAGCGGGGTGTTGGGATACAAGATGCTGTGGAGAATCGGTTTCCTTCAGCCCATCGTCCGACGGGGATATATATTTGAATTTGAGGGAAGATTCTGCGCATAGCAGGCCTGTAGGGATGCTATATGCGGCGTTTAGTTTTAAGCGAATACACAGGTTCGCCCCTGCAAAGCTGTTTGAACGGGGCTGAATGGCCCGCATCTCCCTAAAGATTAAGGGTAGATGCTTCTCTTTTAACTTTTAACTCAGTACTCAACACTTCTTTCGCTTTCTAAGCGAATATCTAACGTGGATTTTATATAGAAACGGTATCATTTGATGATGGTTAAACCCCGAGACTGGCAACTTGAGGCAATTTTCAATGGAAAACAACCGTATAACCGCCGCGCGTGATCGGCGTGTCATACAAAGATACATGGTCTGGTGGCCGAACAGCACTTTTGTGCCTCCCACCGATGTACTGGAACTGTCAGACAGATTTGTTGTGCGAGTAGAAATTGCTGGAATGCGCGCTGCTGATATTAACGTTTCTTTGATCGGGCGTGAACTCAGCATTAGCGGTAGCCGCGAACGGCCGGCCATAGGTGCTACGGCCTATCATCAGGTGGAAATTGGTTGTGGAGACTTTCGTGTTGATGTACAGCTCCCTCAACCAGTCTCGCAAAATTCGGTTTCTGCGTCCTACCGTGATGGCCTGCTGGTCGTTGAACTTTCAAAGGCTGCTGATGGGCAGCATGTAATAATACCCGTGAACAGCGAGGATGATGAAGCTTAATGGCTACTAAAAAGAAAATACAGGCGAAAACGCCCGTTCAAGAAGTGCATGACGAGGCGGAACTGAATATTCCTGTGGAAGTGGAAGCCGTAGATGATCAGGAACTTGGCGCGGAAATTCCAGAGGAACTCGCCATTCTTCCGCTGCGTGGGGTGACCGTTTACCCGCAAACAGTGATTCCCCTCACGGTCGGCCAACCGCGCAGTATCAAGCTGGTTGATGATGTCGTCAGTGGGGATCGCCTAGTTGGGCTGTTCACTTCCAAAGACCCGGAATTAGAAATGCCTGGGCCTGATGATGTCTATCCGATTGGCACGCTGGCATCTATTCATCGTCTGTTTCGCGCGCCGGATGGCACTATCCGCATGCTGGTACAGGGAATCTCCCGTATCGAGCTTGGCGAATTTCTGGAATCCGAGCCTTATTTGAAGGCGCGGGTACGCGCTCTTCCTGAAGTTATCGAAACTTCGCTTGAAGTAGAGGCGCTCACCCGGAATGTTGTGCAGCAGTTCAGCCGCCTTGCTGAATTGGTACCCAGTATTCCCGGCGATCTGATCACCTCCGCGCTGAATGTAGATGATCCGCTCCAATTGGTCTATACCATCTCCACCTATATTCGTATGGATCTCGGTGAAGAGCAGGCCATTCTGGAACTGGAAAGCACTGAGGCGAAGCTGCGCCGCTTGATGACTATCCTCGGCAAAGAATTGGAAGTGCTGGAACTTGGCCGCAAAATTCAGACTGAAGCCCAGACTGAAATGGAGAAGGTTCAGCGCGAATATTATCTGCGCGAACAGCTAAAGGCTATTCAGCGGGAACTGGGCGAGGCCGACGAACAGACGATTGAGGTCGAAGAATTTCGGCAGAAGATCGCTGAAGCGGGCATGCCTGAAGAAGCCGAAAAGGAAGCCACTCGCGAGTTGGATCGTCTTAGCAAGCTGCCGATTGCCGCTGCTGAATACGGCGTCATTCGCACTTATCTCGATTGGCTGACCACGCTGCCATGGAATAAACGCACAGAAGATAATCTTAACATCGCCCATGCGCGCGGGGTTCTGGAAACCGATCATTACGGCCTTGAGGATATCAAGGAACGTATTTTGGAGTTTCTTGCGGTGCGCAAGCTGCGTTTGGAGCGTTCTGACGAGCTTGAGAAAGCCGAACGCAAAGACTTAGTTCGCCGCGAGCGCGTTGGCGCTATCCTGTGCTTTGTTGGCCCTCCGGGTGTGGGTAAGACTTCTCTTGGCGCTTCCATTGCCCGTGCCATGAACCGCGAGTTCATTCGTATGAGTCTTGGCGGCGTTCGTGACGAGGCCGAGATTCGCGGCTTCCGCCGTACCTATATCGGGGCGATGCCGGGGCGTATTATTCAGACGATTCGCCGCGTTGAAACCCGCAATCCGATTATCATGCTGGATGAAATTGATAAGCTGGGGCGTGATTTTCGTGGTGATCCTGCCAGCGCCTTGCTAGAAGTGTTGGATCCTGAACAGAACAACGAATTTCGCGATCACTATCTGGATGTGGCCTTTGATCTAAGCGAGGTGATCTTCATCACCACTGCTAACGAACTGGATACCATTCCCGGCCCGCTTCTGGATCGTATGGAAGTGATTCAATTGAGCGGCTATACCGAACAGGAAAAAGCCGCGATTGCCGAGCGTTATCTCGTGCCGCGCCAGATTCGGGAGAACGGCCTGCGCGAGGATGAAGTTGAATTAACCCGCCCCGCGCTGCTGGAATTGATCCGCGATTACACCCGCGAGGCCGGCGTACGTACGCTGGAGCGCGAAATTGGCCGCGTCATGCGTAAAGTCGTCACTCGCGTTGCTGAAGGTAAAGAGGGCGAGTTGGTGATTGATGGCAAAAACCTGCGCGAACTGCTTGGCAAGCCGCGCTATGGCTACCGCGAAGAACTTGAAGAACGTACAGATCGCCCCGGTGTGGCAACCGGTTTGGCATGGACGCCTGTAGGGGGAGATGTTCTCTTTGTAGAGGCTACGCGCTACCCCGGCGGCAAGGGTTTCCAGTACACCGGCCATCTGGGCGAAGTTATGCAAGAAAGTGCGCGGTTGGCGCTGAGTTATGTTCGCAGTCGCGCTGAAGATCTTGGCATTTCAAGCGATTTCTTCGAGAAGCACGATATTCATTTGCACGTTCCTTCTGGCGCAACCCCCAAAGATGGACCGTCGGCTGGCGTGACAATGGCGGTGGCGCTTACATCCCTTTTGACCGGACGGCCTGTAAAAGCCAATGTCGCCATGACCGGCGAAATTACGCTGCGCGGGCAGGTTTTGCCAGTGGGCGGCATCAAAGATAAAGTGTTGGCGGCGCACCGGCTTGGCGTAGATACCATTATCCTGCCGAAGAAGAACGTGAATGATCTGGATGATCTACCGGGCGAAGTTCGTGATCAGCTGACTTTTGAACTGGTCGAACGCATTGAGGAAGCTATTCAGGCCGCGCTGGTAGATCCGAATGCAAATGGGCATGGTGCCAAACGCACAAAGCGCCCGGTTGCACAGCGTAGTAAGAAACAGGTACACTCGATAGCCAATTAGTCTGAATAATGGTGGTAGGCTAACGCCTACCGCCATTTCCGCCGAGCGAGGCTATAAGTGTCGAAAGTATTGATTGTAGATGATGACCGGACAACGGTGAAACTGCTGCAAACGCTGTTGGAACTGGACGGCTTTGAAGTGAGTTCTGCGCTTAAAGGCGGGGATGTGCTTTCAACGCTGGAGCAGGCGAAACCAGATATTATGTTAATTGATTTTCACCTCTCCGATATGGATGGGGTGGAGGTGATTCGCCAGCTTCGTAAGAATGAAAACTATGCTTCTATGCCGATCATCATGGCTTCCGGCCTTGACGTGCAGGAAGAAGCCATCGGTGCCGGCGCATCGCTTTTTCTGGTGAAACCCTTTGAACCGGGCGAGCTTCCGCGCCTGTTCAATAAGCTGCTCAACGGTTAGTTAAAAGTTAAAAGGGGGAAGTTAAGCAGAACAACCTGCTCCTTTTAACTTTTAACCTTCATCTTTTAACTGAATTCTTCCATCACCCGCCGCGCAATCACCATCCGTTGAATCTCACTAGTGCCTTCGCCAATCGACATCAGACGCTGATCGCGGTAGATGCGTTCAACCGGATATTCGCGGCTGTAACCGTAGCTTCCGTGAATCTGGATCGAGTCGTGGCATACTTTTTCGGCTACTTCAGTCGCTTTTAATTTCCCCATCGCCGCCAGCTTACTAAACGACCTGCCATTAGCGCGCAGCCACGCCGCCTGATGCACCAGCAGCCGCGCAGCTTCAATTTCAACTGTCGCATCGGCAATCATCCATTGAATTGCCTGATGCGCGATAATCGGTTTGCCAAAAGCACGCCGCTGGTTGGCATAGCGGATCGCTTCTTCGTAGGCCGCCTGCGCTAACCCTATGCTCAGCGCGCCGATACCGATACGCCCGCCATCGAGTATTTCCATCGTTTGCCGGAACCCTGCGCCCAAAGTGCCAAGCAGCGCATCTTTTGGCACGCGCACATTGTCAAAGTTGATCATCACTGTGGGCGAGCCTTTGAGACCCATCTTTTTCTCTGGTTTGCCAATGCTTATGCCGGGTGTATTCGGCTCTACCAGTATCATGCTGAAGCCGTTCGTGCCGGCATCTCTATCGGTACGCAGCAGTACTGTAATCACGGGAGAAATGCCGGCGTTGGTGATCCACGCCTTGCTGCCGTTGATAACCCATGCATTGCCGTCATCCTGAGCGAACGTTTGCACGCCGCCGGCAAGGTCGCTGCCCGCGCCCGGTTCGGTCAGCGCCAGCGCGCCCAGATAGTTTCCGCTCACCAGCAGGGGAAGATATTTGTCTTTTTGCGCTTGCGTACCCCAGCGTACAATTGGCGAACAGCCCAGCCCGTTATGCGCCGCCAGCGAAAGCGCGGTAGACCCGCAGGCGCGCCCTAGTTCCTCCATCGCAATTGCAACGCCTATGGCGTCTATCTCAATGCCGCCATAAGCTTCGGGAATATCCAGCCCCAGCAGGCCAACGTCTTTCATCTTTCGGATGCTGTCCCAATGTAGGCTGTTATTTTCGTCTACTTCCGCGGCAAAAGGCTTCACTTCGGCATCGCAAAATTCGCGTAGCAACCGCTGCCACGCTGCATGTTCGGGAGAAAGATCAAAATCCATTTTATTTTCCTCAAATACTCTTCAAAATAGCGATATGCCACTTTCGACGTTAAATTTCCATGTTTCATCTATGAAAGAGGACTTTAGTGACGAGAACATTGTAAGGCAGCCTTCAGCGGGTGCCAGCCTCACCGTCACTTTTCGCCACAGCGAGCGCGGCCAAATGTACTATACTACACGCTGTGAGAAGGATGCGATATTTTAATGCCTGACTTTAACCAGCGGTTTGGATTAAATCGTTACGCCGCCGATGAATCTTATCATCGGGCGCTTGCCGCAATCGCCCGCCGTGATTATGACCGCGCAATTGCCGCTTTGAATGACGCCATTGCTGAATTACCGCGTAATGCCGAATATATTGCGGCGCGTGGGCTGATACATCTTGAAGAAGCCGAATATGAAGAAGCCGAAGCTGATTTTGAGGCGGCGTTGAGGCTTAATAAATTTGAGATGCTCGCCAACTACGGGCTGGGACTCATCGCGCTTAAGCGGCAGGAATACCCATCTGCTGTGAAGTATTTTCAGGCCGCGTATTATATTGACCAGAATCGCCCTGAAACGTTGTATGCGTTGGGGGTAGTTTCCTACCAGCAGGGCGATGTCGTGAATGCAACCCAGTTCATGGGCAAGGCCAATGCGTTATTCGAGAAAGCCAACGATAAGCGTAAATCCGAGTCTGGCCGCTGGCTGCGAGAACTGGCAAAACATGTTGCCAAACCCGTTCGCCCGGCCAACCCATCACTGCCCGATTCGCAACAGCAGGCGCTGCCTTTGGGCGATAAGACGCCGCCTAAATCTTGATTGTGTGGGGTGAAAATGAACGCCCTATGCCTTCCAGACGATCCAGACCGCGCCAATTCCTAGCCCGATCAGTACGCCGCCCAACGCCCAGATAGGCGCAAGCGGAAGCATTCCAGAAATCATGCCAAAGGGAAATTCGGGGAATATATGGGCGTGTAGGCCATTCTTGATCAGCATCAATAATGCAGTGCTGACTGCCGTTCCCAAACCGATTACCCCGCCTAACGCGGCACATGCCGCCAACAGCCAGCGCCATGTATATTCGCGCCCACCGGCTTTGCGCCATGCCCAGCCAATTACGATCACGCAGGTGATGAGCAGGCCGCCAATTGCTGCTGCGATCACAGTGTCATCTTCAAGGCGCAGCCATAAAAAAATGCTGGCGCCGACGAGCAGCGCCACCAGCCGGAACCAGCCTGTATTGAAAGAAGGTGGGGAAATCATGCGCGAGGATACTTGATGACCACGTTTAGTCTTGCGCGGTCATCAGCGCCAATGCTTGCTCACAAATCTCGTCTGCGGCGTGTGGGCGACCAACTTTGCGGGCATTTTCAGCCAGAGTTTGTAAATGTTTTCTGTCGTCACTCATCCAGTGAAATAAAGTTTCAAGCATTTCGAGTGGTTTTCTGGCAAGTTCACCAGCATCGTTGTTGACGACGAATTCGGCATTGCCGGTTTCTTGCCCCTCAATCACATCAATGAGCAGTATGGGCAAACCACAAGCCAGCGACTCAGTCACAACCAGCCCGCCTGCTTTGCACACGATGAAATCAGCGGCATGCATTAGCGCGGGCATGTTATTCACAAAATTGTAGGTCGTAACCGGCAGGTGCCATTCCATTTCCTGTAACGCTGCATATACTGCGTCATCGCCACCAGCAACGACAATCAGTTGGATAGGCTGGTTGCTATGGTTCAGCACCTGTACCGCATCCAGCAAGTTGCTGACGCGGGAACTGCCCACCACCAGCACCGTCGTCTTTGCTGGATCCAACCCTAAAGATGATCGTATCTCGGCAGGGGAGCGATTTTCATCGTTGATCTGTGGATGAACTGGAATGCCGGTGATTTTGACGGTTGATGCGGGCAGTTTGGCCTGTATTGCTAAATCATAGACTCGCTCAGTGGGGACGAAGGTGATTTTGGAAACATCGTTGAACCATATTTTCTGCACCGTGCCTAGGTCGGTCACAATGGTGATGATGGGAATTGTGCGGCCAGCCACGCGAAAAATTGTGTTCAATGGCTCCAGATACATCGGATGAGTAACGATAATCAAATCTGGCGTGACTTGCTTGAGAATATCACTCAATGCTTGAAATAGGAGCGCAGTCAGGCCAATTTCAAGCAGGCTGGTAGATACCGGCCAGTCCATTGCCAGATAGCCGGCCTGATAAAGCTGCGGCGATTCTCTAACCCGATGATCATATTCAGTCTGTTGATCACGCACAACGGAAGGGATGCTCTTGTGGTCGAATGCATTGATCACCTCAACATGCACGGCTTCCCCGTAACGAGACTCAAACGTGGCGGTAATGGCGTTCGCAGTGCTGCGATGCCCGAATCCCATATCTGATGTCAGGATCAGAATTTGTTTTGGCTTCATGGATTCCATCCAGTCTTTAGCAAGTGCAGGCAGCCCGGTTAATTTTAGAACACTTCGCCCCGATAACCGCCAGCGTGAACTGGTTTCGGCGCGTCTTCCAGTTCAAAACGGAAGATGAACGATTCGTAGGGGTCGAGATCAACCAGCATGCCATCTTTAGAGAGCGCGCCGCCCTGACGTGAAAACTCCTCATTATCCAGCACATTGAATAAGCGCCAGCGGCGCCCTTCCAGCCATGTCCATGCAGACATGTCAATCCGCCCTTGCGCCCGTTGATCCGTCAGATTTACGACGATCAGCCGATAATCAAACTCCACCTCATTATACCAGCCATAGGCCAGCAGGTGCTGATAGCTGGTATTGTTTTTTGCCGCCGGGTTCACGTGAAATAGATAGAATGAGCCGTTGTGATAAACCGGATGCTCAATTTCTCGCAGCAGCCCTTCATAGAAGGTTTTTAGCTTGCGATGTTCGCGCTCGTGGGGCGCGCGGTTGATTTGAACGGGAAGTTTTACCCGCCTGCCGGTCAACTGACCATCGTGCAGCAGGGTGCCGCCGGGCAGCGTACAGAGCAGGGTAGCCGCAGGGTAGCTGCGTAAGACGCCTAGCGTTTCGTAAGCCCGTGGTTCATCATGATTTTCAAGGAAGCGTACCAACCGCTGTTGGTAGGCTAGTTCTGCCACAAGATGCTGGCGAAGCTGCTGAACATGCCCTTCAATCACACGGTCATAAAAGACTTTGTCGTAACAGTAATCGAAGCCTTGCAGCAGTAATTCATACTCTTTGTGCCAGTAAACTTCGGCCATGAACAGGAAATCAGGGTGAATTTGCCGCACAGCTTTAGTCATTTCCACCCAGTATTCTTTGGTGGGCGGTGCTGGCACGTAGCCTTTCCATGTATGCGCGAAAATTTCTTTGAGCATTAGCATCGCCATGTCACAGCGCAGACCATCACACTGACTGGCAATATCCAGCAGCAGATTACGTACTGCTTTACGCAGCGCCGGGTTGAAGATATTGAGCTGCGCGGTATCGCTCCAGCCGGGGTAGTAGGGGTCGCGCCCGTGAGCAAAGACCTGTAAAACATCCCCGGAATTTTTATGACTGAAGAAATCGTTTGGACGGTTCAGCGCGTCTTCGCTGCCGCCCTGCACGATGTATTCAGGGTGGGTTTCTAACCAGGGATGATCAGCGGCGACGTGATTCGGCACAAAATCGAGGATCAGCTTCAACCCGCGCTGGCGTAGGCGCTCACGCAGGTTGGCAAGCGCCTCACGCCCACCGAAAGCATCGGCCACGCGGTAATCGCCAATTGCGTAAGCCGAGCCAATGATGTCATTGTCGGTTAAGTCGGGCAGTACGGGTTGGTATTCATGCTTCCATTTTAAGGCGATCTGGATTCCGTACTGGCTGCGCTGCCACACTCCCATCAACCAGATGTAGTTTATTCCCGGCCTTGCAATGGCATCCAATGCTTCATCGGGAATGTTATTCAAGGTGACCGGTTGGTGATAGCGTTCTGAAAGTTCGGTCAACCAGACAGCGGTATTAATTTCGTAGATGAACTGTTTTTCTGCAAAGTTGCGCATTCTGTTCCTCTGCGCCCGGCACAAGGGTATTACTTCTATCCGCTATGCTAACGGTATTGGCGCGATTTTTCTAGAACGTTTAAGTTGAAGTATAAGATGAAAACAGCCATTGAGTCGTTGAAACCTAAGAATCGCCATAGTTTGATTAGGATTTGTTGAGAAGTTTGCCATCGCATGGGGCATAGATTACGTATTGTTCGCCTGAAAACGGCGCTATCCTGAATCACTGTGCCAGATGGTCTGCATTGGCGTTTGTGAATTGATACTACGATTTGCATAATAACGTTACGATTCGCGATAACAAGCAAGGTCGTGACAATGGCAGATGGATACTATATCACTCCAAAAGATGCTGAACAGGTAGAGATGCGGCCCGGGGTACACCGGAGAACGATGGGTACCACCGATGAGGCGATGTTATGCGAGTTTTTTCTGGAACGCGCCGCCATCGTTAGCGCACACAGCCATCTAAACGATCAGGTGGGCTATATTATTCGGGGAAAAATCGAAATTACTATCGGTGATATTGCAAAGACATTGTATCCCGGAGACAGCTATGCTATTCCCGGTGGTATCATACACAGTGTTATTGCATTAGAAGATTCTCTGGTTATTGATGCGTTTTCCCCTCCGCGAGATGATTATCGCGTGGAAGCGCGTTGAATTTTCGTGCTAAACTGGTCTGAAAACACTGGAATTCGCATACAATAGTCAGTGTTGGGGTTGGTTAAGTTTGGGATAGTTTTAGGCGCATATGGAAATTTATCAGCCTGATCGTAAGAAAACAGGGCGTACCCGTGAGCGCGTTGCTGCGCGCCAGCGTAAACAGATGGCAACGCCAATGGCGACGCCTACTGCCGCCGTACCGCCAACTGGCACGCCGGTAGATACCCGCCCTTCCATGCAGCGCAGTGAAGTTTCTAGCGGCTATCAGGAAGCGCCGCGCGTTCGTGAGCCAAAATCCGCTGGCGGCGCAAGAACGCTCGGCATGCTGGCCGGTATCGCTGCTGGCGCGGCTATGCTTGGCCGTGATGCGCTCTGGCATATTCGTTCCAGTAAGCGCATAGGCTATGGGATCGTCGCCGCGATTGCCGGATTCATCTTAATTTATTTGCTGATGCACCTGACACAGAGCCGAATTTTCCCGAATGTGTGGGCGTTGGGCGTGAACTTAGCCGATATGAACATGGATGAGGCGGCGGCGGCCTTGCAGCAGGCGTGGACTCAACAGATCAGGCTGCAATTGGTCGATGAAGATCGAAGCTGGGAAGTGACCCCGGCGGAACTTGGTATTGTGCTGAACAGCCGGCAAATGGCCGAAGCTGCGCGGGGCGCCGGGCTGGCAGGAATACCCTTAGGCGTGAATATCATGCCCGTGGCCGAA
>DAOTUZ010000108.1:0-7558 GCA_034437295.1 Anaerolineae bacterium | reverse complement strand
AGTATTTTGCCCTATCTCCACGTCTTTAATAGTGCATAGAGTTAGGAGCAATTATGCAGGATGATTTTGACGAGCAGGCGCTAATCAGTCAGGCATTAGAAGATCCGGATGCGTTCCGGCAGCTTTATGATCGCTACTTCAAGCGCATATATGCTTATGTAGCTTCGCGTGTTGACCAGCAGGCAGATGCCGAAGATATCGTTTCTGAAATTTTCCTGAGCGTTGTCAAAAATTTAGCGCAGTTACGCGGGCGGTACACCATGAGTTTTGCCGCGTGGCTGTTTGTTATCACCCGTAATGCCGTAACCGATCACTATCGCCGCAAAAAAGATGTTAGTTCTGCTGTCCCTTTCGAATCTGCATCTGTTCACATAAGTACAGAATCAGATCCCGGTATTACCGTGCTGAACAGCGAAGGGACAGCACAACTTCGGGGGATGATTGCTGCTTTGCCAGAGCGTAAACGGGAAATTATTACGCTCAAGTATTATGGCGGTTTGCGTAATCAGGAAATTGCGGTGGTGTTACAAATTGGCGAAAAGACAGTCGCCGCCTACTTAAGCCGTGCCCTAGATGAACTATATGAGAAATACACTGTCCTGCAATCCGAAGAAAGGCGGTAGGTTATGACGCTTAATCATGGTCAACAATCTGGGGAAAAGATACAAGCATTGGTCGTATTTGAAAATCAACTTGTACTTTCGGCCCCCAGCCCGCCCGAAAACTATCAACAGGAATTGTTACAGCGACTATTGAAAGAATTTGAATCGCGAAACGATGCCAAACAACCATTGACTATGCTACCTTTGCCCGGCCGTAAGAGATTTTCTGCCCGAACAGCAGTCATTATAGCGGCGGCATTTTTGTTGGGTATCGGCGCGGTTTTTGCCGTTGCCAGTGTTTTACAGCAGTATATTGGTCAGGATGACGGATTAGCCGCAATCTACGAGCAGGGTTTAGGGCATGAACTTGGCCTCAGCCAGTCGCATGAAGGGTATACCGTTACCTTGGAATGGGCGTACGCTGACGGCAATCGCCTGACCCTCGCCTATACGATAGCGGGTATACCGGGTACCCAATACACGAATTTAGAAGGTGTCCACAGATTGAGTCTGCAAGCTAGCGGGGTGCAAGTCCCGTTTTATATGGGCAGGAGCATCTTTACCGGCGTTAACGGGGAATTTCCCGGCGCGCTACCAGGTGAAATAGTGCCGACCACCGACCGCAGTCTTATCATCGGAACCCACGATATGAGCGGTATTGTGGGTAGCGATAATCCCACTCTCGATTTACATCTGGAAGTTGAGGCGCAAAGTATTACGCTGCAAAAACGCACAGAATTGCCTATAGAGCGATTCGCTGAGATGTATGAAGGCCCGGATGCTGTTTTCACTTTTGACTTCAGCATCCCGTTAGTAGACGATATTCGTGTGCTGGATACCCCGTTAGAGGCAGTCGATCAGGACATTACCGTGACGCTGGATCAGGTTGTAATTTCGCCGTCGCAAACGCGGGTTGTGATCTGTTTTATGCCGCCTGATCCGGCGCGCCGGTGGACGGCCATCCCATTTTTGACCACAGACGAAGGCGATGTTCCCGGTGGGGGTTCAGTGAATCCGTACATGGATGGCGAACGTGCCTGCAACGATTACACTTATTTCGCGGGCATGTTTGACTACTCTGGGAATTGGCGGCTTGAAGTGACCGAACTCATCGGTTTTGGTACGGGCGGCGGCAACGACCAACAGCGTATCGCTGGATCGTGGAATTTCGATTTTGTCGTTCCCTAGATCGCCAATTTGCCGGATTGAAGAAGGCATGCGCTCAATTGAGCACTTGCCTTCTTCCTGAAATATCTTTATCCCTGCTCAACGTCTGGTTGCAGTTTCATCGCCACCGAATTAATGCAGTAGCGCAAACCAGTGGTGTCCCGCGGGCCATCCTCAAATACATGGCCCAGATGCGATCCGCAACTGCTGCACAGTACTTCTACGCGCTGCATCCCATAGCTGTTATCCTGCCGCAGTTCCACATTCCCCTTATCCATAACATCCCAGAAACTAGGCCACCCGCAGTGAGAATCGAATTTGGTATCCGATTCAAACAGCGGTTGCCCGCAGGCGGCACAAAGATAAATGCCCGGTGTTTTCGTGTTCACATATTCGCCGGTGAAGGGGCGTTCAGTCCCATGCTGGCGCAGCACCGCATATTCTTCTGGAGAGAGCTGTGCGCGCCATTCGGCATCAGTTTTAGTTATTTTTTCGGTCATCAGAATATCCTCAATCTTGCACATCAGAATCGGTGGACGACACATCCTCAATCTTCAAGTATAAGCTTGATTGAAGTGAGCGCATCGAAAAACGATATGACGCCTTCTATATATAGACGGGGTGGCACCACAAATGTTACGTTGGGCGTGGGAGTATCGCTGGCAAATCAGCGCCGTTGAAAACAAAAACGCGCTGGTTTTAAGATCAGCGCGTTCGGCATGGGGCTACCAGGATTCGAACCTGGAACCAAGCGGTTATGAGCCGCCTGCTCTGACCGTTGAGCTATAGCCCCGAATAGGTCAAAAATGAAAGAGCGGGTGATCAGACTCGAACTGACGCCAAGACCTTGGAAGGGTCGTATGCTACCGTTACACCACACCCGCAGTTTGTGCACAGTGTGTCATGCTTCTGTGCCAGTCGGGGCAGCCGGACTTGAACCGACAACCTCAGCACCCCAATTGCCGCGCGCTACCAAGTTGCGCTATGCCCCGTAGTTGATCGTCATTGTACAGATAGTCGGCATCAGAATCAACGGCAGGTCGCGTAGGAATTGTCTTATGCGTTGGCGTTGATCTGGTAAATAACGCGCAGCCCTTCAAGCGTTAAATCAGAGTCTATCTGATCAATCACATTTGTATGCTGGCGAAACAGCGGTGCCAGCCCGCCAGTGGCAATCACCCGAATATTATCGCCCATCCCGGCATCACGCATAGCCCCTTTCAGCCTCGAAATCATGCCCTCAACCAGCGCCGCATAGCCCCAGAAAATGCCGGATTGCATCGCATGGATCGTGTTTCGCCCAATCGGGCTTGGCGGCGGCAGCAGATCAATCTTATGAAGCTTAGCCGCCCGCGCCACCAACGCATCATGAGCAAGACCAATGCCGGGGGCAATCGCACCGCCGCAGTACGCCCCTTCGGCGCTTACAATGTCGAAATTGGTGGCGGTGCCAAAGTCCACGACGATAGCATTACACTGATAGAGCGCGGTGACGGCTGCCGCGTTCACCAGCCGATCCGCGCCCGCCTGCTCTGGCTGATCGATCTCGATGCGGATCCCCATTTTTGTACGATGCGTTACCACGATAGGTTCAACTTCAATATAGCGACGGCTCAGTTCGAGAAAGGTCGGAGTTAGCGCGGGGACGACGCTGGAAATAACCACGCTGGAAACACCGCGATAATCAAAATTCTGACTGCTTAAGAAGCTGTTGATCAATACGCCATATTCATCGGGCATTTTGTCAGGTACGGTGCGCGCCCGCCACGACGCTGCCCATTCATTATTGTGCCAGAGTCCAAGCGTTATGTTGGTGTTGCCAATATCCACTGCGAGCAGCACGATATATCTTCCTCACCCTGATTATCATTAAGGCAATCTCGATTGTAACCAATTCACGGGCAGGTGATACAATCGCCCTAATTCCCCAGTTGTAGGATACTGCAAATGCCTAATGTTCATACACGTGTACCGCTTTTACTGGCCTCAGCCTTTGGCGCGGCTGGCGTCGCATTGGGCGCGTTTGGCGCGCACGCGCTAAGCGGCCATTTTGAGGCGAATCCTTCGCTGCAAGCCACTTATGAAACAGCGGTGCAATATCACCTGATCCATGCTGTCGCCCTGTTAGGGACGGCCGCTCTGGCAGCATGGTTGCCCGCGAAATGGGTACGCTTGGCGGCATGGTTGTTTGCGCTTGGCATCCTGCTGTTTTCTGGCAGCTTGTATATCCTGAGCTTAGCGAACTTACGTTTTATGGGGGCAGTTGCGCCTTTTGGCGGCGCAGCCTTAATTGCCGGGTGGGTTTCCCTAGGGATCGGCGCCTGGAAATCTTCACCATAAAATATAATGATTAACTTATAATCTTACAAGATTCCCTACTTGCGTTAAGAATAAATTTGGCGTAGCATATTTTATTGGAAGGGAATTTTACCCTCTGTGGCATGTAATTGAATAGCTTTCTGGTTCAGAATAGATGTAACAGTTACAAAGCCATAAAGTTTTTATATCTCCAGGGAGCGTGTTTCAATGAGCAGCAACCGCGTCAAAGGCACCGTTAAGTGGTTCAATGGTGAAAAGGGTTACGGCTTTATCACTCCTGAAAACGGCGCTGATGTATTCGTACACTATACGAGCATCAATTCCACTGGCTATCGTTCTCTGAACGAAGGTGATAAGGTCGAGTTCGAAATTACCGATGGCAAAAAGGGCAAACAGGCCAGCGCCGTTTCGGTACTCAAGTAACTTAGCGAAATTTGATAAACACCCGCTCTCAAGGCGGGTGTTTTTGTTTCCACAACCGCGCCATTTATACCCCGCCGCCTTGCCCCTACACAAAGCAATTTCCGCCTGCTAAAATGCCCTTTATCGTATACATTTTCACGCGCCGGGACCCGGCGGCTGGTGTTGGGCGCAATCAACGCTGATTGCCGTCTTCTGCTGTGCCGGGAATGATTGGCGCTGTGATTAAACACTGGCATCAGGAGCCTTATAATGCCCTCTCAAGTTTCCATGAAGCAGCTTCTGGAAGCGGGTGTTCACTTCGGTCATCGCACGACCAAGTGGAACCCGAAAATGAAGCCCTATATCTTCACCCAGCGTAACGGTATTCATATTCTCGATCTTCAGCAAACCATCGTTGAGCTGAACGCCTACTACGATATGATCCGCGACATTTCGGCTGCTGGCGGTACCGTGCTATTTGTTGGCACCAAGCGTCAGGCACAGGAAGCTGTTGCCCGCGAAGCAGAACGCTGCGGTATGCCCTATGTGAACAAACGCTGGCTGGGCGGCACCCTCACCAACTGGACAACCATTCGCAAGCGTATTGATACGCTCAAGACGATGGAAAAAAAGCGTGAATCCGGCGAGTATGACGTTCTGGGCAAGAAAGAACGCCTGATCAAGGATCGCCAGATTGAGAAACTGCAAGACCGTCTGGGCGGCATCCGTATTATGAAGAAACTGCCCGAAATGCTGATCGTGGTGGATACTAATCGAGAAGCAACCGCTGTGAAGGAAGCAAATACCATTCACATTCCAGTGCTGGCGCTCTCAGACTCGAACATCAACCCTGACAAGGTAGATTATGTTTTGCCCGCAAACGACGATGCCGTGCGCTCGGTGAAGCTGATTCTTGAAACCTTTGCTGAGGCAGTCATTGAAGGTCGCTCAATGCATAAGAGTGATGATACTGACACAAGCTTTGCCAGTGATTTCAGCGGCTATGACGAAGCGAAAGATGAAGATCTGCTCGGTGAATCTGTCCTTGCGAAGATCAAGGGCAAGCAGATTTTCGACGAATCGGACGAGGAATAAATCGAACATGGCAACTGTAACTGCACAAATGGTCAAAGACCTGCGCGAAATGACCGGCGCTGGCCCGTTGGATTGTAAGAAGGCGCTGGAAGAAACCGGCGGCGATCTTAAAAAAGCGGTGGAGTATCTGCGTGAACGCGGCGTCGCCAAGGCAGCTAAGAAGCTGAACGCTGGCCGTGTCATGAACGAAGGGCTGATCGAAACCTATCTGCACTTCAACCGCCGGCTCGGAGTCATAGTGGAAGTCAACTGTGAAACCGACTTCGTCGCCAACACCGAAAACTTCCGCACCTTCTGCAAGGAAATTGCGCTGCATATCGCCAATTTGAAGCCGCTGTACGTGAAGCGCGAACATGTCCCCAACGCGATTATTGAGGCTGAACGCGATCTGTATCGCCGCCGCACGCTGGAAGAGGGCAAGCCTGCCGCCGTTGTCGATAAAATCGTTGATGGCCGCATGGAGAAATTCTTTCAGGAAATCGTGCTGCTTGAGCAGCCTTGGCTGAAGGACGACTCAAAGTCTATTCAGCAGTTGCTTTCGGAAACCGTCTCTGAAACAGGCGAAAGCATCGAAATCCGCCGCTTTGCCTGCTTCACGCTGGGCGACTCTGGCGAAGCAGACGCGGGCGAGTAAAATAGAAGCGCATCACATTAGAGGAACGGTATGGGAATGAAACGCCAGTTAATGCGAAACTCCCGCCCGTTTTCGATCATCAACTTCAAGGGATCAGCAGAACTGCTGATCCCTTTTTTTGTCTACTTTCTGAAGGGATGACGTATGTCTATGAATAACGGCCAAGCACCAAAACCAGCCTATCGCAGAGTGGTATTGAAGTTGAGCGGTGAAGCTTTAGCGCCCGGACGCGGGTATGGCATTGATCCAGATCAAGCTGAGCTGATCGCTGAGCGCATCAAAGAACTGCACAAGTTAGGCGTGCAAATTGCCATCGTCATCGGCGGCGGCAACCTATGGCGCGGCAAAGATGGCGTAGAGCGCGGCATGGCCCAAAGCACCGCCGACCAGATCGGCATCATGGCGACGGTAATGAACGGGCTGGCGCTTCAGGATGCGCTGGAGCGCGCCGGCGTAACCAGCCGCGTGCAAACGGCGATTGAAGTTAAGGCGCTGGCTGAACCCTATATCCGCTTGCGCGCTATTCGCCATCTGGAAAAAGGCCGCGTGGTGATCATCGCAGGGGGTACGGGTAACCCATATTTCACAACGGACTCTGCGGCGGCTTTGCGCGCCATGGAAATTGGCGCAGATATTATCATCAAGGCCACCAAGGTGGACGGCGTATATTCAGCAGATCCGCGTAAAGACCCAACAGCAATCCGCTATTCCAGCATTAGCTATGACAAAGTAATTGCAGATCGCTTGAGCATCATGGACATGACGGCCTTTACGATGTGTCAGGAACACAATATGCCTATACTGGTGCTCAATTTCTGGGATGAATCGGCACTAATGCGCGCCTTTCAGGGTGATGAGAGCGTCGGAACGATTATTCGTTGAGCGACACACCCTTTGCCTGAAACCGATAGCCTTCCGAGCTGTTTTTGGTAAATTGCCCAAATTGATGCAAAATAGTTCTGGGAGCGCTCCCATATTTTTCATTATCCGTTTATAATCCTGGATAGTGAGTGGGCGGTTCGAGATCAATCGGCTTTGCAGCGCCGCCCAAAACAGGAGAAGGAAACATCATGAACGCGCTCAATATCACTGTAATCGGCGGCGGCAGCACCTATACCCCCGAACTAATCGAAGGTTTTATTCGCTATTACAACGAACTGCCGATTGCGCAAATAACCCTGATGGATATTTCTGAAGATCGCTTGAAAGTGGTTGGCGATCTGGTGCAGCGGATGTTGGGCGATTTACCCGTGAAGTTGGTGCGCACAACTGACCGCCGCGAAGCCATTACCGGCGCTAATTTTGTGGTTGCGCAGTTGCGCGTAGGTGGGCTGGCGGC
>DAOTUZ010000107.1:0-7046 GCA_034437295.1 Anaerolineae bacterium | reverse complement strand
GCGCCTCCCACGTGAAGATTTCGATCTATTGTCGGCTTTTGTAGCAGATGATGGCAACCCGACAATTCCGCTTTCAGAAGAAGTGCGCGCCGATAAACTGCCAACGTTGATCGGCCTGCTGCTTGCTTCGCCTCAATTTCAGTGGCATTGAATCGGAGACTAAACGATGAATATGCAAACGATGAAATCTAGACGTGAGCTTCTTCGCTCTTTCGGCCACATGGGAATTGCTGGTGTGAGCAGCGCGTTGTATCCGGGTTGGATGCCGCGGTTAGTGTTTTCACCACGTTATCAGAACAATGCTCCCGGCACGCGGGATGTACTGGTCGCCATTTTTCAGCGCGGCGGCATGGATGGGCTGAATGCGGTCATCCCGTTTGGCGAAGGCAGCCTGTACTATGACCGTCGCCCGACAATTGCTATCCCTGAACCGGGCAGCAGCGCACTTGCGGCGATTGATCTTGATGGGCATTTCGGGCTGCACCCGGCGCTGCGCCCTTTGAAGGATGTATGGGATGCGGGATCGCTGGCGCTGATTCACGGCGCTGGATCGCCCGATCCAACACGATCCCATTTTGACGCGATGGAATATATGGAACGCGGCACGCCGGGTGATCGCTCAACGGCAGCCGGTTGGATTAACCGTCACTTGCTTTCGGCAGCATGGCAAAACGAGTCGCCATTTCGCGCGGTGGGTATCGGGGCAATGGTTCAGGGATCGCTGCGGGGTACTTCTCCGGCGCTGGCCTTACAATCTATTGCGGATTTTCACTTGCAGGGCAGGGATGACCAACTTGAGGCGGTTTCCCGTACGATGGCTGGCCTCTATAACATTAGCGCGCCAGAAGACATGTTGGGTACGCAAGCCTCTGATGTGTTTGATACCGTCAATTTGTTGAGTCAGATGGCAAATCTGGATTATACGCCGGCTTACGGAGCGGCCTATCCTGAAGGTGACTTTGGGGCGGGACTCAGGCAAGTGGCACAGCTTATTAAAGCCGATGTGGGGCTGGAGGTTGCCGCGGTAGATATTGGCGGTTGGGATACGCATGAATCACAGGGCGGCGCAGAAGGTGAATTTGCTGGCCTGCTGGGTAATCTGGGGCAGGGGCTAGCCGCTTTTTACACTGATATGCAGGATTATATGTCTGGCATTACCGTCGTCACGATGAGTGAGTTTGGCCGCCGCGTAGATGAGAACGCGAGCGCGGGGACAGATCACGGACACGGTAATGTGATGATGGTGATGGGCGGCGGCACCACCAGCGGGATGTACGGGCGCTGGGTTGGGCTTGACAGCGATGCGCTAGACGATGGCGCGCTGGCGGTGACCACTGATTACCGGGATGTGCTGAGTGAAATTTTGATCAAGCGTCTGGGGAATTCTGCAATGGATCAGATTTTTCCGGGTTACAGCATGAATCCCTTGAATATTTTCCAAGCGCGCTAGGAGTAGCATGATGAAACTCCGATGGATTGGAATCACCTTGATTGCTTTGATGCTGGCGGTGAGCCTTGTATCAGCACAGGAAACAGTGACCCCTGATCAGGTGATCGCTATCGTCGCCTCCAGTTATCCGTACTCGGTAGCGCTGGAAGAACACCCTGAATGGCGCGTTGAGGTTTTTAACACTAGAAACCGGTATGGCATTTGGCGGGTGCAGTTCTGGGATGCTGATGGCGAAGAGATTGGTTATGCCGATGTTAGCCCTGAGCGTGGAGAAGTGCTGTATTACGAAGGGCTGTTTTACGCCACTGAGGCGGAGCGGCAGTCCGGGTACGATGCGGTGCAGGCTTTTTTGAGCACCAGCCCACAGCTTGAGTCGCTTGGGGTCAACCTTGAAGAACGGGACATATGGATTGACTATGATCCGTGGAACCTCGCATGGAATGCGTGGATTGAGGATGGCTACGATTCGTTATATGCCGTTGTGCGGTTTGGCGATGGTCTGCCATGGACGCTGAGCGATCCAGAACTGGTTAATATCGCCTTTCCAAACGTGCTAAGCTATGACGAATGGTATGAAGAAAATGAAAATCAGGCGATCTTGCTGGCTTTTCAACAGTCAGAAATTGCTGAAATTCTGCGGGGGAGCAGCAATTGGAGCGCCTCGGCAGCGCCGGGAGGGGGCGAGCTGCAATCTGTGTGGATTGTAGAGTTTTCCAGTGGCGATCAAATTGTGGCGACAGCCATGGTTGATTTGACCAACCAGCAGGTCACAGAAATCAGCGCTGCCTAGCGATACTTACGTGGGAGCTTTTTGCTATCTGTAACTGAGGCTATTCAGAAAATAGGGAGGGGGCATTCTTACGAACGGTGTCTTCTCCCAACTTGCTGACGAGTTGATCGCGCAGTTTAGGCGTTTCTTCTGACCACTTGGATTTTAGATCTTCTTTGGACGCGCTGCGGCTGGAGCCAGCGTTTGCCAGCATTCCTTTCATTTGCGCAGGCGCGGTGGTGATCAGACGTTGAGCATGTGTCTCCCCGCAAACGGGGCAGGGTGGGGGCGTTTCATCGAAAGAATGACGCGCTTCAAATTCATTGGCACAGTTCTCACAACGATAATCGTAAAGCGGCATCAGATCTACATATCCTCGAATAATGAGGCAATTGAAAGGCTGAAACCGGGAAGCAATGCTCCACCTTCAAGCGTTTCTTCGCTCGTCAATAGACGCGGCGCGGCGTTTGGCGCAAAAACCTGTACAGTTTGTTTGATCGGATCAACCACCCATATAGTTACGCCGGCAACTAGATAATTGGATACCTTGTCCAGTACATCAGTTGCCTGATCGGTTGGCGATAAAACTCCAATTGCCAGGTCAGGTGCGAGGTGATTCCAGGATTGGCCTATTGCTTTTGGTTGGCGCGATGCGGAAATGAAGGCCACATCCGGTATATATCGCTCACCGTTAATCATGTAGCCGCCATCTGCGCCAGTTAAGCGTCCTAATTTTTGTTGTTTTATGTAGCCGCCAAGAAGTATGATGATGTTTGCTGCAACCTGAGATGATCGATCATTAGACACCACTTCGATGATTTCTCCAGCGTGGTATTCCAATTTCTTATCCCGATTCTCAGGAAGTTCCGCATACCGCTCAAACGCTTCAACGGTCATGCGCGTTTTGGTTAGCTCAGGTAGCGCCATAGGTGACTCCGTAACAAGATCAACTCTATTGTATGCCGTTTTGAGTCATCAGCATACTTATTCAGATGGCAGCAGGTCAAGAAGTTTTACGCCAGCTTGCACAGCTTGCCCGACTTCAAAATGCAGTTTGGCGACCTTCCCGGCGTATGGCGCGGTGATGCGATGTTCCATTTTCATAGCTTCGATGACCATGAGTAGATCATCTTTGTTCACCTGCTGGCCGGGTTCAACCTGAATTTTCACCACTTGACCGGGCATTGGCGAAAGCAGAGAGCCTTGTGCGCCTGACTGCTTAATACCCATTGGCAGCGGCGAAACCCAATTGAGGCAGTAGATTGCTTCAGGGGTTTGTACCCACCAAGAGTCGCCCTGATGCTCAACTGGCAAGTGACAGCGGATGCCGTCAATTTCCAGCGATGAAGGCTGTTCTGGAAAGGTACGCACTGCAAATACTTGTTGATCAAGGGTGACCGTGAACCGGCTGTCAGCATGAGGCATGATCAGAATATCGCGCTGTATGTCCCCATATGTGAACGTGTATTTGAGCGGCCGGTAAAGATTGTTGCGCCAGAATTTATCTGCGCCTTCGGTTTGCAGCTTAGCGAAGGCGGCGGCTAGCCAAACGAGAGACGAAGGCGGCGGATCGGGCAATAATTCAGGGTGACGTTCGATGAAACCGGTGTCAAACTTGCCTGCTGCAAATTCAGGGTTGGCAAGCACTCGGCGCAGGAAAGCGGCATTGTGGCGCACGCCAAGCAGCACGATCTGTGAGAGGGCGTAATCCAGTTTGCGGATAGCCTCTGCGCGGGTTGGAGCTGCGGCGATCAGCTTCGCCAGCATCGGATCATAATACGGGGAAACTTCATCCCCAAGCCCGCAGTCTGTGCGGATTGTATTGCCGAGATTAACGTTCAGGATGCGACCTGTAGACGGTAAAAATTCGTTTGAAGGGTCTTCGGCATATAAGCGCGCTTCAATAGCGTGGCGCTGTGCTTGTGCGGGGAATGTCTGCTGAGATAATGTTTCGCCTTCAGCAATACGAATCTGCCACGCCACCAGATCAACGCCGAACGCTTCTTCTGTCACCGGATGCTCAACCTGTAAACGGGTGTTCATCTCTAGAAAATAGAAATGACCCTGTGGATCAAGGATGAACTCAACAGTTCCAGCGTTGGTGTATCCGATTTGTTCGCCAATGCGGACTGCCGCCGCGCAAATGGCCGCACGCTGCGATGGGTTTAAGGCGGGTGAGGGCGTTTCTTCGATGATTTTTTGATGGCGGCGCTGAATGGAACACTCGCGCTCGCCTAAAGCGATCACTTTGCCGCTGGAATCGCCTAAAATCTGGACTTCGATATGGCGGGGGCGCTCAATATATTTCTCTAACAGCAGCGTATCATCACCGAAAGCCTGTAAGGCTTCACGGCGCGCACCTTCCAATGCTCCAACGAGATCGCCCGCTGATGTGACCACGCGCATACCGCGCCCGCCGCCGCCTGCCGCCGCTTTGACCATGACCGGATAGCCAATATTTCCAGCTTCAGCTTGAAATGTCACATTGCTTTGATCATCGCCGTTATAGCCGGGAACCAACGGAATATTTTTGAGCGCCAGTTTTGCGCGGCGTTTGTCGCCCATCAGCGCGATCACTTCAGGGGATGGCCCGATCCATGTGAGGCCGGCATCTATGACTGCCTGCGCGAAATGGCTGCGCTCGGATAAGAAGCCATAGCCGGGATGAAGGGCATCAGCGTTTGTACGGTGGGCAGCCGTGAGTACCGCTTCGATATTCAAATAGCTTTGCGGGGCGGGGGATGCGCCGATATGCACGGCTTCATCGGCTAGTTTGACGAAATCGGCGTTTGCATCGGCATCGGAATAGATGGCAACTGTTCGGATACCCAATTTGCGGCAGGTGCGGATGATACGGGCAGATATTTCGCCGCGGTTGGCGATCAGCAGTTTCCGGATCAAAGAAGGTTTCCTCTTAAGAATATTTATTCAAGCGCCCATTTTGGCGGGCGTTTCTGGATGAATGCCAGCATCCCTTCTTGACCATCCTCGCTGGCGCGAAGTGTATTCAGCGCGCGCGCGCGGAATGGCAGCGATTCTTCGAGTGATTCTGATATAGACGACTGCAAAAGCTGTTTGCAGGCACGCAGGGCAGCGGGGCTGCACTGGCGAATCTCATTAAGGATGGCATCTGTACACTCATCTAGTATTTCTTTCGGGCAGATTTCGTGAAGTACGCCGTATTCATGGGCTGATACGCCATCGAAACGCGCACCGGTCAGCATGATCATGCCTGCGCGGCTTAAGCCTACACGCCGGACGACATAAGGCGCGATCAGTGCCGGGGCGATGCCTAAACGCGCTTCGGGCAGGCCAAAGGTGGCATCTACTGCGCTGATAGCGATATCACAGGCGCAGACCAGCCCGAACCCGCCGCCAAGCGCCGAACCATGCACTTTCGCAACCACCACCTGAGGGGCTTCGATAATATGGCGCAAAAGGCGATCTATGCCAGAAACGGCCTCATCCTGTGCTTCGGCAGCCATGCCGCGTGTCGCTTTGAGATCGTTAATATCGCCGCCCACGCAAAAATGTTCGCCCGCGCCGCTGATGACGATGGCGCGAATATCGGGGCGTTCATGCAGCGCATCGAAGGCGGCGATCAACTCTTCAATCATCTGGAAGCTCATGGCGTTGCGCTGAGCAGGACGGTTGAGCGTGATGCTGGCGAAGGGCGAAGTGTCTTGAAATAAGATAGTTTCAAACTGCATCGGTTAATCCCACTCCATACACAGCAGCGCGCCGGATAGTCCTTTGCCGAGAGCATCAATTCGCAGTGAGCGCGTAGCGCCGCCATCAAGCGCGTCATACAGCACAAAATTGAGCGCTTCAATATTGTCTAATTCATAACGCAAAATACGCCCCGGCGCGAGATCGCCAAGATGCGCTTTTACCCGTTCGGCAGTCAAATTGGCTTTCAAGTCCTGATAGGCTTCCGGTGTGCGGGCGATTACGCTGATATTGGCGATATTGCCTTTATCGCCTGCGCGCCCATAAGCGAGATCATAAAGTGTGCGTGGCATATTCCCTCAAAGGCTATCAGCTATAGTTCCAGATAGTGTATATCCGGCGTGATTTTGTCCCGGCTGATGAGCGCCGGCCATAAACCCAAAATTGCGCGCGGATCGCCGCCGATGGTTGAGCCGCTGACGCTCATGCCTGGTGGGCAGCTCAGGCCGTTTGCCATCACCCGCCGGGTGGCCGTTTTAAGCGTATCCTGATCCTGGGCGGTGAACATGACGCGCACGATCACTTCTAGCGGATCGTCTGGTAGTTTCGCCAGCGAGCCAAACAGGCTGTTCATGCCTAAATAGCTGTAATTGATGCGCTTGATGGGTAAGTCGCGCCAGCTTTCAGCGATCATCGCTTTCAGCCATTCGACTTTGAGCCATGCTTCAGGGTAACCGATAGTGAAGATGAGTTCGCGCATGTAGCCTTCAAGCCGCGCGATATTCACTTTGAGCTTTTCGGGGCGTGGATTGCCGGTAACGCCCGTCACGCGCACGCGATTTTCGCCGTCTTGCATGAGCTGTAGGGTCGTGAAATCAGCCGTGACATCTGGCGTGAGATAATTGGCGGGATCGTGAACTTCATAAAGTAACTGTTCTTTGACCGTTTCGATACAGACCAGTCCCGGCGTATCCGGCACTTTCGTGAGTACAAATGCTCCATCGGCTTCCACTTCAGCAATCGGATAGCCGAGATGGGGAAGATCGCGGGAGCTAAGGCTGTGCAGCGCAGAGAGGCTGTTGCCGCCGACTACCTGACCGGTACATTCCAGCAAATGCCCGGCGACGATTCCGGATGCCAGCGTATTCCAATTGTCCC
>DAOTUZ010000106.1:0-58274 GCA_034437295.1 Anaerolineae bacterium | reverse complement strand
CAGTGGGGCGACACCCTATTTCGCATCGCGGTTCGCTATAACACGACGGTTGCAGCGCTGTCACAGGCCAATAACATCGCAAACCCCAACTTAATTTTCGCAGGTCAAACGCTGATTATTCCCAGCGGCCCCCCACCAGCGCCACAGCCATCACCGACGCCTGGCGCATGCGGTACCACTGAATACATCGTTGCGCCCGGTGACTTCCTTGCAGCTATCGCCCGCCGTTTCAATACCACGACAGCGGCGATTGTTCAGGCGAACAACATCGCAAACCCGAATCTAATCTTCCCAGGGCAGCGATTGATCATCCCAACCTGCCCAACCGGCCCGGTTCAGCCTACAGCAGTTCCGCCAACAGGCGTGCCGCCAACCACTGTTCCACCAACGGCACCGCCCACTCAAACGACTTATATCGTGCAGCCCGGTGACACGCTAAACAGCATTGCCCGCCGCTTCAATACCACAACTGCGGCCATCGCTCAGGCGAACGGCATCGTGAACCCGAATCTGATCTTCGTCGGCCAGAGGTTGATCATTCCCGGTGGTACCGGCCCCGTGCCTACCGCACAGCCGACTGTACCCGGCCAACCGACAGCCATTCCGCCAACCGCAGGCCCGCCGCCCGGTGGCGTTGGCTTTGAGCTAGGTGGTCAAGTTGCCAGTTTCGCGCATCCTAATTTAATGCAGTCAGCCGGCATGACCTGGGCGAAAATTCAGGTACGCCATAACCGCGGCGATAACCCCAGCAACGCGCAAGGCGCGATTGACGCTGCCCGAAGCCGCGGCTTCCGCGTACTGCTCAGCATCATCGGCAACCGCGACCAACTCGGTGCCGATCTAAACGGTTACATCGCTGATTTCGCGAATTATCTCGGCGGCGTGGCAGCACTAGGGCCAGATGCGATTGAAGTTTGGAATGAACAGAATATTGACCGTGAGTGGCCCGCGGGGCGCATCAACCCGGCGACCTATACACAAATGCTGGCGGCATCCTTCAATGCCATCAAGAGCCGCAATGCAAATGTACTGGTCATCAGCGGCGCCCCCGCCCCCACCGGATTCTTTGGCGGCCAATGCACAGCCAATGGCTGCGACGATGACGCTTTCATTCGCGGCATGGCGCAAGCAGGCGCTGGTAACTTCGCAGACTGCATCGGCATTCACTATAACGAAGGCGTAGTTCCGCCCACCGCAACCAGCGGCGATCCACGCGGCAACCCGAATCACTACACCCGTTATTTCCCGACGATGGTGAACCTATATGCCAGCGTCTTCCCGAATAAGATGTTGTGCTTCACAGAGCTTGGCTATCTGACCGGCGAAGGTCTTGGCCCGCTGCCGCCTGCATTTGCATGGGCAGCTAATACCACCGCTCAGCAGCAGGCTGAATGGCTAGCACAGGCCGCATCACTTTCCCGGCAAACTGGCCGCATCCGTATGATGATCGTCTTCAACGTGGACTTCACGGTATGGGGTGACGATCCGCAAGCTGGTTTCGCAATTGTGCGCCCCGGAGGCCAATGCCTTGCCTGCCTTACGCTTGGCGGCGTGATGGGAACGTAGCGTACCACGCCGATCTCTTTAGGGGCGGGGTCTTCCCCTGCCTTAACAGCTAAAAAACAGGCGCGGTGATTATACGCCGCGCCTGTTTTTTTATTCAGCGCACAAATAGGGCATGCCAGCGCAATTCAAGCCGTTACAACGCGAAAGCTGACCGGATCGGATATAATAGATCCTCTGCAAAAAGACGGACTAGAGCCATTGAGGTGATCTATGGCCGAGAAACAGGATGAGCTTCAGGCAGTAGACAGCCTGAGCGCGAATGAATTTTCAGTCGAAATTGATAATGAACCAGTACCGGGCGTTTTTCGCGTATCGGGTCTGGCGGCTTTCAAACTGGAAGTAAAACCATCTTTGCGAAAGCTGGTACGTGACCCGATCAGGCTGTTCAAAATGGTGCAGCACAATCCTGAACTTTCATTCAACCGCTGGTTGAGAGAAACAGCAGAAGCCCAAGATGACATTGTTCGCCCGGTGCGCATACTTGAAATTATCGCAACCGATGACGGCGTGGAATCGCGGCGCTGGCGACTCAAAGGGGCATGGATCAGCGAAGTAACCTACTCTGACTTTGACAGCAGTTCTGGCGAGCTGGTGCAGGAAACCCTGTTAATTCAGTACGACGATATCGAAACTATCTGGCCGGCAGCGAAGAGTCTCGCATCCACTTAAGATGATAAAACTTGACGATAACCACTTACAAACGCTAATTGACGCGGCAATTCAGGCGACTAAAAACGCCTATATTCCGTATTCACATTATCCGGTGGGCGCGGCGTTACAGGCTTCTGACGGGCAAATTTTTACGGGATGCAATATTGAAAATGCATCCTATCCCGCCAGCATTTGCGCTGAACGTACCGCGCTAGTCAAGGCCGTAAGCGAAGGCGTTCACAGCTTTAGTAATCTGGTCGTCGCTACCCGCGATGGCGGCAGCCCTTGCGGTATTTGCCGACAGATGCTGTCTGAATTTGGCGTAAATGTACGGGTGCTGCTGGTCACACTGGAAGGAAAAATCATCCACGACACCACACTAGCGGCGCTTCTGCCCCTCAACTTCACCAGCGATAGTTTAGATATATCTACCGACGATGGCACGCGCTGAGCGTTCATTTAGGACTGCGGCAATCATCCTGAAACGCCGTGACTTTGGCGAGGCGGATCGACTGCTTACAATTCTGACGCCAATGCACGGCAAGCAAGATGTGGTCGCCAAAGGCGCGCGCAAACTGACCAGCCAGAAAATGGGACATGTTGAGCTGTTCACCTGCGCCGATATGCTGATCCATACGGGGCGTGATCTTGGCGTCGCTGCGCAGGCTGAGATGATCATGCCCTTCAATGCGCTGCGCGAAGACCTAACGCGGGGCGCATATGCTGCTTACTGCGCCGAACTGGTTGACCGCTTCACCGGAGATGGCGAAGATGACACCAACCGCCTATTCAATTTGACCCGCGATACGCTGGAGCGCATCGATCAAGAAACTGACCCCCGTTTAGCGGTGCGCTATTTTGAAGTACATTTGCTGGATGTATCCGGCTTTCGCCCAGAGTTACAATTTTGTGCCGCCGGCAGGGAACCGCTACTGCCACAGGATCAAGTATTCAGCTACAGCGAAGGCGGCGTAATTTGCCCACAGCACGCGCCCGCTTATGCAGGAACGACAGTCCCCATATCTATGCAAACGCTGAAGCTGCTGCGTATACTTCAGCGCAGCCACTACAACAGCATTCACGAAACCGGGTTTCCTAACGGGCTGATTGATGATGTTGAGCGCCTGATGAACGGCTATCTCACCTATTTGCTGGAGCGCCGCCTCCAGAGCGTGGAGTTTTTGCGCCGCTTGCGCCGTGAAGGGATCGGCATTACTTCCGGCATGCCATCTCCCAACACCAAATCGCAGTAATTCACATTCTGCATGTGCTACAATCCAGCGTTGCTTTATCAACATCGAAAGACGATATGAGTGTGGGAAATACCAGTCCTACCGCTGAACCACCGAAAAAACAACCGACAAGCGAAGAGCGAGTCGCCAATTTAAGAGAAGGTTTGCAACGTGCCTTAAACGATCGTGATCCCAAAGCGACGATTGAAGTCACACAGGCCATCAAGCAAGATCCAGATACATATGCTGCGCTGCTGCCCGATCTTGAGGAGGCGCTACACCATGAGCCAGATGCGCTGTATGCGGTTGCCCGCGCACATCTGAACGCAGACCCGGTTCTAGTCGATGAAACATGGCTAAAATGGCTGCATCGCTCTGCAAATGAAGCGCTCAAAGTTGCAATTGATGAAGGCGATCCGGTTACCATCCTCAACTGGCTTACGCTAATCTCGCGTGAACCCTCCCAATTCAAGCTAGGGGATATTCTACGCGAGGGTATTACGGCGGCCACTCCCCGCGCATATGACGATGCGGCGCTGGCGCAAGGCGTTTTTCAAGTCTTAAGCAAACGCGATCTACAGGGTTTTAAAGCCGCACTGAATGATGATGCGCTTTTTGGGGCGCTAACCAGCGAGATGATTGGCAGCCTGATGGTGCTCATTTTGAAAGAACACCGGGACGAGCAGTTCCCGCCTCTGGTCAAGCGCATTTCAGGGCGTAACGGCCGCATGGAGTTGTTGGTTTCGGCGTTTCAACGCAGCGGGCGGCCCGCAGGCGACATTCTGGCTCTCTCTGCTGTACTCACAACGCTGGGTGAATTAACGCCGCAGCAGCTTTTGGATCTCGATCTCGCATTAATTGACGCACGCGGATGGTCGGCGGAAATGCTGCCACTCATGGCGCAGACAGCGCAGCTTATGCAAACGCCAGATCTGCACGTTAACGGCATCATTCCCTGGAAAATGCTTGAAGTTGCGGAGAAACAGCGGGACGAGCAGATCATCAGAGGCGCGGCGCGACGGATCATGCAGCATCTGGAGCGGCTTGAAGATGACGAAACCTTCGTTGAGGAATTTAGTCAGTTAGCCCGAATTCTAAGTTGGAGCGCCGCCGCTGAAGCCAGCATTCGGGGCTGGTGGCGCACACAGGCACACAAACTAAGCACCCCGAAGCTGAACAAGTTGGATCGGTTAATGGAACCGCATCGCAGTTTAGAAGAGATGCGGGCAAGCCTACGCAGCATCCTTTCTATACGCCGGATGTTTGCCCGCAAGTCTTTAGAAGAGTTTTCCAGCAGCATCGCACTGGCTTATTCCGTTCTGCAAACCTTGGCTGAAGCCTACAGCGGCAGCCGCCGTAATGCGGAGTATGATGTTGAGGCACTACGCGCCGAGCTGGATAATTTTCTCGAAGAAGCATCACCAGACACTATTAAACTTCTGTCCAACAACCTTCGCGCATTGGCGGCATTGATCGGTGAGCTTGGCGACGAACGAACCAAAACCTCAATTATGCGCCGCGCAGATGATGTAAATCATCAACTTGCGTCCGGGGAATTGCAACCACATGGCGCAGTTGACGCACTCAAGTGGATTGCCGGCTTTCTTGATGGCAGTCAGAATAAAGATTAAGGCTTATAGTCCAACGCATTCGCTAAAATCAATTATTAAGGGGTATCACCAATAGGCATAGGCCTTCAAGAGTGATAGGGTGAACCGTTGCTCACAATGGATAAAGTTTCCAGCGATATAACCGTCAAAATAGATGATCGTGTGCGCCTGCTGTCCAGTTTGCTGGCAGCAACTCGTTTCCCTGAAGATGAATGGAAACGTAACCCCCACGGATCACATTTGCATGCACGCGCAACCCGCAAACGCCTTGCCCAATTCACCGAACACCCATCAGTGGCGATGCTTCAAGCACAACTTGAGCAGCAAATTTCGCTGGAGTCGCTCTTTACAGCGTTTCTCAACCTAGAGCTTGCCGATTTCAGCTTCCATGATGCCAGTATCTTCCCTGCTGATTTTGACAAGCAGCTTCAAGCGTTCTTCACTGATGCCGGCTTACAGGCATGGTGGGAAAGTGAACACGACTGGCGGCAAGGCGCCGACGATATGAACCGCCTTCTGAACGGTATGGCGCTCAAAGATTTTTTCCGCCCCTTCTTTGGGGAAATTCCAGAAACGCTCGTTCTGATGCCGAATATTTTGTATCCCAGCGATCAGGAAATTACCCTGCGCTTTGAAGATCAGTTGATTGTAATCGTGCCGCCGCGCGTGGCATGGGGGGAAAGCCCGCCGTGGCCGTATGGCGAAGACCCGGCACACGTATACCGTGCCGCAATCCAAAATTTTGGCATCGTGTTAATGCATGAATATTTAGGAAAACACGCGGAGGCGCTGGCGCAAGCCGCGCAAACCCCGCTGCCGCTGAATGACGCGATCAAGGCATTATATCCAACATGGGAAGCGCAGTTTACGGTACTTTTTTGCGCGGCGGCTGTAGCTTTATATCTTGAAGATCATGTCAATGTTCGGGAAGCGAATGCCTTTGCTTTGATGGAGCGTAAAACGCGAGGCATTGACATTTTGCCCGCGGCCATCAGCGTATTACGGCGCTATCGGGGTGATCTGGCGACAGGCAAGTATCGGGAACTAGCCGACTTTCTACCGATGTTCCCAAAACAACTTAAACTGGCAACGCGCATCAAGGCGCTGTGATTCATACTTCCCCTAGCGTCAAAGGTGTCAAGGCGGCTTAGACCCTTTCCGTTGTCGTTCAGAATGATCTGGAATGAGTAGATCGGATTTTGATACGATTACCCTACCTTTTAGCCCGATCATCCATGCGGGAATGAGGTAAACTCGTTATAATCGAAAATTGTCTGAGTAAATTTCAGGCAGAGTTCCTCTATCAACTTGTCGGTATAGGAGAAAGTTGCAATGCGTATAAAAAGTTTGGTTCTTGCATCGGCGTTTGCTATGGCGCTGGGTACTGTAGGCATCGCTGCCGCACAGGATGCCCCGCCAGCAATCACCCCTGTCGCCTGCGAAGAGCCGGGCGAACTCACCATGTGGGTATGGGATGAAAATTGGGCCACTATTATTGGCGAAGCTATTAACGAGTGGACCACCGATTATTGCCCCGGAGCAACAGTTGACCTTCAAGTTCAACCCTGGGCAAATTACTGGGAACTACTGCGTACCAACGTCGCTGGTGGCGATATGCCGGACGTCTTCAACATGTCGCAGACCAACGTTGGTTTCTATCAGGAAAATGAAGCGCTTCTCGATCTTCAGCCATACCTAGACGCCGCCGGTATTGACACCGCCGTTTGGGGAAGCGGCATGATTGACCCATATCGTTCCGGCGAAGAAGGCGATCTGTATGCCCTTCCTGTGAACTGGGACACCATCGCGATTTACTACAATAAGGATATGTTCGATGCCGCCGGTCTGGAATACCCGACTGCGGAATGGACATGGGATGATTTCGCCGCTGACGCGGAAGCGCTGACCGATGCCGATGCTGGCGTTTATGGCGCCGCTGTTTACAGCGAGTATCAGGCGGGCTGGCCGAACTGGGTCGCCGCGACAGGCGTTGAGCCGGTCATCGCCAGCGATCACACCACCTGCACGCTCACTGAAGAAGGCAGCCTTGAAGGCCTCAACTTCCTGAAGGGGTTGCTGGATGCGGGTTATATGCCCACCATCAGCGATCTTGGCGGTTCCTCAGCAGACGACGCCTTCAACGCATGGCTGGCTGGCCGCGTGGCGATGGTCGCTGGCGGCTCATGGAAGCTGCCCACTGCGCTCGAATCATCTGAATTCAATTGGGAAGTTGTACAACTGCCGCGCAACCCGGAAACTGGCCGCAGCCGTTCCATCGTTCACTCAGTGGGCTATGTGGGCGCAGCAAGCACCGACACCCCTGATCTGGCCGCCAACCTGATCATCTTCTTGGGCAGCGATGCAGGCCAGCGTTATTTCGCGGAAGCGGGCGGCGTAGCCCCGGCAGCGCCTTCACAGCAGCAAACGTGGATTGATGCCTTTGGCACCGATGAAGTCAATATTCAGACCTTCGTAGATGCGCTGCAAGACTCACAGGGCGTGACCGTATTTGACGAAGTGTGGAATATTGGTAACAGCGAACTGCCGGTGAACATCTTCGACCTTGGCATGTCTGTTGAAGAAGCAACCGCACTCGGCTGCGAAGCGGTGGATACTGCCGTCGCGGGCATGTAAACCCCGTTCATTTGCGTTATAAAAGTAGGGGCGCGGTATATACTGCGCCCCTTTCATTTAAGGTTAGAATCTGGCTAAATCATCCATGTCCGCATTATTAAATATCTTTGGGCGCACCCCACGGGCAAGACGCAAGGCGTTCTGGGGATTGGCGCTGATAGCCCCCAATACGATCGGCTTACTGGTTTTCTTCGGCATCCCGGTGCTGGTTGCATTCGGCCTCTCTTTCTTCGAGTGGAACGGTATTCGCGCACCTGAATTTGTCAGGTTAGACAATTTCGCGCGCATCTTTCGCGACCCACTTTTTGGCCGCGCACTTGCCAATACGCTGACACTTGCGCTGTTAGTAGTGCCATTGAATATGGCACTGGCATTAGGGGCGGCGGTGCTGCTGAACCAGCGTTTACCGCTGCGCAACCTTTTTCGCACCATTTACTTTTTACCTGTAGTCACATCTACCGTCGCCGCATCGGTGGTTTGGATATGGATTTTCCAGCCGCGTTTAGGGCTGATCGGCATTGTACCGGGATTAGGCACATTACAGTGGCTCACCCGCCCCGAGCTGGTTCTGATACCGATAGCTGCGGTCACGATCTGGCAGCGCGTGGGCTTCGATATGATTCTATTTTTAGCGGGGCTGCAAAATGTGCCGCGCGCGCTGCATGAAGCCGCCGTGATAGATGGGGCGAACAGCCGTGAGCGATTCTTCAATATCACGCTGCCCATGCTTTCACCAACGACATTTCTGATTCTGACGCTAAATTTCATATCCGTGTTTCAAATTTTCGATCAGGTTTACATCATGACGCAACGCACTACGCCCGGCGGCGTAGGCGGCAGCGCAACAACGCTCACATTTCTGCTTTATCAAACTGGATTTACGCGCTCTGAGTTCGGCTATGCTTCAGCAATTGCGCTGGCGTTATTCATCATCGTGCTGAGCATCACGGTCATTCAGCTTCGCTTACAGCGCCGGTGGGTATTTTACGAATCGGAGGCGGGCTGATGGCTGCGCAAGCGATCAATGTGAAGGAACAGAACAGCGCAGCGCCCTTTGACCGTGTCAGCATCAGCATGAAAGTTATCAGTTATGCGATCCTGATCGCAGGCGCGTTCTTCATGATGCTGCCATTCGTTTGGATGGCCTCAACTGCCTGCAAACCAAACGCGGAATTGGCCGTTTCACCGATTCGCTTCTTCCCGGAAAACCCTTCATGCCTTGAAGTTGCCGGCCAGCTCTATGAGCAGTCGCCAAACTTCAACCGCTATCTGCTAAATTCATTCATCATCACGGTTGCCCGCACCGTAGGGCAGCTCATCACCTGTTCACTGGCGGCTTATGGCTTTGCGCGCTACAAATTTCCGGGGCGTTCGGCGCTTTTTGCGATCAGCCTTGGCTTGCTGATCGTGCCATTTCAGGCGATTCTGATCCCTGAATTCATCCTGATTAAGAGCTTAGGGCTGCGCAACACCTTCGGGGCGATCATCATTCCGGGCGTGTTCAGCGCGTTTGCGCTATTCCTGCTGCGCCAGGCATTTATGCAAATTCCGATTGAATTGGAAGAGGCCGCCGAAATTGATGGGGCAAATCCGCTGCAAATTTTATGGCAAATCACACTTCCGCTGAGCATTCCGGCGATTGCGGCTTTTGCGGTGATCACAATTCAGGCAGCATGGAATGACTTTCTATTCCCGTTGGTGGTCGCCAATACCACAGATACCCGCGTGGTCACAATCGGCATCGCCCTGCTGCAAGGCCAACGAGATACGCCCTATAACCTGATTATGATGGGATCGCTGATTGCAACACTGCCGATGCTGGCGCTGTTTGTGATGCTTCAGCGGTATTTCATTGAAGGTGTCGCACAGTCGGGGCTACGGCGTTAAAGCGTATTGTCTATACCGGCAGCACAGCGATAACTTCGCCGTCATTCCATTCCGGCTCAGCCTCCAAATGCAGCATCATCTGGAGGAAAAATTGATGCTGTTCGGGGTTCTCAGCATTGGCCTGATAAGCGGCGCGGTCTGTGAACTGAATCACAAGGATGAGGTTTTGCGGGTCGCTATCCATCTGGTAAATCGTGGTTGAAATGAACCCCGGCACCGGCCTACTTTCGGCCACTTCTGCCCATGCTTTGAAGGCTTCCAGATGGCCGGACTTTACACGCAGTTTTGCAACGGTGCCATACATGATTTCCCTCCTAGATAAACCCAATTATTCAACTACTCTGGGGCGAAAATACACCACTTCTCACACTATATGCCGATATGGCTAGCGCCGCAATCAGGCTAAAAATAGAATTAGGGGGGAGAAAGACCGACGATTTATTTGGGCGGTTGGAACGGACAACGCATGCGTTGTCCCTACAGGCGGGCAGAGTTGAGGGAGGGCTAAATACAGCGCAGTGAGATGAAGTAACGATAGTTTTCCCAATTTTCCCCACTCTCAAATAGAATTAGGTCTGCGAAGCGCCGCCCACTTTTGCTAAAATCAGCATCTATCAGAATGTAATGCAGAAGCCTACATGAGCGTAAAACACCGTCATTGGATACTTCTATTCGCCGTCACCGGATTGGTATTGGCCGCTGACCAGATCAGCAAAAATATCGTTCAGCGCAATATGTATCTTGGGCAATCTATTGACATTATCAACCCGTTTTTCGCCATCACCTACAGCGAAAATACGGGCGCATCGTTCGGTTTTCTGCCGCAGGCCGGCGATATTTTTCTAATTCTGGCCGTCGCAATTGTGGCTGGAATCTTCATCTTCTATCCACGTATTCCACAAAAGGCAGCACTGACCCGCATCGGCATCGCGCTGGTGTGCGGGGGGGCATTGGGCAACGCCGTGGATCGCCTGACGCAAGGCGCGGTGATCGATTTCATCCATTATCAAATTCCCGGCGTAATTTCTAACGTCTCCAACTTGGCCGATCACGCCATCGTGATCGGCGTGATTCTGATCTTGATTGACAGTTGGCGTTACGAGGACAAGAAAAAAGAAGCGGCGGCGCCTATCGAGATCAGCGATCACGGCGACGACAAGCCAGAAAAAACGGCACAATGACGGCACTTTTCCCGGTGCTGCTGCCGGGGGCGGAGTCTTTTTTTCGGCGTGGCGGCGCGCACGCGGGCATCCTGCTGCTGCACGGTTTCACCGCTTCGCCGGCGGAAGTGCGCTGGCTAGGCGAGTCCCTGAGCAGTCAAGATTTTACGGTTTTCGCGCCGCTGCTGCCCGGCCATGGCGCTGATTACCGCGATTTGAGCCGTGTACGCTGGCGGAATTGGGTGCTGGCGGCGATTGACG
The DNA here is from genome assembly GCA_034437295.1 of Anaerolineae bacterium. Lineage (GTDB taxonomy): Bacteria > Chloroflexota > Anaerolineae > Aggregatilineales > Phototrophicaceae > Flexifilum. Next base: position 47,273 of record DAOTUZ010000106.1, on the reverse strand, counting down.
GCTATCACGTGCTGGCGCAGCAGTGTGAGAAGGTGATCATCGCCGGCCATTCGATGGGCGGCTTAGTCACGCTAGTACTGGCGGCACACACGGATGAGGCAAAAATCCAGCTTGCTGGAGCCTGCGTCATGGCAGCGCCGATCTTCTTCCCTAAGCGTGCGGCCATGCTCGCCCGTTATGCCCGGCCGGTGCTGCGCTATTCCGATCAAACGGATCGCTCGCCATTTGTAGAGAAGCTAAGAGAGGAACAGACACGGCGCGGCGAAACGCCAGCGGGCCGTATTCGCTATGATCGCTGGTCTACCAATGGGGTACATCAAGTGATTGAACTGGCGAAAGCCGCAAACGCTGGCCTGAACACGATACAGACGCCGCTACTGCTAATTTATGCGCGGAAGGATCGATCTGCACCGTTATCCAACGGGGAACATATTGCGCAGCATGCAACTTTTGACACAGAGCTGCGTATAGTTGAAGAGGGCGGACACATCCTAACACAGGATGAAGGAAAGACGCAGGTCTTTGAATGGGTGTCCGATTTCGCCCATAAATTGACGGGTTTAGTAGAAAGTTAATGCAGCCAAGATGAACGCCGTTGAGAGTGTCGTTGACCAGCTTCTCTTAACCTGGAAACTGTTATTCGATAAGCGCGTGCCGATTACGACAAAATTGCTGCCGGTTGGGGCGGTACTATATCTATTCTCACCGATAGATTTTATCCCGGATTTCTTGCTTGGAATCGGGCAGTTGGATGATATCGGGCTGGTGATTGCGGCGATCAAGGCCTTCGAGATGATGTCTCCGCCGGATGTGGTAGCTGAACTTCGCGAAGGGCTGCGCCAGCGCCGCGCTGAAGATGCGGCAAATGTCGTGGACGCGCCGGCTTGGAAAGAAAAGCGCAAAAACGGATAGATTCCGCGTGACGCGCCGCCACTTTATCAACTGCGGGGTGTTTTGACCTGTGAGTACAATGAAGCCCGTTGTGATCACAGGTCATCTTCATGCGCGTCGCTCTCTTCACTGAAACTTTTCTGCCAAAAATTGATGGCATCGTCACTATCTGCTGTCTGCTGCTGGATCATCTGAGCAAGCGCGGGATTGAAACCGCGATTGTTGCGCCCGGACGCGGCATTGAGCGGTATAACGAAACCCGCGTGATTGGCGTGCCAAATATCGCGTTTCCTCTCTATCCAGAAATTCGGGTTGGGCCACCAACGCCAAACACCTACAATCAGCTCAAGGCCTTTCAGCCAGATATTGCCCATTTCATCCATCCGATACTGATCGGCATCCCCGGTATGCTGATGTCTAAACGGCTGGGGATTCCAACCATCGCTTCATTTCATCTGGACGTGGCCCGCATCGCCCATCACTACAATCTCGGCTTCGTGGAGCCGGGCATAGATTCTATGACGCGCATGGTCTTCAACTCGGCAGATGCGGCGCTGGCGCCATCACGGCTGATTCAGCAGGACATGAGGCGCATTGGCATCGAGAACGTCGGGCTGTGGAAACGCGGGGTAGATGCTGAGAAATTCAACCCGCGCTACCGGAATACAGAGATGCGCGACAGGCTTACACAGGGGCATCCGGAAGATACGCTGCTGTTGTATGTGGGGCGCGTTTCAGCAGAAAAACAGGTCGATCAGATCAAGGCGGTGCTGGAACAAGTGCCGCATACACGGCTGGCGATTGTGGGCAACGGCCCCGCACGCGCACAGTTTGAGAAGCATTTTGAAGGCACAAACGCCTATTTCGCGGGGTACCTACAGGGCGAAACGCTTTCTGAGGCATATGCCAGCGCCGATATTTTCGTATTCCCATCGGCATTGGAAACTTTCGGGCTGGTGGTGGTGGAAGCGATGGCCGCTGGCCTTCCCGTCGTCGCCTCTCGCGTAGGCGGCGTGCGGGATGTGGTTCAGGAAGGGATCACTGGCTACACCTTTGAAGTAAACGATATTCAGGCAATGGTAGAGGGCGTGCGGCAGATCGCCACAAGCAAGGCGCGAATTGAACAAATGGGCCAAGCAGCGCGGGCTTTTGCCGAAACCCAATCGTGGGATGCGATGATGGATGAAGTGATCGATCTGTATGCCGATTTGATCGCACAAAAGCAGCAGGCGATCTCAGCTTAGACAGATGGGGGCAGCGTCTGCCAGCCCCCACCCGCTGCCGCTATTGAACGGTGATGCCGATTTGATACGGCGGCTGCACGTAGTTGCCATCACGGCCTACGACGATGAGCTGGAACTGATAATCTCCCGGTGAAAGCGCGGGTAGACTTTCAAGAACGCCATTGACGACGCTGTTGGTGTGAATGTTATTCACCGTCGTCCAGCCCGCAAACGGCCCCCCGATGATCTCGATCTTGTAGTAATCGGCCTGTTCCGGCGAGAACTGCGCCGTGCCGATGATGTCAAACGGGCCGCTGATCACCTGCCCACTTGCGGGGCTGGCGATATAGGCGGTCACAACGGGACTAGCGCTCCCTGCCATATTGATCAGGTCTTGCGAGCAGGCAATTGTTGGCAAGAAGGGGATTCCGGCGCTTCGGGCATAGCTTTCAGCCTGCGCCGAGTCTGCCGGATCAAGCGGCGGGCCGATGAATAACTGTTCACGCGCGCCGGGATCATACGGGGCAAGCTCTACCGGCACCTGACAATATAAGGGCGCAGGCGGCGGAAGCTGACCAGGGGCGACGCCAAAGACGATCCCCTGAGCGATGCTGGCCGGAATAGGATGCACCAGCACCCGATAAATATCGGGCTGAACTTCGCGCAGCCAAACACCGGAAGGCGGCGGTTGATCTGGAGTTGGCGCGGGCGCAGGCGGGAAATAAATGCCGCCGCCATCGAACAATCCCGCGGGTGTATCCAGCAGCCATTCAGCCACCTGACTACTGCAATCTAATGCCGGCTCACGCAGGCCATCCAGCGAGCAAATGCTTTGCAGAGTCATTCCGCCGGGGGGGTCCATCCGGTTGGGCAGTAACTGCCCATCTACAGCCAACGCGCCCAACATATTTTGATCGCTGTGTAGGGTATTGATAATCTGGTTCCAGATTGGCGCTGCGCCATCCAACCCCGTAACGTTGAACATTGGGCTGCCATCGCTGTTGCCCACCCACACACCAACAACCACATTACGGGTATAGCCAACCGTCCAGTTATCGCGGTAATCATCGGTTGTACCGGTCTTGACCGACGCGCCAATATCTCCCGTGTACAGTGCGCTGCGGTAGCCCATCGCTGATTGGCGCGCCTGTTCATCGGCCAGAATATCACCGATCAGGTAGGCGATGCGCGGGTCTAAGACCTGTGTGCCATAGCCATCGGCATAAACAGTATGCTCTGTAGGTTCACCCGCTGTACAACCGTTCCGATACTCATAGATGATATGGCCTTCGTTATCCAGCACGCAGCGGATAGCCGTCGTTGGCACATGACTGCCGCCGTTGGCAAAGGTGGCATAGGCGGTGGCAAGCTCCAGCAGGGTCATATCGCCGCCGCCTAGTGTCAGCGAAAGGCCGTACTGACTGGCATCCTGAGATAGGCTTTCCGCGCCGAAACGGGTCATAATTTCAATCAGGCTTTCAACACCAATGCGCCGTAGGGTTTGTACTGCGGGGATGTTATAGCTGTTGGCGAGGGCGGTACGCATCCGTACCGGCCCATGAAAGGCGCGATCATAGTTCACAGGGCGATAGCCAGCGATATCGGTCTGAGTATCCCAGATGATGTCTGCCGCGGTCATCCCCTGTTCCATCGCCGCGGCATAGGTGAAGGGTTTCATCGTGCTGCCGGGCTGGCGCATGGAGGTGGTCACATTCACACGGCCATCAATCGCTTCGTTATCGTAATCAAGGCTGCCGACCATCGCCAGAATTTCACCGGTTGAGGGCTGAATTACCAGCACCGCGCCATTACTGGCGTTGTGGGCGGCCAATGCCGCAACCTGATTACGGGCGGTTTGCTGCGCCATTTCGTTGATGGACTGATCGACGGTGGTATAGACACGAAAGCCGCCGCTGACAATCTGATCTGGCGAATAGCCGAGACGAGACATCAGATCATTGTATTCCTGCATGGCGTAAACGGTGAAATGCGGCGCATTCAGCGGCGCTTCGGGTTCAACGAAATTCAGCCCTGCGGCAACGGCCTGCTGACGCTGCGCATCGGTGATATAGCGCTCTTGCACCATGCGATCCAACACCAGTTCCCAGCGTGCGCGCACCTGCCGCTGCACCTCTGGATCAGGGTTAAACGGTTCAAGGTTGGCGGGCGCTTGCGGCAAAGCGGCCAGCAGCGCGGCTTCACCAAGCGTAAGCTCGCCAACATGCTTATCGAAAAATGTGAGCGCGGCGGATTCTGCCCCGTAAGCGAGATTGCCGTAATAAATTTCGTTGAGATACATACCCAACACTTCTTCGGGGGATTTCCGCTGGCGCAGCATGAAGGCCAATAGGATTTCTTCCAGCTTGCGCTGAACGCTGCGTTCTGCCCGATATTCCGGCTCAAAAAGCACGTTGCGCACTAGCTGCTGGGTGATAGAACTGCCACCGCTAGAGCCTTCAGAAAGCCCAACATATTGCAAGAAGGCGCGTGTGGTAGCTTCCACTTCAAAGCCGGGGTTGGTGAAGAAGGTATCGTCTTCAATGGCAATCGTCGCGTTGATCAGGTCTTGCGGAAAGTTGGCATAAGGCACATTGATACGGCGGCCTTCACCGAAGGATTCGTAGAGCAAATCGCCGTCACGATCATAGTAGAAGGTGCTCTCAAAATTATTGTAGTCGTCTACCTGCGCGACCTGCACGGCGAGTCGTTCTTCAAGCTGCGCGCCGAGGGTGGCGGTAATTACCAGCACCAGCAAGGTGATACCGCCGCAGAAGGTGACGAAAATTCCGGCGAATACCATAAAGCAGCCGGGCGTGCAGCCAAGAATACGTTTGCGCTTCAGGCGGCCACGGGGCGCAGGCAAAGGCTGGCCGTTTGGCCCGACGGCATAACCGGGGCGAGGCGGCGGGTAATTCGGGCGGCCACCCGATGGCGGCGCGGGGATTGTTGGTTGTGGCGGCGGGGCGTAGGGCGAAGGCACCGTTTGCCGGTACTGCCCCCCCTGCGCTGTATTCGCCTGATGCGTTTGCGTGGGGCGCTGCGGTGCATTTTGTCGGGCATACTGATGACTTTCACCGGGCACATGCACCAGCGTATGCTCGAACGGCACGACATGGGGCTGGGTATTTTGATCTGTCGGTGCCGGCGCTTGATACTTCGGGGCTTGCGGCTTCGCTTGAAAGTCTGGATTAGGGTCTAAACCACCGCTGCCGGATAGGGTTTGCCCCGGCTTAAGATCAAAAGCATTCGTCCCGGTAGGCAGAGGCATGGTTGGCTGGTCATGTTCATCCAAGACATCGAGATCGCTAAATCCACTGCCATGCTCGTCGTCATCAAACATGAACAAGAGAGGTTCGGTATCCTCCATGGAAGGGGAGGAAAGATCATCCTTGCGGAAGGGTTCTTCTGGCTGAAAATCCAGCAAATCCCGTTCGTCGGGCATTGACATCTCCGTTATATTGCGCGGGGGCGCACTCACTGAATGATGCCATTTTAGCAGAGTTCATTTTCGCAAACATGCCGTGTAACCAACGAACGGCGGGTGATTGCAGAGGGCTAGCAATGGTTGCGCAGCAACCGGGGGGCAAAGGATGACTTGTCCCTACGATACAGCGTAAGGGATTGAGAGTTTTGGTGGCAGCGGGCAAAAAACAGGCGTTATACCGAATGCCCCGCTTTGCTGGCAGTAGGCACTTCAAGCAGTCGGCCTGTTTTTACATCATAGAGATAGCCGTAAATGGTGATGTAATCTGGAACCAGTGGATGCTGACGGATACGCATAACATCATCTACCACGCATTGGCTTTCATCATTGAAGGTCAGCCAGTCAACCGCGTAACCTTCGGCTGAGCCGGGGCCGCTGCCCGTATTTCGGTAGCCATTCGGGGTAATTTCAGCCGGAGATAGGCTTTCATTGAGCAGATCACTCAATACATCTCCGGTGATGGAGCACATGCCGCAATTGGTGTGGTGAATGACAAACCATTCTTTCGTGCCTAATAGTTTATACGAGATGACTAGGGAACGAATGACATCATCGGTGGCACGACCACCGGCGTTGCGGATGACGTGAGCATCGCCTTCGCTTAAGCCAGCATATTTTGCCGGATCAAGCCGCGCATCCATACAGGTCAAGATGGCAATGCGCCGTATGGGGGTGCTCTTTAGCGACGATTTTTCACCAAAACCCTGCGCATATTGGACATTCGCCGCTAAGACTTCATCAACCTGACTCACGTGATATGCTCCCAGAAAACAGAATCATCGTAAAACAGCGAAATATTTTATGTGTAGAGATTGCTGTAGATATGGGTCAGTCGGGGGATTTTTGGGGATGCAAACAGACAAAAAAGAGGCGGACTGATCAGCCCGCCCCATCAAAGATGCTAGAGGACGATATTCACTTTCGGCTCAGCGCCAGCTGCGCCGCCCGCGCGGCCGGCGATGAAGATCACCCGTTTGGGCGCGCTATCATTCAAAATGCGTTTAGCGCCATCAGTAGCTAATGCAGCCGCTTTGGCGTCAGCTTCGCCAATACCTACCGGCACCGAGACCCAATCAATGGGCTTGCCATTCTTCATGACTACCAGCGTAGTCATGGATTCAGCGGCTTTATCAGCATCATATATCGGCCACTCTTGCTGGTGAATACTGTAGGGCAAGCCCATCTGCGCCCACAATTCTTCCGTAATATGAGGCGTGATTGGCGCCATCATCAGCAGCATACCGCGCATAGCTTCAGCCCAAGCCTCCCCCGTTAGTTTGCCTTCACGGGCTAACGGGCGCAGTTCATTCTTCAAGGTCATCAAGGCGGCAACGGCAGTATTAAAGCTGAAGTTTTCTAGACTGTCGCTGACCTTCTTGATCGCCTGATGGAGCTTGCGCTCAGCATGCCGCGCAGATTCAGGATCGCCAGCACCTTCGGCAGAACCGGCAGTCACCATATCCCAAACTTCGTTCAGCCAGCGCACGACGCCCTGAATGTTATCGTCATTCCAAGGGCCACCCTTTTCCCAGTCAAAGCCGAACATCAGGTAAGCCCGAACGGTATCGGCGCCGTATGCGCCAACCAGATCATCCGGATTGACCACGTTGCCCTTACTTTTGGACATACGCTGAATTTCCAGATGATGCCTCAATTGATTCACTGTGTTCGGGCCGGGAATGCCGGGAATAACAATCTGCGCGCTTTCCGGAACTTCTACGGGCTGCAATTCACCTCCACGGGTCAAATCAGCGATGGTCAAGAGATTTTCAGTGCGCTTGACGATCTCGCCAACAATGCGGTTTTGTTCACGCGGGTAAGGAATTGTCTCGCCTGCTGCTGCCAAACGTTCAAGGGTGCGCGCATCTTCGGGAGGAAGGGCTTCAACGCGGCGGGCGACCATCTTGCCGCCTTCGCGCCCACCAGTCACCACGACCACATCGCCATTACGCTCTGCGCCCAACACCTGCCCCTGATTACGCAGCAGCAGCATCGGTTCGTCCAGCAGAATTTCAGGATTGCGGCCATTTTCTGCCATAATCTGCGCCGCTTCATCAAACACGCCCAGATCACGAATTGCCTTGTTGAACCAGCGGGTATAGAGCAGGTGCATGGTTGCATGTTCAGTGCCACCGGTATATACATCTACGGGTAGCCAGTATGCGGCTTCTTCAGGATCAAACGGCGCTTCTTGATAGCGCGGACTCAGGTAGCGCAGGTGATACCACGACGAACACATGAAGGTATCCATGGTATCGGTTTCGCGCCGCGCGGGGCGGCCCTTGTGATCAGTGGTATTCAGGAAGGATGGACTGCGCCCTAAGGGGTTGCCGGTCATGCCCTGAAAATCAATATCTTCAGGCAAAACGACGGGTAATTGTTGATCTGGAACGACCTCCATTTGGCCGTCTTCGGTGTAGATCACAGGAATCGGGCTGCCCCAATAGCGCTGGCGGCTGATAAGCCAATCGCGCAGGCGATAATTGACCTCTTCTTTGCCATAGCCATTAGATTCCAGCCAGTCAATGACCTGACTGATGGCGGGGTTTTTGCGACCTTTTTCGCCATTTGAATAGGCGCCGTCAAATTGACCGCTGTTGACCATGTAACCTGCCCCGGCATGGGCTACTTCCATGGTATTGCCATCAAAAGATTCGCCTTCAGGCTGGATTACGGGAACGATTTCCAGCCCAAATTTACGGGCAAATTCAAAGTCGCGCTGATCACCAGCAGGCACGGCCATGATCGCGCCGGTGCCATAAGTAATCATCACGTAATCGGCAATCCAGATCGGAATATGCGCGCCGTTCACCGGATTCACGGCATAGCCGCCGGTGAAGACGCCGGTTTTATCTTTACCTTCAGCGGTGCGCTCAATTTCCGTTTGGGTCGCAGCATAGTCAATATAGGCATTCACTGCCGCTTGCTGGGCGGGGGTCGTCACTTCCTGAACCAACGGATGCTCCGGCGACAAGACCATGAATGTGACGCCCCACAACGTATCCGGGCGGGTGGTGAAAATATCGAACGGCGTACCCTGTTCGGTGTGGAAAGTAACGCGCGCACCCTCGCTGCGCCCGATCCAGTTAGTCTGCATGGCCTGAATTTTTTCCGGCCAGTCAATGTTCTCAAAATTCAGCATTTCATCTGCGTAGCGGCGATAGCGGAAGAACCACTGAGTCATCATCTTTTGAACAACGGGCTGCCCTAAACGCTCATCTTTGCCGTCAATCACCTGCTCATTTGCCAGCACGGTTTGCAGGGCATCTGACCAGTTCACTAAGGCTTCGCCGCGATAGGCCAAATCGTTCTCGAAGAACTGCTTAAAGAACCATTCCGTCCACCGATAATAAGAAGGATCACAGGAAACGGCCTCACGCTCCCAGTCGAACATCGCGCCCATGGTACGCAGTTGGCCGCGCATCCGCTCGATATTTGCCCACGTCCATCTGGCGGGATGAACGCCACGCTGCACCGCCGCATTCTCAGCAGGCAAGCCGAAGGCATCGAAACCCATCGGAAACAAGACGTTATAGCCGCGCATCCGCATCCAACGCGCACGCGCATCAGAGGGAGTCATGGCGAACCAGTGGCCGATATGCAGATCGCCCGAAGGATAGGGCAGCATTGTCAGCGCGTAGTGTTTGGGGCGGCTCCAATCCACCTTAGAGCGATAAAGCCCATCTTCCTGCCAACGCTCCTGCCACTTCGATTCAATTGCACTAGGCGTATATTTCTCTCTGTCATCCATTTCTTAGGTATCCATTCACGCAGGAAAGCCGGATGAGTATACAAAACAAAAACGCAAGCGCATACACCGTCAGGTTTCCCCGTCCGGCATGCGCTTGCGCTACTAGTCTTTGCGCGGCTAAGAAAGACTGTGCTTAGCGGTAGACCTGCTCCCGTTCAGGACGCCGTTCAGGGCGAACGGGTACTGGCACAGGCACGCGGGCGGGTTGAGCGGGCTGTGGGTTAATAAGTCGCCCAAGATCATTCAGAAAATCGCGTAGACGTTGAGCAAACCCATCTACCACGCTCCGATTCTGTTTCGCCACGAGCCGCGATCCTTTCACTTTTGCATCAGTTAGTACGGTTCGTTTAGGTAAGATGGAGGGATAAAAAAACAGAAACCCTTCATCCAGACAAGGTTGAAAGGTTTCTGCTGCCGTTCGCTTTAGAACGCGCGACCATGGACCTAAGGGGATTCGAACCCCTGACCTCTTCAATGCCATTGAAGCGCTCTCCCAGCTGAGCTATAGGCCCGGATCCGTGATCAGATCACGTTATATGTTAAGCGAACGGGATTGTAGAGGCAGCTCCCACCCGTGTCAAGATCAAGCATACTACGGAATTTTTATTTATGTCCAGACATTAACAGAGTTCTAACACTGAAACGCGGAAATAGTTTCGATTTTACGGGGTGTTTGCATCTGATCAATTTTGATAAACACTTACATTCTCAGGGCTATACGCGCTCGAAGAAAACAAGGATCACCAGACGCCCCAAACGGAGTTCGTCACCATCGCGCAGAATACGCGGCTCGTTGGCAATCAACTTCTGCCCGTTCAGATAGGTACCGTTCGGACTGCCAAGATCTTCCACATATATAGAAGCCGTCTCTTTACGGAAAACTTGCGCGTGGCGGCGTGATACGCCCTGCTCTATCGCCTGAGAGTCGGTTAAGTCAATTTCCGGAGCTTCACCCGTATCGGGATCTTTTCGCCCCATAATGATCTGGGTAATAGTGCCGGGGTCATAGATAAACTTCTTGTCCTGCCCACGCACGCTCAGTACCAGACTCATTTTGCCCGTTAGGCGGGCGGTTCCCCAACGGGGGATAGTGTCTTCATCATCGGCATTGGTCAGCGCGCGCGTGACATTTTGAATCAAAATCAATTCACCACAATAAGGACATATTTTGGTTGCGGGTGATATTTTCCGATGACAGTTGGGGCATTCAATCATTGCTGAAACCCTATCTGGATTCCACACGGCATTAATGAGAGAATAAGATCGTTTAGAATTGTAACACCATACGTCATAATTTGTTATAGAAGTGCCTCGTAAAATTAACCTAGGTTGAGGTTGAGGCAGTCAAGCGTTGGTGAAGCGGCGGCAGTTCTAATGAGGATTTTATAGCCGCTGCTCCTGAATCGCCGTATAATTAGGGCAATATGGTCATATTTTCCGCAGTTTATCGTATACCCTCGTAAATCAATTATCCCATCGCGATAGGGTTTTGGAGTATTTCTGGCGTGAATAATAAGCCTGATCCTTCTAATAACAGCAATAAAGAGAGTGGCCCCAATCAAAATCCGACTCCAAATTCACCCTTTGCGAACCGTAACGCGCAAAGACTGTGGATCATCCTTGGCATCGTTGTACTGGTGCTGTTCGTGGTGATTTTTGGGCAACCGAACAATGTTCCACGCAGCAATCGCATCACACTTGACCAGATGGCGGCGCAGATTCAAGCTGGCAATGTAGATACGATCACCATACGCGGTGGTACAGATGTTTTTGTAGAACTTTCCAATGGCACGACTGCTTATTACTTCAAAGAACGCGAAACTAACCTGTTCAGCGCGCTGGAAACTTTCGGCGTGACCGCTACAGAGTTCAGTCAGATCGAGTTTTCGGAACAGCAAGGGGATAACTCGTCGGGGCTTATTCTTCAATTATTCATCGCCGTTGTGCCAACCTTGATAATCGTTTGGCTGTTATGGCGGATGATGCGCTCGGTACGCAGCGGTCAAGATCAGGCACTCAGCTTTGGCCGCAGCCGCGCCCGCGTGGTACGCGATGTTGAGCGCCCGCAAGTCACTTTTGCTGACGTAGCAGGCGCGGAAGAAGCCAAACAAGAACTGGCGGAAGTGGTCGAATTCCTCAAAGAGCCAGATAAATTCATCCGTCTAGGGGCGCGTATTCCCAAAGGCGTGTTGATGGTAGGCCCTCCGGGAACAGGCAAGACCCTGATGGCACGCGCCGTTGCGGGCGAAGCTGGAACACCCTTCTTCAGCATTTCCGGCTCTGAATTTGTGGAGATGTTCGTGGGCGTTGGCGCAAGCCGCGTGCGCGATCTGTTTGAACGCGCAAAAGCGGAAGCCCCGGCAATTGTGTTTGTTGATGAAATTGACGCAGTTGGCCGCCATCGCGGCGCTGGTCTTGGCGGCGGCCACGATGAACGTGAGCAAACCTTAAATCAAATTCTGGTGGAGATGGACGGTTTCGAGCAGGGTACTAATGTAATCATCATTGCTGCTACCAACCGCCCCGATATTCTTGATCCGGCGCTGCTGCGCCCCGGACGTTTTGACCGAAAAGTGATCATGGATAATCCAGATGTGCGCGGACGCCACGATATTCTGAAGGTGCATACTAAAGGCAAGCCGATGGCTGCCGATGTCGAACTGGAAACGATTGCTCGAATTACGCCAGGGTTCAGCGGCGCCGATCTGGAAAACCTGATCAATGAAGCGGCTATTCTGGCGGCACGGCGCAATAAGAAAACCATCGGCATGAGCGAAATTCAGGAAAGCATGGAGCGCGTGATCATGGGGCCGGAACGCAAGACGCGCGTCATGTCCGAGCATGAAAAGAAGAAGGTTGCCTATCACGAAGCTGGTCACGCGGTGGTGCAGTTCTTCCTCGAACATACCAACCCGGTGCATAAGATCACCATCATCCCACGCGGGCGCGCGGGCGGCTACGTGATGTCGCTGCCCGAAGAAGATGTGTTCCTGAAAAGCCGTGAGCAGTTTGAGGATGAACTGGCTGGTTTAATGGGTGGTCGCGCCGCAGAAGAACTGATTTATAACCAGTTCACAACTGGCGCCAGCAGCGATTTGCAGCAGGCGACCAGCCGCGCCCGAATGATGGTAACGCAGTTCGGAATGAGCGAATCACTTGGCCCGCGGGCATTCGGGGGTGGCAGCGGATCTCTGTTCTTAGGGCGCGATCTTTATGAACAGCGCGACTACAGCGAGCAGGCTGCGGAAGATATTGACAACGAGGTGAAGCGTATTCTGCAAACGGCGTATCAACGCGCCAAAGCGACGCTGACCCATCATCGGAAAAAACTCGATGATCTGGCGCATGTGCTGATCGAGCAAGAAACACTAGATCGCACAGCCTTCGAGGAGATTATGACTAGAATGGCGTCCGAGGACGGCCAATCTAGCGAGCCAGTCGAATCGGCGGTCTAAGTTTCACGAACTCACAGATAAGATTAACACGAAGGGGCGCAGCCAATGGGGGGCGCCTCTTTTGTTTTTGATGCTGCGCTCTGTAAGCGAGACTTGAGAAAGAGTTCCCTTCCTTAGTCCCCTCAGTTCATGCATTTGATGGAGGGTATGGGTAAAAGGGCAAAATGAAAACCTACCCCGTTAGCATTTGAAACCCGCCGAGATGTAAAAACAGATTTTACACTTCATCAATGTTTCACTAATGTTTATAGTTCAGAATAGTATCGTCGGGTTTTGGCGGCGCCTATGAGGCCGCGCTATTGCCCGAATACACAATAGTTTTGTAAGTATTCAGGAAAAAAGTCCATGAAATCTACAATTCGGCGCTTATCGCTAGCATTTCTTGTCGTTGTGGCAGTGGTTATCGCCTTCGCCAGCGGCACGGCTGTCGTTTCTACCCGCGCAGATAGTTCGGTCAGCGGCAGTTTAAGCGTGTTAAATGCGCCTGCCGCAGAACCCACCTACACAACAGACAGCGAACGGCTGCTGAACAGCCTTTACGAATCAGTGTCGCCGTCCGTGGTGTTGATCCATGTCAATATAAACACGCAAAACGGATCCGGTGAAGCAACGGGTTCCGGATTCGTTTATGATCAATCGGGCAATATCGTGACCAATAACCATGTGGTGGATGGCGCGAGCGATATTTCGGTGATGTTCTACGATGGCCGCATTGTGCGCGGCGAAATTGTGGGGGTTGACGCAGACTCAGACCTTGCCGTGATTCACGTAGATAATGTTCCGGTAGAGTCTATGCGCCCACTGTCGCTGGCTGACTCTGATACGCTTTTTGTGGGGCAGGAAGTATTCGCGCTGGGCGCGCCTTTCAATCAAGCATGGACGATGACGACGGGCATCATTAGCGCGTTGGATCGCAGTATTCAAGGGCTAACCCAGTTCTCAATCGGTTCTGCAATTCAAACTGATGCCGCGATTAACCCCGGCAACAGCGGCGGCCCACTGCTCAATATGCAGGGTGAAGTGGTCGGCGTAAACAGCCAGATTCTGAGCCGCAGCAACAGCAGTTCAGGAATAGGCTTTGCGATTCCGTCCTCATTGGTTAGCCGTGTGGCAGAGTCGCTCATTGCTAATGGGCGCGTAGACTACAGCTATCTGGGACTGACCGGCACAGATATGAGCCTTGGCCTCATTGAAGCATTAAATCTCCCGAATACTACTCAGGGCGTGGTCGTTTCCAGCGTTGAGCGTGGAAGCCCGGCAGCCAACGGGGGGCTATTAAACCCAACTGGTACACAAACCAGACTGGATTCGATAGATATTATCATCTCGGTAGATGGTATTCCGGTCACCGGCATGCCCGACCTGATTGCCTACCTTGCTAGCAGCACACAGCCGGGCCAACTCATCAATCTGAACGTTCTGCGCGACGGCCAGACCATTACGCTGCCGATTACCCTGACAGCCCGCCCGCGTAATTAGCTTTACGCCAATGATTGGGGCGACCTAACAGGTGAGTGGCAGGTCACCCCTACAGACAAATTCACCCTTTCCTGAGCGTTAAACAGGTGGGGCATTACAAAGGGCGAGACAAAGAATCTCGCCTTTTGCGTCTTTAGCGCATAACCTAGCTCGCCTTAAGGTATAATGAGATTTGTTTTCGCGTATTAAGGATAAGCACTGCCCGATGCGGCGATTTACGACGTGGGCGATGATACTCTGCATCTTCGCAACCGCCCTTTTTGCCGGGACTGTCGTCGCACAGGAACCTACCCCCGAACCGACTATTGGGACGCCTGCCGGTGAAGGCATTGGCATCGCATATGGCCTGCGCCATCAGGGGGAGATTTCGGATACCAGCCCACGGGAAGTATTCGCTTTTGAGGGCTTAAGCGGGGAACTACTGCGCCTGACTCTGGATATTACTGAAGGCGATCTTGCGCCGGTTGTGCTGATTGTGGATCAGGATGGGCGCATGGTGAAATCGGCCGAAGCGGGCGGATCGCTGAGGCTTGATCCATTGCGACTTCCCGCTAGCGGCGTGTATACGATCATCGTCTCGCGGTTCGGCGGGTCATTAGGGACTACCGCTGGCCGGTACCAGCTTGAATTAGACCGGCTTGGCGCCAGCGCCGACTCAGGCAGCGCACTACGCTATGGAGATTCGGTGATTGGCGAAATTAGCCGCGGAGAGCCGCAGGTATATTACACCTTTCGCGCCAATCGCGGCGACGTGCTAACCATGCAAATGCAGCGGCTTTCCGGCGATCTCGATCCATTTCTACAGGTGACAGATAGCACAGGCCGCATCCTGATCGAAAACGATGAGATTATTGGCTCTGGCTCACTAGACGCCGCCATCGACTCGATGATCGTTGATGCCAGCGGGGTTTACGTGATCATCGCTTCGCGCTGGGGTGGTGAAGCTGGAAATAGCGCGGGCGACTTCCTGCTCACGCTGGATACCGCTGCCAACAGCGCGCTTGGCACTAGCGCTCTACTCGCCGTACCTATTGAGCCAGGTCAAACCGTTAGCGGCGCGCTTTCGGATGAGCGATATGCCCAATTTTACCGCTTTGAAGGCCGCCGTGACGATGTGGTGAGCATCCGAATGTCGCGTACTTCCGATGGCAACCTTGACGGATTTCTCGCGATTGCGGATGCTTCGCTGCGCGAGCTGAGTTCAAATGATGATGCTGGCAGCTCACAAAATCCGGCAATTGAAAACTTCGTGCTTCCCGCCGATGGCATCTATTACATCATCGCCACGCGCTATGAGCGCGCGAATGGGACTACCCGTGGCGGCTATACGCTGCAAATGGAAAATACTGGCAGCGTCTTTTCGAGCGTGCAAACCGGATCGCTGCGCTTGGAATATGGCACTAGCGTGGTGGGCTACATTGATGACAATGCGCCAGAAACACTCTATGCTTTTCAGGGGCAGCAGGGCGATATTATCACGCTAGCGATGAGCCGCAGCGACGGCAATTTAGATCCGTTCTTAAGCCTACTAGATAGCAGCATGAATGTGCTTGCCAGCGATGACGATGGCGCGGGGCAGCAAAACGCGCGTATTGATCGCTTTACCCTTCCCGCTACCGGGGTTTATTATGTACGCGCGGCGCGTTTCACCAATCCAGATGGTGGAATACCCACCAGCGGCACCTATTTGCTAGTGCTGGCGCAGCGATTCGATTAGGAAAACAGATGGCCCGTAAAACAATTCTCATTCTCGTAGGGGTTTCGATTCTCGCGCTGATCATAATCATCATGACGGCGCTGCTCACGCCGACGCAAACTAACCCGGCGGCGGAAGTAGCATTGACTTTCGCGCAGGCTGTGAGTCAGGGCGACGACGGCGCCGCCATGCCGTTGTTGAGTGATCAGGCGGCGGCCTATGTGGTCGAAAATTGCCCTGATGGAAGTGTTTCCGCCTGTGTCGCCGCACTAATCCCTGAAGATTGGGGCAATTACATCAGCACGGTGTTTCGCCGCGCTCTTCCCGATGGCGATCATTGGAATATTGATCTGATTTCGACGTATGAGCACGATCTAGGTGGCAGCGGCGTATGCATTTATGCACGCGCAGAACAGGATACGGCGGGCAATTTCCAAGTGACGCAGTTTGCCGGTTTCGTCAACTGCGGCGATCCTTCAACACGGAATATGGCGACCAACCCGGATGCGCCAAACCGCGTACCACCAACCCTAGAATGATACCATTACGGGGGCGCAGCGGCAGGCGATTGGCTGTCGTCGCATTGGCGACTCTGGCGCTGCCACTTGCCGCCTGTGCCCCTTATCAGGCGCCGACTTTTTTGCAGAACACGCCCGGCGCGGCGGTTACACTGCACGATCAAACCTATACAGGCGAGGCTTTCAGCGTTGTTTACCCAAACGACTGGCGGGTGATCACGCCGCCGGCTGAAGCCCCGGAGGCAGCGGTATTTGCAGGCGAAAACTGCCAGATCGTGTTCATTTCCACTGTTGCGATTGAGCCATCTAGCCCGGCAGAATGTATTTCAGAGCAAATGCGCTTTGAGGCTCTGGAGCGTGAAGGTCTCTTCTTGTATGGCGGTGCGCCCTCTGAACATTGGCCGTCCTTTGAACCCGTTTTCGCGCAAATTGCAGATCTGCTGATCGCCAACCATGAATGAGGATTTTCGCGCAGCAGCTACTCCGCCACATAGTTTATGGCTGGCGCTGCTGGCAGTACTGCTGAGCGCGGTCGTCATGCGAGGGCTGCTGCTGGCGAGTAATGCTGTGTCTTTTCACGCTGATGAAGCCGTCGTCGGGCTGATGGCGCAGCATATTTTAGAAGGCGAGCGCCCGGTTTTCTTCTACGGGCAAGCCTATATGGGCAGTTTAGATGCGTGGTTGATCGCGGGCGGCTTTGCAGTATTAGGCGAGTCTGTACTGACGATACGCATCATACAATCAGCGCTGTATCTGGGCGTGGTGGCGGCAAGTTTCCTATGCGCGTGGCTGTTTACACGACGGGTTACGGCATCATTTGTGACCGGACTGCTCTTCGCTATCCCGCCAACACTGGTGGCGTTGTACACCACCGCCACCCTAGGTGGGTATAACGAAACTATGCTGTGTGGCACGCTAATAATTATTCTAGCTTACACGCTGATGCAGAAAGATTTCCGCTCATGGTGGCGCTGGACGGCGTTAGGGTTTTGTGCCGGTTTAGGCTGGTGGACGAATGGGCTGATCGTCATTTACGCTGTTCCCGCGGTGGGGCTATTACTGTTTGGGTGGGCGCGTGCCTTTCGCCAAAGGCGCGAGTGGCTGATTTTCGGTGGCGCTATCGCAGCAATAGCAGCATTTTTGATCGGTAGTGCGCCCTGGTGGATTTATGCCTTGCAAAATGATCTCGCCCCGCTGCGCTTTTACCTTGGGGGCAGTCAAGGGCTTGGCGCAGATATAGTCACGCTTCCGTTCGGGGAACGTTTGATCGGACTATTTTTTCTCGGCCTTCCGGCGCTGTTCGGGCTGCGTTTTCCATGGTCGGCACAGATATTTTTGCCATTTGTAGGCATCATCATCACTATCCTATTCGTGATCGCGGTGATCGCCTCATTCCGCCAGCACACGCTTTCAAAAACTGCGCGCGGGCTGCTGTTCGGGATGATCGGCTGGTTCACGCTGGTCTATCTGGGAACGCGCTTTTCCAGCGATCCCACGGGGCGCTACTTCCTACCGCTGACGCTGCCGTTGTTTATATTCTTCGGCGCATGGATCGCCGGCATCAGCCGCCGCTGGTTGCAAGTTGGCTTAACTGCAATCGCCGTCGGCTACTTTGGATTAGGGCAAATTGCCGCGATCAGCACGCCCCCCGGATTCACTACGCAGTTCAACTTAACGCAGCATATCCCGAATGATCATGATGCTGAACTGATCGCATTTCTAGAGGAAAATGACTTAACCAGAGGTTATGCGCCCTACTGGATCAGCTTCCGATTGGCATTTCTAAGCGGAGATGAACTGCAATACAGCGCGGCATTACCGGATAAGCCGAATTCCGAGTATCGCCCAATGGATGAACGCTATCCCCCTTATCGCGCAGCTGCCGATGCAGCGACTCGCTTTGCGATTATTACCGCTGAACAACTGGGACTGGATGAACGGGTACTATCAGAACTAGAAATAGCTGGCGTCATTTTTCAGACACAGACGTTAGGTAGCTACAGGGTATATTATAACTTCGAGCCGCAAAGCACCGCCCCACGTCCCCCGTTTTAAAAAAATAACTGCTTCAAAACTGCCCCCAAAAGTGTTTGAACCGCTAGGCCGCCAAGAATGCCGAGAAAAGCGTGTAGTTGAACATTTCTGGTAGGATCGGATTAAGATAGTCATACAGCATAGACTCGATCTAGCATGACAGCACATCTGACAATTAGCGAACAAATTGCAGCCCGCCTGCTTAAGCCCGAAGCGCGAGAGATGGATCGCGCTCTGCCAGAATGGGCGCGGCGTACCAACCCAGTTGTAAAACGGCAGTTGGGCATGTACTGGAAGTTGATGCCGGTCAACATTCCGCACATCATCCGGTGGTATACGCTGCAAGCGGGATTGATTATCGCCTCAATCTGGCTGCCATTTTTGTTTACCATACTTATGCCGCTGGCAATCATTTCGCTGATCGCGCTGCCGCTGGCCTTTGGCTTATTCATCTATGTGCTGCTGCAAATTGGTATGGCAGCGGCAAATAGTATGGTCGATGAAAACCGCTTCGATTCACTGGATCTGCTGCGCGTGTGCCCGCGCCCGTTGAATGAAATTCTGTACAGCAAAGGCGCAGCGGCGCTCTGGCGACAAATTGAGAATTTGGGGCTGGTATTCGCGGTGGCGACATTCACCAGCCTGCCGATGCTGGTGATCTTGTTTGACCGCTGGTTCGAAGGTTTTGATCAGTTGGCGCTATCGCGAATCACGGTGATGCTAGCCTTAGGCTCATGTATTTTGCGCGTGGGGCTGGAATCGGTGATGGCTGCGGCTATAGGGCTGGCGATAGGCTCCGGGATGCGGCGGAGAGTGCAAGCTAATGTGACCACTGGCCTGCTGCTGCTGGCTTATTTTGCTTTTATCAACTTAATCCGCCTGCCCGGCTGGAGTGTTGAAATACGCCTACTGGTTGAAATTGTGATCCCCGTCGTGCTGCCATTGATGATCATCCCTCTTTGTATTCGCGCCGCTATCTGGCAAATTGAACGCGCTTGACGCTGAACTGATCCCTCCACACGCCAGCGACGTTCCCCAAGAACCGCCATAACAGCCTCCTTCTGTATCTTGTACAATACGTCAAAATGCTGCCATCGGCGCTCACAGGAGTCAGCTTTCATGAGGGTTGGTTTAATCGGGTTTGGAGTTGTCGGACAAGGATTCACGGCGCTGATCAGCCAGAAGGCCGAACAGTTACAGGCGCGCTATGGCCTAACAATTGAGATTGCCGCCGTAGCAACCCGTTCACGCGGGACGCTGTATTCAACAAAATCGCTCGATCCTGAAACCCTACTTCAGGCGATTCAATCGGGTACGCTGGGTAACTATCCGGATCAAGCGGGCATAGAGTACGATATTTCACCGTTGAGCTTGGCTAGTGAGGCGGATTTCGATGTTCTAATTGAAGTCAGCCCATCTAATTTACAAAACGGCCAACCGGCTATCGCGATCTGTGAGGCGGCGCTTAAGGCTGGCAAGCATATCGTGCTGGCGAATAAGGGCGCGCTGATCTATGGCTACAACACCCTAAGCCAGGCAGCCAAGGCGAACGGTAAGCAGATGTTGTTTGAAGCCTCGGTGATGGCGGGAACGCCGTCGCTGCGTCTGGGGATGCAGGCGCTGGCAGGCTGCACGATCAGCGAAGCGCGGGGCATCGTTAACGGCACCACCAATTTTATGCTAACGCAAATGGGTGATGGCTTGAACTATGCGGATGCTCTGGCAGAAGCGCAGCGTTTGGGTTATGCCGAAACTGACCCGACAGCCGACGTAGAAGGTTGGGACGCTGCCGGTAAAGCGGTCATTCTGGGTGCGGCATTGTTTGGGAAACAATTCTCATTCGATCAGATGCAAATTACAGGGATTAGCCAGCTTACAGCGCAAGATGTCGCAGAGGCAGCAGCGGCAGGCGAACGCTGGAAATTGATCGCGCGGGTGACGCCAGATACAGCCTCGGTTCAGCCGATGCGGCTGCCAATCAGCCACCCGCTGGCAAATGTGAGCGGGGCGACCAACGCTATCACCTATACTACCGACCTAATGGGTGATATTACGCTGGTGGGCGCAGGCGCAGGCGGCATTCAAACAGGCTTCGGCATTTTGAGCGATTTAATCGAGATCCACAAAGAAAGCGGCATTTAGCCGCCCATTGGATATTTTTTGTTGAGGCGTATTTTCGTGCGTAAACCAATCACCCTTCTGTTATCGAGCATCTTCATTTTCGCCGGGGCGTGCCAAACACAGGTGACTATTCCGCCGGGCGCGCAGCCCAGCACCCCGATAACAGATCTTCCCGCTGGAGCATCTTATCATTCGCAAGCGATACCCACCCCGATTAATGAGGCGGTGATTGCTGAAGCTGATGCAGAATATTTGCTGCTCACGAATCTCTATGAGCGGCTGGCGCCCTCGGTAGTCAATATCGAGGTGGTCTTGAACGATCCAGCACATCAATTTTTAGGCCAGCTTGCCAGCGGCAGCGGATTCGTGCTAAACACCGACGGCTATATCATGACCAACGCCCACGTGATCAGCGGCGCAGACGAGATCACGGTGACGTTTAGCGATGGCTATGTGACGCAGGCGGAGCTGGTAGGCACCGATAATTACAGTGATCTGGCGGTGATTCGCGTGAACGTAGATGAATCGCGCTTGCGCCCCATCACCTTTGGCGATTCAAATGCTGTGCGCGTCGGGCAGCGCGCGGTGGCTATTGGAAATCCGTTCGGGTTGGCAACTTCGATGACAGTGGGCATCATCAGCGGCCTAGGGCGGCAGCTTCCCAGCGCCCAGATGATCACTGAAGCGCCGGTAGGGTTTCAAAACCCATCGATCATTCAGGTGGATGCGCCGATCAACCCCGGCAACAGCGGCGGCCCGCTGCTGAACTCGCAGGGGGAAGTGATCGGGGTGAACACCGCAATTCGCTCGGAGTCTGGCATTTTTGAAGGCGTCGGGTTTGCTGTGCCGGCGGCTACGGCGCTGCGCGTGCTGCCAGATATGCTGGAAAATGGCCGCGTTTCCTATTCGTATATCGGAATTTCCAGCGAAGCCGCAAGCGAGGGATTCAGCGTCGCTTCCCTAGCTGAGCCATTATCCCTGCCGGTAGATCACGGCGTGTTGGTGGCGGCGGTAAATTTAGAGTCACCAGCGGCCAACGCCGGAATAAGAGGCGGTTCGCGGGAAACGACAGTTCGCGGCAGAACGATTTGCGTGGGCGGCGATATTATCGTGGCAGTCAACGATACCGTTGTAAACAATATGGACGAATTGGTTTATTATCTGGTGGTCAATACACGCCCCGGCGATACCGTCAGCCTACGTATCGCCCGCGAGAATGAAACATTTGATGTGCCGGTGCAACTGAGCGACCGCCCGGATAATGTAGAGGCAGCGCCGGGCTGCGGCGAAGCATAAATATAGGGGAATTTATTGAGTCATTCGGAACTGGCAAATGTCGTACTTGAAACCGAACGGCTGATCCTACGCGCACCGCGATTAGACGACGCGCCATTGATCGGCGCTTATCTGAACAACCTAAACGTAACGCGCCATTTGCTGCGCCCACCCTATCCATATCATGTATCAGACGCGAGAACTTACTTACTGGCGGCGATTGAAGGCCGCTCCACCGGCTACTGGTTTCCGTGTGCCATCGAACGCAAGCAGGACGGCCTGTTTATTGGCACGATGGGCTTAAGTTTGACGCCGGAATTCAAGCGCGGAGAGTTGGGCTATTGGCTGGGTGAGCCGTTCTGGAATCGCGGATATACCAGCGAAGCCTTAACCCCACTGATTGATTTCGGTTTTAAGTATTTCGACCTGATCCGCATTCAAGCTAACCATTTCACCGATAACCCAGCTTCAGGGCGCGTGATGCAAAAAGCAGGAATGACCTATGAAGGCACGCTGCGGCATTATTTCGTGCGCTTCGATCAGACAAAGGATGCCGCGTTCTACGGCATTTTACGCGAGGAGTGGCAGCAGCTATCGAACCCCTAATGCAGACGCATAGGTTTCGCTGAAGGTAACCGGAACGAGCGCTTCCAGCGGCGTGGGAAGCTGCCCGTGATAGCTGACGACCAACCGGTAGCGTGAACGGGTGAGCGCGGTGAATACTTTGCGACGAACCACGGCTACCGTTTCAGGATCGCGAGCATCGTTGAAGGCGCTGCCCAGCCCCGGCACAAACACGTTCACAAACTCCAATCCCTTCATACGCTCAAAAATTTGCACGTAAACGCCGCGTTCGCTGAGATGCCGCCAGCGCAAAAATTGATCGTAGTTGTGGCATAAGACGGCAATCTGGCGTGGAGGCATGCCATCGGCCAGCAGCCCGGCCACCTGTTCAGAAACAAAATGCATTTCAGATGCAGCATCGGGGCAGGCAACCAGCGCGGGAAGCGGGCCGCGCCCAAGCTCATAAGCCATCAAATCCAGTTCGGAGCGCTCTTCAGCGGCGCGCAAAATATCGTCGGCTTCGATCAGGCTGTGGGCAGCTTCGCTGATCTCTAGGGTTGAGCGAAAGGGGATACGAAGCTGCACCGTGCGCCCGATCACCGACACCCCTTTTTGCAGCCAAGTATAGTTGTGAAAAATAGACTGAGAGGGATCATCACAGAGGAACAGCGCCCCGCCCAGACTGAGCAGGCGCTTGATGACTCGCAGCCATGATGGGGTGAAATCCTGCCCCTCATCCAGCAAGATTGACTCATATGCCCCCACCAACGGATGATCAGCGCGGTCAAGCTCAGACTCAACCAGAAACGCCACGTCATCCCAATCAAACCATGACCTTCCGGCGGCGCGGCGGCGCTGTTTATCGGATTCATAGCGATTAAAAACGGCGTTGATCAGGGCGCGGCGTTCGGCATCGAGCGCATAGCCCCGGCCTTTGCGATCTGCGGCTAAGTAAGACTCATCGGTCAGCAATCTACGCTCACGCCGCCACGCCAATTCTTCTGCCACGACAGCCGAGGACAGCTTGAGGGTTTCCAGTTCAGGCGCGGCATGATCGCTCAGCCAGCGGCGGGCATTGATCGGGCGCTGCCAGTGATCGATCAATATCTGGCGGCAAAGCTTGTGGAAATTGGTGATCTCCAGCCCAGCATCCGACGTTTTAGCATTTATTCCCAATCGCTCGCGAATATCCCGCGCCAGTTCGGTATTGAAGGTCAGCACCAGAAAGCGGGCATCGGGAAATTCGCTGTGCAGGCGGTATGCTCGCCGCGCCAGCACCAACGTTTTGCCGCTGCCAGCCACACCGCGCACCAGCCGCACTTCAGCGTTTTCGATCAACTGCTCGTGTGATGGCGGCAGGCTTTCGGCGCTGAATAACGCGGTCTGTTTGGGCAGCAGCACGCTGACTTGCTCGCGTACCAGTGCTTCTTGCTGGCGGGTGAGCGTCCCAATCGGACTGCCGCTGTGATCATCTACACGCAAGGAGGGATCGATCAATTCGCGGATGATGTCCAGCATATCCAGCGAAAGCGGGCGTTCCGGCTTGAACTTCCATGGCAGATCGCGGATGACCTTTTCAAGGCTGGCGCTGTCTCTGAGCGCATCCGCGCCGATGACCACGCCGCGCGGCCAGATGCCTACCGCCTCAAATTTGGCGATCTCTGATTGAGGGATGAAGGGCAGCGCCACCATCACCGCCCACGGGAATTTGAGCGCCTGCCGGCCTTTGCGCTCTTCCCACAACTCGGCGCGGGTGGCAAAGCGATCTTTGAGATCGTAGGCGTAATGCTCGGCTTGCAGTATGGGGTTTGGCAGCTTTTCAATGCTGCCGCCTGCGGTCTGTACGGCGATTGCTTCCTGCGTACCGCCGGACAGCTTACGCCAGTCTTTGACTTCTATAACCAACACGCCTAACAGCGAACTGACCAGCACAAAATCCGGCTTGCTGGCGCCAACTGCGGTGACAATTTGCGGCTCGTAGCGGAAGAAAAATTCGCGTTTAGGCAGGCCATTGAGCAGGGCAAACAGGCGTTTCTCGCCCGCCGTGGGGCGATGTGACGGGGCAACTTTCATAGAAAAACAGGCGTTCCGTTATAAATTGGTTTGTTCGCTTTATGGTACAACAATTTTTTTGGGGGTGTAATTACGAAGTCGCTCAATCTCTGCTTCTGAGAAGTTATGATTACTGACACTGTTTGTAGTCCTCTTCACCCCCGCCGTTTACGCACAGCAACGAACGCCAGAACCAACCTTAAGCGGCGTCATTGTCTATATCGCCTCTGAAAGCCGTCCGCTTAAACTACACCCGCAGCGTAATCAGCACAATTTCA
This sequence comes from Anaerolineae bacterium, assembly GCA_034437295.1. Classification (GTDB taxonomy): domain Bacteria; phylum Chloroflexota; class Anaerolineae; order Aggregatilineales; family Phototrophicaceae; genus Flexifilum. The sequence continues at coordinate 22,452 of DAOTUZ010000106.1, read as the reverse complement.
GGCCGGCAGTTGAAGCGAATCGGGGCGCTGGTCATGCCTAAACCGCGATTCACATACAGCAGCATATTACCCACCATCTTCAAGCCTGAAACATAGCGTTCGCCATACATCGGCAGGCCAAAACGGGTGAAATAGGGGATACGCACCTGCCCACCATGCGCATGGCCGGAAAGCTGAAGCGCGAAACGCTGAGTGGGTGCGGCAACATCGGCAAAATCAGGCTCATGGGCTAGCAGCAGCGCGGTTTCTTGATCGGGAAGCTGTGCAAGCACCTGATCCAGCCGCGCCTGCCGCCGATAGAAACTGTCTACCCCACCGATGTGCAAGCGCGCATCGCCACGATTCAGGGTCATCACCGCGTTCTGTAATTCGGTCACACCGCCAGCAGCCAGCGCCTTACGCACCGCCTGCACATGCCCACGCCGATCATGATTACCCAACACCGCAGCTTTGCCATCAGGGGCGCGCATCGCGGCGAATAAGGCGCCCAATGCGCGGGCATCAAAATGCTTGCCTGCGGTCACAAAATCGCCGGTCAGGGCGTATAAATCAGGTTTATAGGCGTTGGCAATCTCCACCACTTCATAAAGGCGTTGAATCGTGGTCACTGAATCAATATGAAAATCCGACAAATGGGCAAGGCGATAGCCATCAAACGCTGGGTCAAGGCGGGGTATCCGCAGTTCAAGTTGATTCACTTGCCAGCGAAACGGCTCGACAAAACGGGCATAGGCTAATAAGGCCGCGCCAAACCCGGCCACTGCGCCAGCACCGCCCAACATGAGGGGCATATTCAATTTACGCATAACGACTCACCGAAAGAACAATAGACGCAGCTATTGAACCACGAAGGCACGCAGTTAATGAAGGTGAAGTTTAGATTTAGGGCGAATCAGCGGTTCAGTTCAACCCCAACGCGGCGATCAATGCTTGGGAAAGCGTTTGCCCTGCCAGCACACCTATCAGGGTTGAAATCAGGGTCAATACAAAATTACTCAAAATCATAGCAATACAACCCATAGCCATGCCGTAATCGTAAGCACTGCCAATGCGCCCGACCACTTGAAGCATCATATAGAGGCTAATCACGATCATGGGCAGGGCAAGACACAAGACGACAATGGAACCCTGAGAGATGAACAGCACCGCAATCGTGACATAAACCAGCAAATAGATGATCGGCACCCAGCGGTTATAGACGCGCAAGATCAGCGTCAGCATGTTGGGGAACGTTCCCCTGCCCCCCAGTACGCCGGTGGAGATCAGGTGTATTAAGCCACCTTGAAAAAACAACCCTATAACGCTGCCAACCGCTGAAAACAACCCCATTAACAATAGTGGGGCAGCAGCAATCGCGGTGAAATTCCCTATTTCCGGGGGCAACGATGCCATAAAGTCAGCATTGCCGGTGAAATTTCCGAACAACCCTCCAAGACTTTGCCCGATTACCAGCACCAGAAAAATTGGGCCAAATAGCATGATCAGGAAGTAGATAAAAAGCTCAAAAACGACCGCGTTCCAATCATTCTGACGGGCTTCGGTCAGATGTTTTTCATTACGCTGCTGTTTCCGGGTTTGCTCAGCATTTTTGACGAAGGAGCTGCGCTGCCCTTTATCAATGATCACCCTCAGGGCGCCATTACCATCTAACCCGGTGACTGAAGCGGCGATACTGGTGAAATAACTATCGTTGATCAGATTGGGATCGAAACTTAAGGCATCGGTCAATAATTTTAGCGACTTGCCGTTTTCGCCGCGCATTTGAAGGGTTAGCGCCGATTCAATGGCGGCCTTTGCGCGTTCCCGTTCCTCCTTTGGAACGTTATATTCACGCCCGGCAACCGGGCCTTGCTGTCGTAGTTCATCTTCAATGTCGTCGGCGGCAGTACGCGGCGCAGTTGGTTTATCAAGCGCCTCTATACCCCGTTTGGATGCGCCAGCAATCCCCGCCGCGGCCGTCACTTGCCCGATCAATAAATCCAGATCGGGTTCTTCGATTGACTCGTTGGCACGATACGGATCCATTGCCGATTCAGGGACATCGTCCAGCGAAACGGTAAAGGCGGGGGAAGACGGCGGCGCAGCGGGCGGTGAGTGCTGCGGTGAGCCTACCCCGGCCATTCCGGGATTGCGCTGGCGGATAGCAAGCCCGGCTTTACGCGCCAGATCACGCAGTTCGGGGTCAGGATCGGTACGATATAGATCGGCCAGCGCCGGCATCGCCGCGAAGTTGCCAAGTTTGCCAAGCGAAATAATCGCCTGTCTACGCTGTGCAGGATCAGCACTTTTCAATTGAGCGAGATAGCGGTCGAACATCGGGCGTCCTATCGTTCAGCAACGTCAAAATCGTGAAAGGCGCGGATTGTTCACGTTATGGTTACTCTACAACTGAAATCCGCCGCTTACATGTACGATTTTCTGCTGGTAATTCTGGACAAACTCTTGAAGCCGATCATGGAGTGTTTGCCATTCATCGCTGGACAAAATATCGCGCATCGAATCCAGATCGCCGGCGATGCCTTCGGTCATGATCTGCGGCGCGTCTTTATCACGACTGTAGACGGTATACCATGCGCCGGTTGGCTGCAATCCAAGTTTCTGAATACCCGGAACCCACTCCCGTACCACAAATTCAAAGTATTCCTGATCACGACCCGGCTTAATATCCCAGTGGAGTAAAAGCTTCACGGTCATGGGTTTTCCTTAGACTCCGCTGTTCAGTTGCGGCATAAGAACAACAACTTGAGGCTGTTCGGGCAGTTCACTGGCAGACACCTTCAAGAAGTCAACTTCCTGAACCTTACTGACGCCCATTTCTTTCAAGAACCGATCTACCGGTTCCAGCTCAATACCCAGCCCCGGCAAACCATAGTGCATTGGCACGATATAATGCGGCTCAATCATTGCCACCACTTCAGCAGCCTGAGCAGCTTTCAGGCCACCGCCACCGCCCACAGGTATCAAGAGCACATTGACTTCGCCCAGATTTTCGGTCAATCCCTGTTCCGGCACGTAACTTAAATCACCAAGATGCAAAACAGTCAGGTTATCGTAGGCAAACAAATAACCCACATTCGACTGTGGGGGTTCGGCTTGCACATTATTCATTGCGGTCGCCGTTATAAAAACGCCGCCAATTTCATATTCGCCCGCGCCACCCAGAACGTAAGGATCGCCCTGCACCGCGCCAACGGCATTATGCCCCGGCGTATCGTGGCTAACCGTGACAATATCCGCTTTTAACTTTAGCGGCGGCAGTCCAATTTTTTCCGAATACGGATCGGTCACGATATTGGGTTTTCCGCGCTCGCTAATTTTGAAACAGCTATGGCCGTACCATGTAATATCCAAAACACACATCCTCTGACTTATCTATCACTTCGGGAAACCGCGCAGCAATAGGGTGTAATCACAGTATGATTATACCTGAGAAGTGAATTTCTGAGTAGCGGAGATCAGAACATTAATTCTAATATCAGACCGCCTGTGCATCCAGTTACCGCCGGGCAAGGAATAGCGCAGGCGGGGGCCAAGGATTGGCTGCTAAAACTTCCGCCTGTACAAAGCGGCTATCACAATGCCCAATTATGGAATTATGTTCAACAGTCCAAGTTGAACAGCACAGTGCAGTTGGAGAACCGCCCACCCTTACGCTTGTCGCTAAGCGCCTATTGTGTTGGCGAACCGGATGAACTGGTTGGCACCGCCGGTTTCGGATTCTGGAATCATCCCCTTTCTCCAGAACGCCGCCGTCTACCACGATTGCCCCGCGCGGTATGGTTCTTCTTCGCCTCAAAGCGCAGCAATATGGCGCTCGCTAGTGATGTTCCTGGCAGCGGTTGGAAATGCGCTGTCATTGATACCATCAATCCGTGCGCGCTGGCCTTGATGCCGCTGGCAGTTCCTGCGGCGCTGGCGCTGCGTTCTAAATGGTTGTACTCAAGACTGTATCCGGCGATTCAACGCGCCTTGAAAATTGATGAACACCCTCTCGATTTGAGTCTATTACGCGAACGTCACCGTTATCAGATTGACTGGCTCGTTGATCGTGTCAGTTTCTCGATTGATAGCCAGCTTATTTTTGAAACGCCGTTCTCGCCCGCTGGCCCGCTTGGACTCGTGATCTGGATGGATAATCGCTATGCTGTCGTCACGCCGCAAGGGCATTTCGGCTTCGGTGTAGAGGCTGTGGAGCGGGAACAGGGGATGATGGTTGAGGAAATCGAGATGAGTGATGGGTAAAAGCGGCGATCTAAACGCATCACTGTTCGTTCACATTACCCACAACCATTCAGATCATTTGCATATTGCATGCGCATATAAAAATCGCATATCCTGTTACATGCATTGATGGAGTTGATTTCCAATGTTTGATGTGCGCGTGTTCAAGAAAGCGAAGAAGCAGAACCCGAAAGCAATTTCCGGGTAGTTTCGCTTTCGCCATACGCGAAAAGATGCGAACAAGACCTGCCCGGTGGCAGGTTTTTTTGTTCTCTAAACAAGGTGTAAAGGCAGCAGCAGTGTTTTTCAAATCGTTCGACAGCAAGCGCAAGCAGATCAAGAAGCCAACCGTAAGGTCTGGATAGCTGCGTTTTGCCTGAATATTGTGAAGCGCGCCGCCATCTGGATCAACGAAGCCAGATGGCGGTTTTTGTTTTCTTGTCCGTTTTATGACCGTACACAATCGTATTTTGAAAGGAACAAACTCATGACTCACATTTCAAATTGCCCGGACTGCGCCGCTGAAATCCACCTTCCTACAGATACCATGCTGCATGAACTGCTGCCCTGCCCGGACTGCGGCGCAGAGCTAGAAGTGCTGAATCTGAACCCTGTAGAACTTGACCTTGCGCCGGAAATGCAAGAAGACTGGGGCGAATAAGCATGTCCGATTTGCGAATTGCGCTGCTCGTAACCCATATTCGCCCTGAAGAAAAGCTGCTGATCGAAGCCTTTCAGGCGCACGGCATCGAACCAGATATTATCCTTGATCGCAGCACGAACATTGACCTCATCGCTGGCGCAGATCAGCTTGCGCCTTCAGGCGTGGCTTGGTCAAGCTATGCAGTAGTTCTGGAACGCTGTGTAAGCACCTCACGTGGCATGTACCTGCAAGCGATTCTGAATAGCTGGGGTATTGCTACCATCAACAGTTATGCCACCGCAGCCATATGCGCCGATAAACTGCTAACCACATTGGCGCTGGCACAGGCAGGAGTACCTCAGCCATCTGCCCGCGTAGCATTTGATGAAGAATCAGCCATTGAAGCAATTGAAGACCTGCGCTATCCGGCAGTGCTGAAACCAGCTACCGGCTCATGGGGGCGCTTATTGGCGCGGGTGAATGATCGCGCCGCAGCAGAGGCGATCATCGAACATCGCCTGACGCTGGGCGGCTATACCCATCACACCTTCTATGCACAGGAATACGTTCAGAAACCGGGGCGAGATATTCGCGCCTTTGTTGTAGGCGATGAAACTATCTGCGCCATTTACCGCACCTCAGAACACTGGATTACAAATACCGCGCGCGGTGGGATCGCCACCAACTGCCCGGTTACGGCTGAATTAAATGAACTTTGTGTGCGCGCAGCCAATGCTGTTGGTGGTGGCGTGCTGGCGCTCGACCTGTTTGAAGACCCGGATCGCGGTTTATTGCTCAATGAGATCAACCATACGATGGAATTTCGCAACAGCAGCAAACCGACCGGCATAGACATTGCCGCACATCTCGTTGGCTACACACTGGAACAGGCACAGAACGCCGCTGCGAGGGCAGAAAATAGGGTAGCAGCAATATGATCCGCGTCTCTATCGTCGGCGCATCTGGCTACACCGGCGGCGAACTGCTGCGCTTACTGCTCGATCACCCTCTGATTGAGATCGCGCAGATCACCTCTGAGAGTTTCACGGGAAAATTTGCCTATCAGGTGCATCCCCATTTGCGCGGGCGAACACAGCTTCGCTTCGTTGGGCAAGCCGCGCTAGAAGCCTGTGATGTCTTGTTTCTGGCGCTGCCACACGGGGAAGCGCAGAAACACATCGAACGCTATGCCAGCTTAGCAGAGCGCATCATTGATCTGAGCGCAGATTTTCGACTGCGTGATGGCGGTATTTACCAACAGTATTACGGCGAAACACATCACGCCGCCGCATGGCTGGATCGCTTCGTCTACGGGCTGCCAGAGATCAACCGTGCGGCGCTGATCGGCGCAGCATATGCCAGCGGGGTGGGCTGCAACGCAACTGCGGTCACGCTGGCAGTATGGGCGCTGGTACACGCCGGTATCCTAAACACCGATCAACCGTTGATAGCCGATTTGAAAGTGGGCAGCAGCGAAGCAGGGCGCAGCCCTACCGAAAGCAGCCATCATCCGGCGCGGGCTGGCGTGGTGCGGTCATTTCAAATGACCGGCCACCGCCATGAAGCAGAAGTGCGCCAGTCACTATCGGCGCGGGGCGATTTTGATGTACGCATGGCCGTAACCAGCGTAGAACTGGTGCGCGGCGCGGCGGCGGCGGTTTACGTCACGTTGCGCAGCGTACAGGAAAAGGATATCTGGGCGGCTTACCGGTCTGCATGGGGCGAGTCGCCGTTTGTGCGGATCGTACATGACAAAACCGGCATTCATCGGCATCCAGAACCGCATCTTTTAGCAGGCACCAATTATGCCGATGTGGGCTGGGAATACGATCCGGCATCCGGGCGGGCGGCCTTGCTCTGCGCGATTGACAATCTCGGTAAAGGCGCAGCAGGCAGCGCAGTACAGTGTATGAACCTGATGTGCGGTTTTGATGAGGCGACGGCCTTGAGATTCGGCGGCTTTTATCCGTGAAAGGCGACGGGCAGCACAGAGGGGCCTCACGCCGCCTTTTTCAGCGTCACTTATGGTTCAAAAGGGTTGAGTAGATGAGCAATCTTCAAGTTTTGAAAATTGGCGGCGGCGCTGGCATTGATCCTGTGCAAACGCTGGCAAATGTCGTAAGGCGGGTGCGCAGCGGTGAACAATGGATCGTGGTGCATGGCGCCAGTGATGCCGCCAACACTTTGGGCGAGCGCATGGGCGTGCCGCCGCAGATGATCACCACCCCTGGCGGGCACAGCAGCCGCTATACCAACCCTGAAACGCTGGAGATTTACTGCGCGGCGGCGGGGCTGGTGAATACGCGGGTGACGACAGCACTAAGCTATTTCGGGGCGCAAGCTGCGGGGCTTTCCGGCGTGAGCGTGCTGCGCGCAGAGCGTAAAACAGCCATTCGCGGGCTGGTAAACGGGCGACAGGTGATTATTCGCGACGACTATTCAGGGGCGCTTGAGCCGTTGAGCGATAACGCAATCCAGACTCTACAGGCCTTATTGCAGGCGGGGGTCATTCCGGTGATTTCGCCAGTGGCGCTAGGCTCTGATGGAGAGCGCCTGAATGTAGATGGCGATCTGGTGGCGGCGCTGATCGCTGGCGGGCTGCATGCAAAGACATTGATGATCTTGAGCAACGTGCCTGGCCTGCTGAGAGAAGTCAGCCAGCCCGACTCCTTAATCGCCAACTTTAGCGCAAATGAGCTGGGTCACTATGCCAATTTCGCGCAGGGGCGCATGAAGAAGAAGCTGATCGCCGCCGAACGCGCACTAGAAGCTGGCGTCAAGCAGATCATTTTGGCAGACGCACGGGTTGAATCGCCACTGGATGCGGCATTTGAGGGAAGCGGCACACATATTGTCAGGGCTGAGCGCCAAGTTTTAGGCGCTGAGTGAAAAGAAAAGCCAGCCGTGAGAGCAAGTTTCATTCAGCACCTAATGCCAGAGGGTCTTTCATGATTGAACAATCGGTTTCACTAAGAGAACTCGAAAGCCAGTACAGCAGCGGCGCATACCTCAAGCGCGATCTAACGATTGTGCGCGGCGAAGGCGCATTCCTTTATGACGATGCTGGCCGGCGCTATATAGACTGCGTGACTGGGCGCGGCGTGGCGAACTTTGGGCATGGGCATCCAGCCATTCAAGCGGCAATTGAACGACAGTTAAGCAAACTCGTCATCTGCCCTGAAATTTTCTATAGCCCCGTGCGCGCCGAATATCAGGCGGCATTGGTACAAGCGGCGGGTGAATCTTTCCGGCGGGTATTCCTCTGCAACAGCGGAACCGAAGCCGTAGAAGCCGCGCTCAAAATTGCGCGGTTGGTCACGGGGCGGCGCGGCGTGATTGCAACCATGCGCGCTTTTCACGGGCGCACGATGGGCGCACTCAGCGCCACATGGGAAAAAACCTATCGCGAGCCATTCGAGCCGTTGATTGAGGGTGTCAGCTTTGTGCCGTTCAACAATCTCGAACGCCTGCAAGCCGCGCTCACGCCAGATACCGCCGCCGTGATCATCGAGCCGGTGCAGGGCGAAGGCGGCGTACATCCGGCACAGGTAGATTATTTGCGTGGGCTGCAAGAAGCCTGCCGCGCCAATGGCACGCTGTTGATCCTAGATGAAATTCAAACTGGATTTGGGCGTACCGGCACGCTGTTTGCTTATCAACAGGATGCAGGGATTCAACCTGATCTGGTTACGCTCGCTAAGAGTATCGCTGGCGGCCTGCCGATGGGGGCGGTGCTGATGAGCGAAACCATCGGCGCACTGCCACCAGCCGCGCATGGCAGTACCTTTGGCGGTAATCCGCTGGCCTGTGCGGCTGGCCTAGCCGTTCTGAATTTGCTGAGCGACCCTGATTTACTCGCCAATGTGCGGCGCTTGGGAGACAGCGCACAGGCCTATTTCCGCGAACATCTTAAAGAGGCGGCATACCGCGATATTCGTGGGCGGGGGCTGCTGTTAGGGATCGAACTGCGCGGCAAAGTGGCCCCCATTTTACAAACGCTGCAAGATCGCGGGGTGCTGGCGCTGCCTGCTGGCGCAACAGTTCTGCGACTGCTGCCGCCTTTGATCATTGAAGAAAACGATTGGTTCACCGTACTACAAACGGTTGTGGAGGTCTTGAACGATGCCGCTGGATAATTTCTCGATTATTGAAAGCACCTTACGCGAAGGGGAGCAGTTTAACACCGCAACCTTCACAACCGCCCAAAAACAGCATATCGCGGGGATGCTGGATCAATTCGGTATCGAGCTAATCGAGATGACTTCCCCCTGCGCCTCCCCGCAAAGCGAAGCCGATATTCGGGCTATCGTCGGTATGGGCTTAAACGCGCGTATTCTGACACATGTGCGCTGCAACCGTGAAGATGTGCTGCGCGCTTTAGATACAGGCGTGCGCGGCATTGATATCGTGATCGGCACATCGCAGCAGTTGATGACGCATAGTCACGGCAAAGATATCGCCCAGATCATCGATCTGGCGCTGGATGTGATCACCTTCACCCGTGAGCAGGCGCCGAATGTGATGCTGCGTTTCAGCACCGAAGACAGTTTCCGCAGCCGAGAAAGCGATCTCTATCGCGTGTATCTGGCGGTGGCCGATACTGAGATGGTGGATCGGCTGGGGGTAGCCGATACCGTCGGCGTGGCAACGCCCAATCAGGTGTGGACGCTGGTGCATCATCTGGTCAGATTAACCCATCTGGATATTGAATTTCACGGTCATAACGACAGCGGGTGCGCCATCGCCAACGCCTGCGCCGCGCTCGAAGCTGGCGCTACCCACATAGATACCACCATTCTTGGCATTGGCGAACGCAACGGGATCACCTCACTCGGCGGCCTGATCGCGCGGTTGTACACGCTAGATCGCGGCTATGTGAGCAAATATCGCCTGCCGCTGCTGCCCGAATTAGATGCGCTGATCGCGGAATACTGCAACATTGAAGTGCCGTTCAGCAACGTGATCACCGGCGCATCAGCCTTCATTCACAAAGCGGGCATTCACGCCAAAGCAGTATTGGCAGACCCAACAACCTATGAGGTGCTGCGGCCTGAAGATTTCGGCCTCACCCGTGAAATTGCCATCGGCCACCGCTTGACTGGCTGGAACACGATCCGGGATCGCGCCCAAACGCTAGGGCTGTCCATTCCCGACGACGTGATCAAAGACGTGACGCAGGTCGTCAAACGTCGTGCCGATACTGCCCCGCTCACGCTTGACGAAATTGATGCCCTGTTACACGAAGTAAATACGCCCGCAACTGAAGAAATATCAGCGTTCGCTTTCGCCTCTCTCTCTGAGGACGAAGCATCCGGGGTGAGAATTTAAAATGGTCGGATATACCTTCGTCGAAAAGGCACTCGCCCGCGCAGCAGGACTTGAGATCGCCCGCGCAGGTGATCTGCTGGATGTGCGCCCTGATGTAATTTTCAGCCACGACAACACCGCCGCCATTCGCAAAACCTTCCTACAAATTGGCGCGGAACGGATTTTGCGGCCGGATCGCGTGGTGATCACACTGGATCACGCAGTGCCTGCGCCAACAACCGATCATGCCTTGAATCACGCTGAAATTCGTCAGTGGGTGCGCGAACAAGGCATCGGCCATTTCTTTGAAGTTGGTCGCGGCATTTGCCATCAGGTGATCAGCGAAGAAGCGTTAGTGCTGCCCGGCGAAGTGATCTTCGGCTCAGACAGCCACAGCACCCATTTTGGCTGGATGGGCGCGTTCGGCATGGGTGTAGGCCGTACCGAGATGGCGGCGTTATGGGCTACGGGTGAATTATGGCTGCGCGTGCCCGAAGCGATGCGGGTGACATTGAACGGGCGTTTGCAACGCGGCGTCACCGTCAAAGACATCAGCTTGAAGCTGATCGGAGATCGCAGCATCAGCGGCGGCGCCTATCGCTCGATTGAATTTACAGGGGACGCGCTCGATCATTTCTCGATTGATGATCGCTCGGTGCTGCCGAATATGATGGCCGAGTTTGGCGCAATGAACGGCTACCTACCGCCCAACCAGCGCGTCTTTGACTATCTAGAAGCGAACCGCCAGCGTGAGTATACGCCGCTGTATCCCGATAAGGATGCTGAATACAGCGAAGAATACACGCTCGATGTAGGCACGTTAGCCCCGCTGGTAGCGCGGCCACACCAGCCAGATAACGTACAAAGCATCGAAGAGATCGCCGGAGAACCGGTACAGCAGGCATTTCTAGGCACCTGCACCAACGGCAAATATGAGGATTTAGCGGCAGCGGCGGAAGTGCTGCGCGGCCATAAAGTGAGCATCCGCATGATCGTGATCCCTTCCAGCAGCGAAGTGCTGAAACGCGCAGCAGCAGATGGCACGCTCTCGACGCTGCTAGAAGCGGGCGCGACAATTGGCACGCCGGGCTGTGGGCCGTGTATGGGCAATCATATGGGGATACCCGCGCCCAATGATGCCAGCATCACCAGCGCCAACCGCAATTTTAAGGGACGCATGGGCACCGCCGACGCGCCAATCTATCTCGCCAGCCCGTATGTGGTCGCCGCCAGCGCCATCACGGGATGCCTCACCGACCCGCGAGAGTTTTTGTGATCGAACATTCCAAAGGCATGATCATGACACAGCACCGCGCCTGGGTATATGGCGATAACGTGAATACTGATGTGATTTTTCCGGGCAAGTACACCTATAAAGTGCGCGATCCCAAAGATTTTGCGGCACATGCGATGGAAGACCTTGATCCTTCATTCGCCACCAATGCACGGCAGGGCGATGTGATCGTCGCAGGGCGCAACTGGGGCTGTGGCAGCAGCCGCGAACAGGCGGTGATTGCGCTCAAATATGCGGGGGTGGTCGCCATTATTGCTGAGTCATTCAATGGGCTGTACTTCCGTAACTGCGTCAATCAGGGGGTGCTGCCGATCATTTGCGAAGGCTTAAATAAGGTGGCGCAAATGGGCGAAAGCATCACGCTAGACATTGAACGCGGCGAAATTCACGTAGGGAATCAACATTTCACCTTCACGCCGCCGCCGGCCAGCGTGCAAGCCATCCTGAGCGAAGGCGGCCTATTGCCCATGCTCCAAAAACGCTTTCAGAAAGAGTCGGTCTAAATGCCCACAATCACCGTCATCAATGGCGACGGCATCGGCGCGGAGGTCATTCCAGCGGCGGTACAGGTCTTAGAGTCTCTGCATCTGCCGCTCAGCTTTCAGCCTGCTGATGCCGGCTTTGGCACTTTTGAGCGCGTGGGTGATGCGCTGCCCCGCGAGACGCTGGCATTGTGCGAAGATTCAGACGCTGTTTTGTTCGGCGCAACCCAATCACCAATGGGTAAAGTTTCTGGCTATCAAAGCCCGATCCTTACGCTGCGCCGCCACTTTGACCTGTTTTGCAACCTGCGTCCGGCACAGGGCAGCGGGCTGGACGTGCTGATCGTGCGCGAGAACACCGAAGGTCTATACAGCCGCCGCGAGCGCATCGAAGATGGCGGCAGCACCGCTATCGCTGAACGGGTGATCACCGCATATGCCAGCGAGCGCATCACCCGCGCCGCCTGCGAATGGGCGATGAAACGCCGGAAGAAACTGACCATCATCCACAAGGCGAACGTCTTAAAGGAAACTTGTGGGTTATTTCGCGAACGCGCCTTTGCAGTAGCGGCAGAATACCCTGATCTCAGCGTAGATGAAGGGCTGGTGGACTCGGCAGCGATGCACTTAGCCCAAGATGCGCTGAACGGAGACGGATCGCGCTATGATGTGATCGTGACCACCAACCTGTTTGGCGATATTCTGAGCGATCTCGCTGCCGGACTCACCGGCGGTTTGGGGATTGCGCCATCGGCCAATATCGGCGCAAACGGGCACGGCGTATTTGAGCCAGTACACGGCAGCGCGCCAGATATTGCCGGTCAGGGAATCGCAGACCCCCGCGCCGCCATTCTTAGCGCCGCGATGCTACTGGATGATCTCGGCTATGCTGACCATGCCGGGCGCGTGCGATCAGCGGCGCAAAATACGCGCCACACAGGCAGCACCCACGCAACAACTGAGGCGATTATCGAAAGGATTGCTTAAGCCGCCAAGCGGCTAGGGTTGCCAATTTGATATTTCTTGGCGCTCATCACAGCTTGCGGCTCAAAATCTTATGTCTGAATTACTCACAGAACTCGTGCGGCGTTACAGCCCTTCGACCCATGAACAAGAGGCCGTCAGCTATCTGGTTGAATGGATGAATCATCATGGCTTTATGGCGCAGAAAGATGCCTCTGGCAGCGCAGTAGGCATAGTGGGCGATCCCCATGCCGAACACACGCTCATTTTACTCGGCCATATTGACACCTTCCCTGGCGATCTGCCGGTTGAAGTGCGTGAGGGTGTTTTATACGGGCGCGGCAGCGTAGATGCGAAAGGATCGCTGTGCGCGTTTGCCGAAGCCGCCGCTTCAGCGAAAATTCCGGCGGGCTGGCGGGTCATCGTCGCTGGCGCGGTTGAGGAAGAATGCGCCACCAGCAAAGGCGCACGCCATATCCGCGATCAGTTCAGCCCTGATCTGTGCATCATTGGTGAGCCGAGCGGATCAAGCCGGATCACCTTAGGCTACAAAGGCCGGTTGGTATTGGAATACACGCTCACCCGCCCCGTGGCGCATACCGCCCGCCCCGAACCCAGCGCCGGAGCATTAGGGGCGGCCTTTTGGGTGCGCGTCGAAACATGGGCCAAAGAACGTAATCAGGGGTTGACCGCCGCCTTTGAGCAAGTTTGGGCGCACCTACGCGCCATCAACACCGAAACCGATCACTTCAGGGAAACGGTGCGTGTGGCGCTAAGTTTGCGCCTTCCCCCTACCTGCCCCCCCAAAGAAGCGCTGGCAGCATTAGAAACACTGGCAGATGAAGGCGCAGCGCTTCACGCGCACGGGTTAGAGCGCGCTTATCAGGGCGATAGAAATAATGCGCTGGTGCGGGGAATGCTGGCGGCCATTCGTGAAACGACCCATGAACGGCCTGGTTTCGTCCTCAAAACTGGCACCAGCGATATGAATGTCGTGGGCGAAGTGTGGAACTGCCCGATCATCGCGTATGGGCCGGGCGACAGCAATCTTGATCATACGCCCAACGAACATTTGCCGCTGGATGAATATCAGCGGGCAGTAACCGCGCTGCGCTATTTTATTGAGCATCTATGAAAATACCTGAAGCGGAAAGAGCATAAAAACAGGCTTCATTTGGTGTTCGCTTCCTCAACACGCGGCAGCCTCTCATTCTCCCCTATTTGACATCCATTGACTGCCAACTATAATCAAATTCAGATTTGATTATTTTGAAATTCACTATTCCGAAAGCGCGCATTTCTTGGCACGTAAACCCGCTGAACAAACGGTCAATCGTGAAGCGATTGTGCTGGCCGCTGCCGACGTTTTACAACGCCATGGCTATGTTGCAACCACGATGAAAGAAATTGCCGCGCAGGTTTCGCTTACTGCTGGAACGCTGTATCACTATTTCGCAAATAAAGATTCACTGGTGTTGGCCGTGTTAGAAATGGGGCTTGAAGCAGGTATTGCCCGCATTGAACCGCTCACTTACGCCGATACTTCCCCTTCAGTGAAACTACACCGCATGATTGCTGCTCATATCGCCGGCTTGACTGAACATCCGGCTATTGGCGCGGCGATGGTCTTTGAACTCAAGGCGCTGGCGCAGGTAGCCCCGCCTCACATAGAAGCCAAACCCAAGGATCATGCTGAATTTGTTTCTTTTGTCGAACGTCGCCAGCAATTTTTCAAACGCCGCGATGAGTTCGAAAATTTATTCTTGCAGGTCGTCAAAACAGGTATCGCCCAAGGCGAATTTCGCCCTATTGACGCATCAATTTACATCAAGACGCTTTTAGGCGCGCAGAATTGGGTAGGTGTGTGGTATCGCCCTGAAGGTCGCTTGAGCGGCGCAACCATTGCAGGGCGCATGGCCGATCATCTTATGTACGGAGTTATAGCACATTCATGATAGCCACCAATTACCCGCTGCACTTACGCCTCATTTGCGTAAATCCACCTGAAAATATCATTGAAGGCCGCGCCGTTGAATTTGGGTTACAGAGCAATCGAGAAACGCTCATTTCCGGCACTCACTCCGATCAGAAATTCATATATCTCTGTGAAGCAGAAGCCACGCTGTTCAATGATCCGCGAGTGATGCGCGAAATTCGCGGCGCGATTATTCACGGCAAGCGTGAAGAGCCATTTCTATATATCAGCCTGCGCTTTGAGGGAAGCGGCGACGTGTGGCTGCGGCGCTGGAAAATCATGTTCAACCCGCTTACCGACCTGATGATCACCCAAGCTGATGGACGGATCATTGAGGCCACTATCGATCTTGGTCACGGCAGCAGTCAGCCAAGAGCCGTATTTTTGGAAGAATGGAAGATCGTCTAAAAGCGGGTATCCGCCATTTGAGATCATAAACGCTGTGCCACACCACGAAAGTTTTAATTAAAGGAGTTTCAACCCATGGTTTCATTCACCCCTAGCGACGAACAGCAGCAGTTAATTGAGACAGTACGCCGGTATGCCACCAACGATATTCGCCCAATTGCCCATGAATCAGATGAAGGCGGGGGCTTCCCTGCCAGCGTGATTGATAAAGGCTGGCAAATTGGGCTAGTACCCACCGCTATTCCCGAAGCGTTAGGCGGGTTGGGCGAGATGAGCGCATTAACGGGCGTGCTGGCGGCTGAAGAACTCGCCTTTGGCGATCTTTCGGCGGCGCTGGCGGTGATGGCGCCTGCATTAGCCGCCTATCCAATCAGCCTATACGGCACAGCCGAACAGCGCGATGTATGGCTGCCGCAGTTTCTCGAAGAAAAGGCGCCACAAATGACCGCTGCGCTGCTAGAGCCGGGCATCTTCTTTGACGCGCGCGATCTCAAAACATCGGCCACGCTTGAAGGCGACAAAGTGCGCTTAAATGGCGTGAAGGCCTATGTGCCGCTGGCAAACAGCGCTGATATGATGCTGATCTATGCCAAAAACAGCGATACCGGCAGCATTGATGCTTATCTGGTGCAGCGTGGAACTGAAGGGTTGGAAGTCGAAGGTGAAGAAAAGCTGATGGGCTTACGTGCGCTTTCCACCTACCGCGTAAAACTGAACGATGTGCGTGTAGATGTGCCCTGCCGATTGGGGGGCGCGGTAGGCTGTGATTATCAGGCCATCCTTAACCGCAGTCGCGTGGCACTGGCGGCGCTGGCTGTGGGCGTTGCCCGTTCGTCCTATGAATATGCGCGGGACTATGCGAAGGAGCGCCATGCCTTTGGCGCGCCAATTGCCACTAAGCAGGCCATCGCTTTCATGCTGGCGGAAGCCGCAATTGAGGTTGATTCTGCGCGCCTGATGGTTTGGGATGCGGCATGGCAGATTGATCAGGGGCAGGATGCAACAAAAGCGGCTTATCTCGCCAAACAGTATGCCGATCAAGCCGCGCTCACCGTGACGGATACCGGCGTGCAGGTGCTAGGCGGTTACTGCTTCATCCGCGAATATCCCGCCGAGCGCTGGCTGCGCAATGCGCGCGGATTTACAACGTTTGAAGGGTTAGCAACTGTTTAGGAGCGCAATATGTGGCTAGTCTATTTGAGATTCGATGACGAAGGCGACGTGATCACAACCCATGTAAGAACAAACAGCAAAGATAGTGTTGCTGAAATTATCAAAAAGGCTGAGACGCATGGTTTTACACCCTCTGCAAAGCTGGTTGAATATATTGCCTTCTATGCAAGTGGAACTATCAAATTGCCGCAGCCAAACTCAAAAGTTCAAGACCATCCAGATTTTGTACGGCGTTGGGAATTAGCAGAAACAATGACTTAGTTTTAGGAGGCTTCTCATGACCATTTCTTTTGAAATTCCCGAACACGTGCAGCAGCAGGCTGATATGGCGAAGATGGCGGCGGAATTCTTCATGCGCCCTGCCAGCCGCGAACTGGACGAAAATGAGCATCAGCGCCCCGATCTATTCGTGCAGAATATCTGGCCGGTGATGCGCGAGATGCAAAAAAAGACGCTGGATAAACTGGCAACGCCGCCGGCTGACGGCGAAAAGAAGGCGGAACGCCAAAGCACGCAAAATCTGCGCCTGATGCTGATGATTGAGATGCTTAGTTGGGGCGATGCTGGCGTTTATCTGTGCTTGCCCGGCGGCTCACTAGGCGGCGCGGCTATCGAAGCCGTAGGCACGCCAGAGCAAAAGCTGCGTTTCTTGCGGCGCTTTGCTGAGGGTGAAATTCCGGCATGGGGCGCGATGGCGATGACCGAACCCGGCGCGGGTAGCGATACCAGCGCCATCCAAACCACCGCTACGCTCGATAAAGAAGCCAGCCAATGGGTGCTGAACGGCGAAAAAATATTCTGTACCAATGGCAAGCTGGCTTTAGATGAATCAGACGGGCTGGTTGTGGTCTGGGCATCCATTGACCGCAGCGCAGGGCGTGCTGGCATGCGTCCGTTTGTGGTCGAAGCCGGAACGCCCGGCGTAAAAGTGACTAAAACCGAAATCAAGCATGGCATCCGCGCCAGTGATACCGTCTCAATTGTGCTTGACAATGCCCGCATCCCCGCCGATAACATTCTCGGAAGCCCAGAAGTGCAGCGCGAAGGCGGCGGCGGTTTTAAAGGGGCAATGGCAACCTTTGACGCTACCCGCCCGCTGGTTTCTGCCAGCGCGATAGGCATTGGCCGCGCATCGCTGGAGTTCGTCAAAGAAAAGTTGGCCGAACAGGGCATCGAAATTCCCTACAACCTTCCCTATCACAAACTGAGCGCCATTCAACGCGATGTGTTAGAGATGGAAGCGCAGTTGAAGGCCGCTTACTTGCTCACGCTGCGCGCGATCACCCTGTTAGATCAACGACTGCCGAACAATTTAGAGTCGGCCATGTGCAAAGCCAAAGCCGGAAAAGTGGTCACGCAAATTTCGCAGAAGGCCGTCGAACTGCTTGGCCCGATGGGTTACAGCCGCGAATGGTTGGCCGAAAAATGGATGCGCGATGCCAAAATCAATGATATTTTTGAGGGCACAGGGCAGATTAACACCCTCATCATAGCGCGGCGCATTCTCGACTATTCAAGTAAGGAGTTAGGGTAACGTTTGATGAAGGCAGTCCTCAAACGGCAGGTGTCGTAATAGATTCTTCACCGGTTGAAGGAAATAACGCTGTTTTTTAGACAGATAAGACTCTCAATGATAAGGAGCTTCCTTTTATGGCCTATCAAATATGCAAAGCAGCAGTGATCGGCAGCGGCACGATGGGCGGCGGCATTGCCACCCTATTAGCATCCGTCGGCGTTAAAGTGACACTGCTGGATATTGCCGCGAAAGAGACGCAGCCCGGCGATCCTCCGGCAAAGCGCAGCGCAGTTGCCAATGAGGGGCTAAAACGCGCCGCCAGCAGCCGCCCCGCCCAACTGTTCAGCCAGAACGATCTCAGCCTGATCAGCACCGGCAACATTGATGACGATCTGGCGTTAGTGGCCGATGCGGATTGGATCATCGAAGTGGTGGTTGAGCGGTTGGATGTGAAACGGGCATTGATGGCGAAGCTGGCCGAAGTCGTTTCGCCAAACACCATCGTCAGCACCAACACTAGCGGGCTGCCCATTCACGAGATCGCTGAAGGGCTTCCCGAAGCATTCACGCGCCGCTTTTTAGGGACGCATTTTTTTAACCCACCGCGCTACCTAAAACTGCTGGAAGTGATCCCCGGCCCGAATACCGATCCTGAAATTCTGGCTTTCCTTCAGCAGTATGGCAATGAAGTGTTGGGCAAAGGCGTCGTATTATGCAAAGACACCCCCAATTTTATCGGCAACCGCTTCATGACCATGACCGGCATGCAAGGTATCAATACTGCGCTCGACGGCGATTTTACGGTTGAAGAAATTGACAGCATCACCGGTCCGCTGATTGGCCGCCCTAAGACCGCCACCTTCCGCCTCAATGATCTGGTCGGCATTGATGTTGCCATTGGCGTCGCCCGTAACCTATATCCGGCTATCCCCGACGATCCAGCGCGCCCTGTATTAGAACATGCCGGCACCACCGCCCTCTTCGATAAGCTGCTGGAAAACAAGTGGTTGGGCAATAAAACCGGGCAGGGTTTCTATAAGACGGTGAAGAGCGCGAGCGGCGAAAAAGAATTCTGGACGCTTAACCTCAAAACCTTCGACTATGAGCCGCCGGCAAAGGCGCGTTTCGACAGCGTGGGCAAGCATCGTAAAGTTGAAAATACAGGCGAACGCATCAAGCTGCTGTTAGGGGAAGAAGATCGCGCAGCAAAGTATCTCTGGCATCATCACGCCTTTTATCTGGCCTACGCTTCGCAGCGCGTGCCGGAAATTACCGAAACCATCGTCAACATCGACAATGCCCAAAAATGGGGTTTTAGCCACGAACTTGGCCCGTTTGAAATTTGGGACGCGCTGGGTGTAGCCGAAACCGTGCCGCAGTTTGAAGCCGCAGGCTATCCAGTTGCTGACTGGGTGAAGCAAATGCTGGCAAATGGCGCTGACACTTTTTACCAGCGCGATGCCGCTGGTAACGCCATCGCCTATTACAGCCCACAAGAGCAGGTTTATGTCACCCTACCGCAAGACACGCTGGCGATTCAAGTCGCAAAGCTGCGCTCCGTCACTTCACCCGTCGCCCGCAATTCCGGCGCCAGCATTTGGGATATTGGCGATGGCGCAGCGCTGCTCGAAATTCACAGCCCCGCACAGTCGCTAGATACAGACCTGATCGAGATGGGCTGGAAAGCGCTAGAGCTGTTAGGGACTCAGTTTGACGCGCTGATCATCGGCAGTGAAGCTGAACGCTTCTGCATCGGCGCAAACCTGTTCATGGTGGCGATGGCGGCACAAGCCGGGCAGTTCGATCAGCTTGACGCGCTCATCAAATCATCACAAAGCCTGATGCAAGCTATGCGTAATGCCAACAAACCGGTGATCATCGCCCCGCACAATATGGCGCTAGGCGGCGGCGCAGAGCTGATCATGGCGGGGTCGCGGGTGGTTGCCCACGCGGAACTTTACATGGGGCTGGTGGAAGTAGGCGTCGGCGTCATTCCGGGAAGCGGCGGCTGTAAAGAAATGGTACGCCGTATTGTCAATCCGGTCATGCTTAGCCATCAGAACGCCGATCCGCTGCCGCATCTGCAAAAGGCTTTTGAGAATATTGCGCTGGCGAAAGTAAGCGAAAGCGCGAAGATGGCACGCGAAATGGGCTTCCTGACGGCCTGTGATCGTATCGTGATGAATCGTAGTTACCTGTTCGGGGAAGCCAAGCGCGAAGCCCTGCATCTGGCGCGAAATTATGTGCCGCAGCACGCTGGCAAAGTTTACGCTGCGGGGCGCGATGCCTATGCCGCGCTGATGCTGGCGGTTGAAGGTTTTGTAGATGGCGGCTATGCCAGCGAACATGATGCGCTCATCCTGCGTAAATTGGGCTACATCCTCACCGGCGGCGCAATCAGCGAACCGGGCTGGATTGATGAGCAGGTGATGCTTGATCTCGAACGCGAAGCATTTTTGAGCTTGTTAGGCGAGCCAAAGACGATGGAACGCATCGCCCACATGCTGCAAACCAACAAACCGCTGCGAAATTAACAGCAGCGCTGTAGTTTACAGCGTGGGAAGCTCAAACGGGCTTTTTTCAAGCCAATATTCAGCCCCAAGCGTATGTAATATTTGTGACGCCTGTTGCCAGTAAGTATTCTGAGAACGGGCGTCACGGGTATATTCGGCCAGCAGCAGCAGGCACGCCGCTTCATCAAAACGTCGCTGGCGTTCACGCGCAGCATCTATTGTTTCTTTTAACAATTCGACAGCCTGTTCATGAGGCAAAACTTCAGCCAGCGCACGCTGCGCAATGATTTTAAGGCTGTGGTAGCCTTTGGCTTCCGCCAAGGTGAGCGCATCATTCACCAATTCATAGGCTAACTGCTGATTCTTCTGCGCCCGATAGCAGCGGCTCAAATTGAGCAAGCTGTTCGCGTAGCCTTCATTTTCAGCCTTGACCATCTGGATAGATGTTTCTAGGTCGGCAATCGCTTCGCCGTATTCACCCAGATGGAAGCGAAGAACGCCCCGATTACCGGTTGCGCGCCGTATCTCATGGGTGTAGGACAGGCTGGTTGCTAGCTCCAATTGGCGAGACACACTTTTATAAGCTAAATCCAGCTTCCCCTGAAACAAATAAACCAGCCCTACATTACCAACGCAGCGGATCACACTCAGGTCATGCCCACCAATGAGCATATACTGATCGCGGCTAAACTTGATAAGCTGTTCAGCCAGCGTATAGTTTCCCTGATTCCAATGAACCAGCCCCATATCTGCAATGATGCCTATTTCCCAGTCCATCTTGCCGGCAAGGACGGCTTCAACCCGCGCTTGTTCAAAATCGTCCAATGCGCGCTTATAGTCGCCCTCTATCCAGCAGCGGATTAAAGCGCGGTTTCTCAACCAGTCGGCCCTGGTTTCATGATCGATCTCCGACAAAGGGATCTCATCATCCCGAAAACGGTTGACCAGTTGTACGGCTTTATCACTCAATGATAGTGCGCGGTAAATACGCAGGCGCTGCAAGGTCAAGCGAAACTCGATCTCCAAGTTTACGCCGTGATCGCCATCGAGAATCAGCCGTTCAACTTCCGCGAGCATCTGCTCCACCTGCTGCGGGTGATCCATCAGATCAAACAAGATTCGCGAGATATTCCCCGCATATTTAACCGCCTGATCAGGGTCTTTCGCAGCAAGATTAAACAGCGCGTCGAGGTAATCCTGATAAAACGGTGGATTCCCCCGACCCCGATCGGGCATCACAATTTCTTTAAGCGGAGCTTTTTTCAGCGGCAGCTTTCCGAACGGTTGAGCGATAAGATTGCTCACCTGCGCCTGCGCGCGCCGAAAATCAGTGGGCGCAATTCCATATTTAGCAAAAATAGCCTTTGTACTACGTAAATGCCGCGATCTGGCTTTCGCGTTCGCCTGCCGTTCATAAATGCTCAGCAGCCATGCGTGCGCGCGCGCATCTCCCGGACTGCGCTTCACCCATCGGGCAGCATAAGCTTCTGCGCCCGACAGATCGCCAGCGCGAAAAAATTCTAATGTTTTGTCGCTAATCGTCTTGGTAAATAAGTCCCTCAACAATATGATTTTATTTTCCTGCCACTCTGAAAACGCCCCAATTTCAGGGAAGATAAACCCCTCCATAAAATCACCCGTATACAACGCCAGCGCCTCATCAACCGAGAGTAATTTTCGCACCGGATCATCTGAATCATCGAGCGCATCAGTAAAGGCGTTGGCATCTACCCATAAGTTATCGGTTATCAGGCGAACGCTGTCCGGCGTAATCTCCAGAAGTTCAGAGGGGATTTTCTTCTTCAGTTCCTCTAAAGTATGCCGGCGCAGACGATCCAGCGGCCTATCCTCATACTGCCAGATGAGGCGGGCAAGCGTACGCCGATCTACTTTTTGACGCTCAGAAGCGAGGAAGGCTAAAAGGGCTAACCACCGCTGTTCTCCCTTAGTGCGTAGG